>DATEKH010000272.1:0-11699 GCA_035277525.1 Allostellaceae bacterium
ATGCGCGTAGAGCGGCGACCGCAGTGTCGGTATTGGCGCTCGCCGCATCGATGATCGGCACGGCCTACGCCGATGGAAAGTACGTGGCGCAGATGTCGATCCCCGTGGGCCAGGCGCCGCAATGCGCAGATATCCCGAAAAGCGTCGAAGTCGACGTGGAGCAGGGCAGGGTGACTGCGGCTGACGATCTAGGCAAGTGCGTCGGGCCGCTGAAGGCGGACGGGACGTTCAACTGCTCGTTCGCGACATCGAGATCCGGCACCGCCACGTTCTCCGGCCACGTCGCCGGCTCCGCCATCGACGGGGCCTATCAGCGCGTCTTCACGCCGCCCCTGCCGGCCCGAGGCGGCTTCACATGCCATGCTACGTTCAAGGGAAAGGAATCGTAGAACCCGCTTTTCGTTTGGGTGATTCATGACTCAAGATCGGGATGATACCCAAAGCAAGAGAAATTGGGCGAAGGTGCGCAGGGTGCTTGAGGCGCGATCCAGCTCAGTGTGTGCACTCGTATTGGTGGGTGTGACCTTCTTTTCGCCAAAGGCATTTTGCGATGATTGGAAACCGTTGACGGCCGAGCAGTCCGCCGCAGCGGCTAAGCTGATTTTGAAAGAACACGACGGGCGACCGGGCCCCAAAATCTCAGTTACCGACTTGAGATGTATTCAATACTATAAGATGGCCTCAATAAGACGCATACCGGAAATCGAAGCAACTTTTTGCAGGTGGGAAGAAAACGGCCAACTAAAGCGCGTGCATGTGGGTTATCAGGAATCCCTCGTTTTATTCCATGCTCTCGAGACGCAAGGTAAGCCAGGCAAAAATTCGGGAGGAGGTACCTTGCTCATCTATACTGCCGATTCGCTTGCGTGCGATTTAGAACCAGCGCCGGCTTGCGCGGTATCCTCGAATTAATGACGCGACTACCACCCGGGTTTCAGCCGCTCTAATCGCCAGATAGAGAAAGAAGCGGGGTGAGAAAGAAAGACAAAGAAAGGGGTCAGAGAAGATTTTCGGTATTGCAGTCGAAAGGCCGGGCGTGGTTTTGAGGAGGACCGGTCGATGACGAGTTTTCCGCTCCGCTTGCCGGACGACCTGAAGGAAAAGGCCAGCGCGCAAGCGGCCAAGGCCGGCGTGAGTCCCAATCAATACATTGCCATCGCGCTCGCCTCTCGCGTCGGTGCCGAGAGCGAAGCGGGGCGGTATTTCGCGGCGCGGGCGGCGCGACACCGGGCCGCGCCAAGGCGATCCTTGCGAAGGCCGGAAAACGAGCGCGGCTGCGGCCCGGCGATAAGCGGGATTTGGATTGAGGAGACGCGAGCATCGATGCCAGCGAGAAGAAATCATCTTTGACTATCTTCTTTCTTGGTGCGGCGCGCGGTGAAGAGGATTTGGGATATCCCAGAATGAAGAAATCGATTCGGTCGGGCGCTCCGAAGTCTGAAAGTGATCGCCGTTCGAAGCTCCTCCAAGGAATCGCGCGGGGTGAGAGAGCCGTCGAGGAAGGACGCGTCCCTGACCCGCGCCCAGGCGCGAAAGCGCTTGGCCCGATGGTTCAAATCGGCTCGTCAGGAAGTATCAGACCAGTCGTAGAAAACATCTCTACAGAGAGAGGGCACGTTGAACGCGAGACCGACCCTCTCCGCACCCCGGCGGGAGAGGGTCGATTGCAGCCTCGCTGAAGCCGCTCCAGCCCGCGCGTTTTTTCAGCATCCTCCGCCCCTCTCGCGTCCGGGTGGCCCCCGTCCCGGCTTTGGTGTATAGCGCCCCGCGATGACCCTTCTCGCCGATTCCGACGCGCTTGCCGCGTTTTGCCGCCGCCAGGCCGCCGCTTCCTTCATCACCGTCGACACCGAGTTCATGCGGGATCGCACCTTTTGGCCGATCCTCTGCCTCGTTCAGATCGCCGGTCCGGAGGAGGCCGCCTCGATCGATCCGCTCGCGTCGGGCATGGATTTGACGCCGCTGTTCCAGTTGATGGCCGACCCGCGCGTCCTCAAAGTGTTCCACGCCGCGCGCCAGGACATCGAGATTTTCGTCAAGATGACCGGCGCGGTGCCGGCGCCGCTCTTCGACACCCAGGTCGCCGCCATGGTGTGCGGCTTCGGCGAGGCCGCGAGCTATGAGACCTTGGCGAGCCGCCTCGCCGGCGCCGCGATCGACAAATCCTCGCGCTTTACCGATTGGGCGCAGCGTCCCCTGACCGAGCGCCAGCTCCGCTATGCCATGGCCGATGTCGTGCCGCTGCGCGCGGTCTACGAGAAGCTCGCGGCGCGGCTCGAGAAAACCGGCCGCGCCTCTTGGCTCGACGAAGAGATGGCGGCCCTGACCGACCCCGAGACCTATCGCCTCGATCCCGCCCAGGCCTGGCGGCGCTTGAAGCTGCGCTCGGGCAACCGCCGCATGCTGGCGCTGGCCCAGGCCTTGGCGGAATGGCGCGAGGCGACGGCGCAGCAACGCGACCTGCCGCGCAGCCGCGTGCTGCGCGATGAATCGCTCCTCGAGATCGCGGCGCATGCCCCGGCGAGCGCCGCGGAGCTCGCGCGCTCGCGCGGCCTCGGCAAGGGCTTCGCCGAAGGCAAGTTCGGCGCCGAGATTCTCGCCGTGGTGGAGCGGGTGCGGTCGATGCCCGAAAGCCAATACCCTGAGCCCGCGCCGCGGCGCGAGCCGCCGCAAGGCATCGGTCCGCTGATCGATCTGCTGCGCGTGCTCCTCAAGCTGCGCGCCGAAGAGAACGAGGTGGCGCCGCGCCTCATCGCCGACGCCGAGGATCTCGAGCTCCTCGCCGCCGACGACCGCGCGCCGGTCAAGGCGCTCGGCGGCTGGCGCCTGGAAATTTTCGGGCGCGACGCGCTCGATTTGAAGCATGGCCGGCTCGCGCTCACCGCATCGGGCAAGCGGACGAAGCTGGTGCGGCTCGAGGCCTCCGCAAGCGCCGCCGCGCAGTAGGCTTCGCTGCAGAAAGATCTTGCGTCCCTCGACTTCGCTCGGGATGAGGGAAATTGGTAAAGGCATTAAGAAAAGTTCCTCATCCCGAGCGCGAGCTGGAGCGAGAGCGAAGGCGAGCAGTCGAGGGACGCACGGCCGATGTCCGGCGATGCGGTTGCCTCGCGCGGGAGTGACAACCTTGAATTCAGCCGCTGAGCCTTATCTAACCGGCCGGCGAGGCGTCCCGCTACCGGCCAAGGACGATATGCATCGCCTTCTCGCCGGCGACATGCTGGATCACGCGAAAGCCGAGCTTCGGCAGATCGATGCCGGCGAAAAACGCTTCGCCGCGGCCGAGCACGACCGGCGAAATGGCGAGGTGAAGCTCGTCCACCGCGCCCGCTTCGAGATATTGCCGTACCGTCGCGACGCCGCCGCCGATCTTGACATCGCGTCCGCCCGCCGCCGCCCTGGCGCGCTCCAGCGCGGCGGCGATCCCGTCCGTGACGAAATGGAAGGTGGTTCCTCCCGCCATCGTGACGGGATCGCGCGGATAATGCGTCAGCACGAACACCGGCGCGTGATAGGGCGGGTTGTCGCCCCACCAGCCATTCCACGATTCGTCGGGCCATGCGCCACGCACCGGTCCGAACATGTTGCGCCCGAGGATGAACGCGCCGAATCCCGCCATCGCGCGCGCGGCGTAGGACTCATCGATGCCGTCCGCCCCGCCGCCCTGTCCGATCATCGCGCGAAAGCTGCGCGTATCGAAGAACCAGCCATGAAGCTCCAGGCCGCGCTTGCCGAGCGGGTCTTCTAGGCTCTGCTCGGGACCGGCGCCGAAGCCGTCGAGCGAAAGCGAAAACCCCGCGACGCGGACCCGCGACACCGGCGCTAGACCCGCTTCAGCTCGGTGCTGCGGCCGAGCGTCTTGCCGAGCGCGTCGAGCCGGCGCTGCACCGCCTCGCCGGCGAGCAGCGCGTTGTCGGAGAGGAGCGTTAGGACCAGCTTGCTGTCGGTGAGCTTCACGGCGCTGCCATCGAGCAATCCGGGAACGCCGCCGGTCAGCGTATAGGCGAGACGGAGCGCAAGGCCGATGGCGCGGGCCGCGTCGCGCTCTCCGCCATCGAGCAGGCGCATCGAGGGCACGCTATCGATCAGCGCGCCGCCGCCATAGCGCGCCGCCAGGCTCGCCGCGAGAAAGGCGCGCTCGGCGTGATCGAGCCCGCCCACCGGCATGTAGAGCGCATGGCGCATCGCTTGCTCGGCGCGGTAATCGGGATGATCGCGCCACGCGATGTCGCCGAGGAGCGAGGCGGCGCGGCGCAGGCGCAGCCGCTCGGCCGTCTCCTTCGGGAAGAGCGGCGCGCTCCAGGCGATCAGCGCCTCGGCATCCTCGCCGAAGCGCGGCGTGGCGCGCGCCTCCTCGACGCAGGCCGCTAGCAGCGGATCGACGCGCTGCTGCGCCGCGTCCATCAGGCTGTAGAGATGGCCCTCGCGCAGGCCGGTGGCCGAGAACACGACCTCCTTGGCGTTGATGCGCCTGAGGATGCGCGCGAGGATGCGGGCCGCGAGCGGCACCACCTCCAAGCGCTTGCGCGAGATCGTCGAGATTTTCTCGAGCGATTTGCGCGATTGCCGCGCCATCAGATCGAGGAAGTTCTGCGCCTCGACGCGCTGCAGCGTGTAGGCCTGGATGATGTGCAGCGGATAGCCGTGCTGCTCCATATGGATGCGCGCGATCGCGCGCCACGCGCCGCCGACCGCATAAAAGCGCTGCTCCTCGATGCGATCGAGCCAGGCGACGCTCTGGAGATGACGGTCGATGATGTCTTTGAGGTCCTTCTCGTCCTCGGCCTCTTCGACGAGGCGCAACGGTCCGATCGGCAAGGTTGCGATCGAGCCGACCTTGCCGGCGCCGACCGCCGCGAGCTCGATGCTGCCGCCGCCCAGATCGCCGACCACGCCGGCGGCGCCGGGAATTCCGGCCAGCACGCCAAGCGCCGAGAGCCGTCCCTCCTCGGCACCCGGCAGCACGCGCACGCGGATGCCGAGGCGCTTCTCGATGTCGTTGACGAAGCCGGCGCCGTCCTCGGCGTCGCGCACCGCCGCGGTCGCGAGCACGTCGATCCGCGCGGCGCCCGCGGCGCGCGCCAAGGCGACGAAGCGCTGGAGATTGGCCTTGGCCAGCGTCACGCCCTCGGCGCTGAGCCTGCCGGTCTTCTCGAGGCCGCGTCCCAGCCCGCACATCACCTTCTCGTTGAGGAGCGTATGCGCGGCGCGGCGCGGCGCGTCATAGACCACGAGCCGGAGCGAATTCGAGCCGATATCGATGACGGCGACGCTGTAGGGCTGCGTCGAGGTTTCGATCGCCGATGCGAGACGGCGCGTCATCGTCGCCTGATCTGATCCACGCCCATTCGGCTATAGCTAGCGCTTCGGCCTTTGCGCGACAAGGCGGGGGGCGGCGCGTCGCTGCAGCGCGCTGCCGCGGCCGGAGAGGCTCGGATTCGTCATGAAATAGTTGTGGGCGCTGAAGGCCGCCGGGTCCTCGCTGACGCGATGGTAAACGCCGTCGCCGTCGAGATCCCAGCTCTGCGCCTCGTCCTGCAGCGAATGGACCATGATCTCTTCGAGGACCTGGCGATGCACGGTCTCGTTCTCGATCGGCACGAGCGCCTCGACTCGCCAGTCGAGATTGCGCGGCATCCAATCCGCCGAGGAGATGAAGACCTTGGCCTCGGGCGAGGGCAAGGCATGGCCGTTGCCGAAGCAGACGATGCGGCCATGCTCCAAAAAGCGGCCGATGATGCTCTTGACGTGGATGTTGGCGGAAAGACCCGGCAGGCCGGGCCGCAGACAGCAGATGCCGCGCACGATGAGGTCGATCCTGACGCCGGCCTCCGAGGCGCGATAGAGGTGATCGATCATGCCGGGATCGACCAGCGCGTTGAGCTTCGCCCAGATCTGGCCCGGCCTGCCCGCCCGCGCATGCGCGATCTCGGCGTCGATCAGCTCGCCGAGCCGATGGCGCAGCGTGAGCGGCGCCACCGCGATCTTTTCCAAGGTCGCGGGCGTCGCGTAGCCGGTCATGTAGTTGAAGAGGCGCGCCGCGTCGCGGCACAGCGCCGGCTCGCAGGTGAAGAAGCTCAGATCGGTGTAAACCTTGGCGGTATAGGGGTGATAGTTCCCGGTCCCGAAATGGACGTAGGAACGCACCGCCCCGCCCTCGCGGCGCACCACGAGCGCGACCTTGGCATGGGTTTTCAGCGAGATGAAGCCGTAGACCACTTGAACGCCGGCGCGCTCCAGATCGCGTGCCCATTTGATGTTGGCTTCCTCGTCGAACCGCGCCTTCAGCTCGACGAGCGCCGTCACCGACTTGCCGGCGTCGGCCGCCTCGATCAGCGCGCGCACGATCGGGCTGTCGTCGCTGGTGCGATAGAGCGTCTGCTTGATGGCGACGACGGAGGGATCGCGCGCGGCCTGGCGGGCGAACTGCACCACCACGTCGAAGCTCTCATAGGGGTGGTGGACGATGATGTCCTTGGCGCCGATCGCGGCGAAGCAATCGCCGCCGTAATCGCGAATGCGCTCGGGGAAGCGCGGATTGTACGGCGTGTAGAGCAGGTCGGGCCGTTCGTCGACCACGAGCCAGCGCAGATCGGTGAGGCCCAGGAGCCCGTCGAGCGCGATCACGTCGCTTTCCGACACGTCGAGCTTCTCGCCGAGGAAAAGCCGCAAATCCTCCGGCATGCCCGCTTCGACGCAGAGCAGAATCACATTGCCGCGGCGGCGGCGCTTCAGCGCGCTCTCATAGAGGCGCACCAGATCCTCGGCTTCTTCCTCGACCTCAACCTCGCTGTCGCGCAGGATGCGGAACATGCCCTTGCCGATGACCGAGAAGCCGGGGAAGAGATGATCGAGGAATTCGCCGATCACGTCCTCGAGCGCGATGAAGCGCAGCGTCTTGCCGGGCAGGCGGATGAAGCGCGCGATGGTCTGCGGCACCAGCAGCAGCGCTTCCATGCGGTTGCCGTCGCTGCCGCGCGCGAGCTGGAGCGCGAAGCCCAGCCCCCAATTGGCGATGAAGGGGAACGGATGGGCGGGATCGACCGCGAGCGGCGTCAGCACCGGGAAGACCTCGGCCCAGAAGCGCTCGGTGACGAAGGCCTTGTCCTCGGGCGAGAGATCCTTGGCCCCCACCACGGCGAGCCCGGCCTCGCCCAGCAGCGCGCGCAATTCGCGCAGCACCTCTTGCTGATCGCGCATGAGCTTGCCGGCGCGGCGCGCGATCGCCTCCAATTGCTGCGCCGGCGTCAACCCGTCCTGGCTCGGCGTGGCGATGCCGGCCAGGACCTGGCCTTTGAGGCCGGCGACGCGCACCATGTAGAACTCGTCGAGGTTGTTGGCCGAGATCGAGAGGAAGCGCAGGCGCTCGAGCAGGGGCTGGCGCGCATCGCCCGCCTCGGCGAGGACGCGCTCGTTGAAGGCGAGCCAGGACAGCTCGCGATTGATGAACCGCTCCGGCGCATGCTCGTCGATCCGGAGGTCGCCTGCCGGCTTTGCCTGCGCCATGAAACCAACTCCGTTCCAAGCGTTTAACGTTCAGTCTATAACGCCAAGATGAACATGTCATTGCGCCCTGCCTCAGGCTTGGGCGAGGGCGAGGAACCGGGCGGTGAAGACGATCTATCTCCTGCGGCACGCGAAGGCCGAAGCCCACTCGCCCGAGGGCGATGCCGGCCGGCATTTGACCAAGCGCGGCCGCAAGGCGGCGCAGGCCATGGCGACGTTCCTCGCGGGCCTCAAGCCGGTGCCGGAGCTGGTGTTGTGCTCCCCCTCCGTCCGGACGCGCGAAACCCTGGAGCGGATTTTGCCGGCGTTCCGCCCGGAGCCCCGGATCGCCTATGAGGACGAGCTTTATCTGGCCGAACCCGCGGCGCTGCTGCGCCGGCTGCGGGAGGTGCCGGAGACCGCCCAAAGCGTCCTCCTCGTCGGCCATAATCCCGGGCTCCAGGAACTGGCCGTGCGGCTCGCGGCCAATCCGGGGCGCATGGCCGAGGAGTTCCCGACCGCTGCCCTGGCGGTGTTGCGGATCGAGGGGCAATGGACCGGGCTGCGCTGGCGCGGCGCTAAGCTTTGGCTCTTTCAAGCGCCCGAGACGCTCAGCCCGGACCGCGAGCGCCAAGCCGAGTGAGCACCTGGCGCGCGAGCGGCACGGTGATGGCGCGCCGATCGGCGAGCGAGGCGGCGTCGAGCGCCGCGACCGCCGCCTCGGCAGCAGCGAAGGAACGCTCGAGCTGCACGAGAAGATAGGGGATCACGCCCTCGCCCACGGTTAGCTGGCGGTCGGCGAAGAGCTTCACCAGCACGGCGCCCAGCACCGCCTCGTCGGGCGGCTCGACCGCGACCGCGGGCGCGGCGAGCAGCCGCGAGCGCAAATCGGCGAGCGCGATCTGCCAGTGCGCCGGCGGCTGGCGCGCGACCACCAGAAGATGGCCCTGGCGCTCGGCGAGGAGATTGTAGAGATGCAGCAGCGCCTCTTCATCCGCCCGCTCGGCATCGTCGATGACCGCGGCGCGCGCCGCGCCGAGACGCTCAGCGACCAAAGCCGAGGCAAGGCCCACCGGCTCGATCAACACCGCTCCGGCGCGCGCCCGCCAGACCTCGGCGAGATGGGTCTTGCCGCTCCGCTCGGGCCCGTACAGCGCCAGCGCCGGACCCGGCCAGTGCGGCCAGCGGTCGAGCCACGCGAGCGCCGCCGCATTGCAAGGCGCAACCAGGAAATCGGCCCGGCCAAGCGCGGTGCGGTGGATCAAATCGAGCGGAAGCTGCGTCACCGCCAAATCACCGCGGGCCGCTCGGGCCCGACCGGCTGGGATCGTAGAGCGCGCTCGCGAGATACCGGCTCAGGGCGAAACGAACCAGCACGCCGGTGACAGCCGCTGCCGGCAGCGCCAGCAACACGCCGAGAAAGCCGAACAAGGCGCCGAAGGCGAGCAAGGCGAAGATCACCCAGACCGGATGAAGATGGACACGCGCGCCGACGAGCTTGGGCTGAAGCACATTGCCGGCGACGAGGTGGCCGAAGAGAAAGATCGCGGCGACGATCGCGACCTTGGTCCATGAGCCGAACTGCATGGCCGCAAGCCCGCCCGCGAGAATCAGCCCCGTCGCCTCGCCGATATAGGGGATGAAGGAGAGAATTCCGACGACGAGGCCGATGATGAAGGCGAAGTCGAGTCCCAAGAGGCTGAGCGCCACGGCGTAATAGACGCCGTCGATCAGGCTCACGATCGCCTGGCCGTGGATATAGCCGGCGATGGTCTCGTCGACGAGGCGCATCTCCTCGCGGATCGTGGGCGCATAGGCGCGCGGCAGCCAGAGATCGATCCGCGCCGTGATCTTGTCCCAATCGCGCAGCAGGAAGAAGGCGACGAGCGGCGTGATCAGCAGCAGCGTCAGAATGTTGGCCAGGGCGATGCCGCTGGTAAGCAGACGTTGGGCGAGGCCGGCAGCCCAGGTGAGCGCGGCGCCCGTCCAGGTGCCGACCATGTCGTGCACCTTGGCAAGATCCTCGGGCGGCAGCTTCTGCTGCGCCAGATCGAGCAGCGCCTGGAGTTGGGCGCGGACGAAAGCCACCGCCGCCGGCGCGTTGCGTGCCAATTCCGCGGCCTGGAGCTCGATCACCGGCACGATCAGGACGATCACCGCGACCACGGCGAGAAGGAATGCCAACAGCACGAGAAGCGCGCCCAGCGCGCGGGGCACCTCCCACCGCGTCAACATCGCGACCAGCGGCGCCAGGAGATAGGCGATCGCGAGCCCGGCGACGAAAGGCAGAAGCATGCCGCTCAGCAAATGCAGCAGGAGGAAAAAGACGGCGAGCGCGCTCAGCCAGAAGAAGAGTTGGCGGGCACCGCTCATGGGTTCGCCTCCCTGCCGGCGAGCACGCGTCCCCAGCGCACGAGATAGCCGCCGCCCGACACGATCGTCGTTGCGGCGACGAGATAGATGAGCGCCAAAATCACGCCGTCGCTGTTGAAGCCGAAGGCCGATTCGGCGAGCGCAACGGCGATCAGGATGAGCTGCAGCGTGGTATTGAGCTTGCTGATGAAAAGCGGCCGCCAATTGACCGGTTGGGCGAGCGCCACCGCGAGGAGGAAGCCGCCGATGATGAGGAAATCGCGGAACACCACCATGATCACGAGCCAATTCGGCAGGCGGCCGGCGATACCGAGCGTGACGAACAGCGTCACGATCAGCGTCTTGTCGGCGATCGGATCGGCCAGAGCGCCGAAATCCGTGCGCTGATCGAAGCGCTTGGCGATGTAGCCGTCGATCGCATCGGAGATGCTCGCGGCGACGAACACCCAGAAGGTCGCGGCGAAATTGTCCGACAGGATGAGCCACACGACAACGGGCACGGCGAAGAGCCGCGCCAGGGTAACGAGATTGGCAAGGTTCATTGCGCCGGCGTCGCGGGCGCCGGACCGCCACTTTGCGGCGCGCCGCCGCGGCGCAGAATCCAGTCGGGATCGGCGCCGCTCAGATCGAGATTGCGTTGCGCGAGCGCGGTCTTGAGCTGCGTCGCATCGCCCGCGTAATGCAGCGTCACCACCGCCCGCTGCCGGTCGATCGCCAGCAGCTCGGTGCTTTGGATCGCCGGAATCGCGGCAAGGCGGTCGCGAATGGCGAGCCAGCTCTGCAGATCGCCGGTCGGCACCGCGACGGTCAGCGTGCCGGTCTGGCTGTAATTGATGATGTTCGCCTTCTTCCAGGCTTCCTGCACCTGCGCCGCGGTGCCGGCGACGGCGCGCGCGAGGAGGTCCTGATCGCTTTCGCCCGGATTGGCGATGTAGCTCGCGGCCCAGCTCTGCTCGCCGCCGGGCGAGCCCGGAGAAAAGCGCGTGCTGCTGACGCTCACGGTTTTGCCCGCGCCCGCGGCGGTGATCGTCGCGCGCGTGACGAGGACGTCGTCGTGCCCGTAATTCGCCGAGATCGCCTGAAGCTTCTGATCGTCGCCCTTGTCGGCGCCCGCCGCGTCGATCGCGCTAACATCCTCGATCTCGCCGAGCGGCAAGACCAGGGACACGAGGCCCTGGGGCGGCTTGGCGGCGCTCCACGCGTCGCGCCAAGGATTGGGGTCGTCCCATAGCACCGGGCCGCTGCCGGATTCGAGCACCGCCAGAACGAGCACCGGCCTCGACCGCGTGACCGCGAAGGGCACGCCGGCCGCGCGCAGCCGCCGCTCCACCGCGTTGGCGCTGAAATGGAAGGTGTAGTCGGCGAGGTAGCGCACCGTCGAACGGCGCTCATTGGCGACCTCGAAGCCTTGGATCACGGTGTTGAGGTCGGCATCGCTCGGGGCCGCGAGCTTCGCCCGATCCGAGGCCAGGGTGATGCGGTCCAACAGCGCCGCATAGGCGCGGCGCTCGCCGTCGAGCCGGGCCGCGTCGCGCGCGGCGCTGGCGCTGTCGGCCGTCGCATCGACCGGCACGGACACCGCGAACACGTCGTCGCCCTCGGCCGCGACCGCGGCAAAGGAGAGAAAAGCCGCCGCCGACGCGGCAGCGAAGCTTAAGAAAAGCCCGCCTCTGGTCACGCCCGCACCCGCCCTCCTGACGCGCGGTCTTACCTCAGATCGGCCGGCAATGCCATAGAGCGCGCAGTTGCGCTATGGTCGCCGCCGATTGTCGGGAGGGGGCAATGGAGCTTGAGCTCGAAGGCAAGGTCGCACTGATTACGGGATCGAGCCGCGGCATCGGCCG
>DATEKH010000273.1:0-12418 GCA_035277525.1 Allostellaceae bacterium
GGCCGAACCCGGCCTCGCGCGCCCATACGATCGCCTGAGGTCGGGTGTTGACGCCGATTTTGCTAAATATCGTCGAGACACGATTTCGCACCGTCTTTCCGCTGATCCCGAGCCGCTGTCCGATCGTCCCGTTGTCGAGGCCAGCCGCGACGAGGTCGATGACCTGCAACTCGCGCGGCGTCAGCGCATCGAACAAGGTAGCATTGAACGCCTCCGGAGAAAGCGGCGGTGCCGGCAGAAAATTATCGACCTCATTGACGAATCGCGTCCAAGCAGGCTCGGTGTTCACGACCCAGTGGTTACGGCTTTCCAGCGGGACGAATCGCGCTCCCGGTATGAGGGCCGCCAGATCACGTCCCTGCTCGAACGGTATGCGGGCGTCGCCGCGTGAATGGAACACAAGCGTCGGACAATTGATCTTCTTCGCCATGTCGCGAAGATCAACGTGATGATAGGGCCGCAGGCGCCTGATCGCCACTTGTGGCGACGCAGCGACGCGCATGAGTTCGTTGAGCGAACGAGCCTGATCGGCCGTCGAGTCCGGAATCAGCAGCGACGTGGAGAACTGTCGGAAGGCCGGATTGTCGTTCCGCCATCCGAGCTCGATCGCCTTGAGCTCAAGCGCTGTCTCCTCGATCAGCTCGGGGGGATTGCGTGCCATCCGGCCGACTGCAAAACCGCCGACGATAACCAGGTGGCTGACGCGTTCGGGATGTCGCGCTGCGTAGGCGAGCGCCGTAATCCCGCCGATTGTGGCGCCGAACAGAACAAAACGTTCGATCTTGCAGGCCTCGATCACCGCCTCGAGATCCTCGACGCACCGCTCGAGCGAGAAATCCGCCGCGTCGCGATCTGACAGCCCACAGCCGCGGCCGTCGTAGCGGATCAGCCTGTGGCGCCGCGCGAGCACCGAGGACCACGGACCCCACAGGGGACAGCGTCGTTCGTGATCGAGGTGCGACAGCCAGGGCGCGGCGCGCACCAGGGGCGGACCGGATCCTCCGGCGACGAACGCAATGCGCGTGCCATCGCGGCTGGCGCAGAAACGGACCTGCTGCGAGCTTGCCGACATGCCGCACCGGAGCTGCCATCCGGCCCGATCTTACCGCAATATCCGAGAGGTTCAGATAAATCCTTCGTCAAGTTCGGCACGTTGCCTGGTTCAAAACCGTAGCTTCGGTGCGTTGAAGCCCTGACCGGTTTCCCGCGCTGCCGCCATTGCGGCGGCATTGGGAAGCGCGGGCGAGAAGAACAGCTTCTTGGCCGCGGTCCTCGACCGCGGCCAGGCGCGTCAGTTCAAATTAAATACGGCGCGAAGCAGTTCACTCACGGCCGCGTGCGTGGAGCGCATCGCCCCCTCGTCATATCCAATATGACTGCTTGTCCCGACGCAGGAATCGTCCCAAGTGAAAGGCCGGCTCGTCGCGATGTCGATAAGCACGCCAAGCGTTTCTTCGCGCACGTCGCAAGAGCGCAAGGTCTGGATTTTTGCGGCTATCGGGCCCCGTGGTACGGCCGGATTGTCAAAGAGGTGCCACGCATTGGGCAACTCGGTTAAGCGTGCGTCCTTGCCGTTGGCTCGCAGACGCTCGTAGAATTTTCTGCAGGGCGCGATACTTATCACGTCGTCAGACCCGCCGTGAAACTGGCGGATGGGGCGGTCGCTGACATCGTTCTCCCCGATCACGTAGGGGCTATCACAAGCGCCGTAGAGCACGATGTAGGCCGCAAAATCCCTTCCTGATGCCCACATGTCGCGAAACCGCTTGAGACTGCCGTAGAGAGCGGCTCGCGCACCGCGGGATGTGCCCATCAATGCGATTCGCTCGGGATCGATCCGGGGATGGGCCGCCAGCAACGCCTGGGCGCGGTATGCATCGAGCGTGTACGCGAAGAAGCCCAGCGATCCTTGATTTGCTGAAATGACGTCCAAGTTTCGTCCCGAGTGGCTGTCGACTGAGAGGGTTGCAATCCCCATGGCGTTCAAGATGCGAGACCACAGTTCGTTGCTGGCGATTAATCCTCCGGCACCGTGCAGGATGATGACTGCCGGGACCCGACCGGTAATTCCCTGCGGTAGGCGCAACTCACCTGTGATCGTGACGGCTGGGCCGTCTTTGTCGCCCGTCAAAAACTGGTGGTCGGTCAGCGTAAGAGACTCGAAAGAGAGCAATTCGATCCGCCCAGCGAGGTCTCTGTGCGTTTCCTCCGCGAAACCTGCGGAAACATTGAACAGGATGAGACAGACGGTTGCGACCTTGGCTATACCTTGCATTGATATCCATCCGCGAAAGCGTGGAGACTGGGCTCCAGTGTTCGCTTCCGTGAGAAAGTTGTCGTGATGCGATTGTCCCGATTACGGCCAAAGATTGCTGTCTTGAATGCAAAAGTCGGGACATTTGTCCCAGACCGCCTATGCGCGCCATCGCGCAGATCGACTGGCCGCAGGGATTCTACGCCGCGATTTCGGCTGGCGCGCGCTCAAGGCCTCGGGCTTGCCCTCATGAAGTCGAGCGGCGGTTGGTGTCCGCTTGCGAGGTGAGGCGAACGCGGTCTGCCTTTGCCTGACCGCCCGCCTAAACCTCCGCAGATTAGCGCCTCCCTATGCCCGGCAGCATGCGCTGCAGGACACCGTCCCTCCGAATGAAATAATGCCAGAGGACCGCCAGCACGTGCAGGCCCACGAGATAGAGCAGCACATTGACCAATGTCTCGTGCAGGTCGCCCGCCTCGTGCGCCCATTCCATCGTATTGTTGGCGATGGCCGGCAGCTCCACGAGCCCGAACAGCGTCACCCGGAATCCGAAATAGTTGGCCGCGGCCCAACCGAGCAGCGGGATCACGAGCAGCAGCACATAGAGCAACGCATGCGTGAGCTTGGCGAGCATGCGCTCCCACGGGGCGAGGCCTGTCATCAGCGGCACCGGATGGATCAAGCGCCAGAGCAGTCGAATGACGACGACCAGCATCAGCGCCGCGCCGATGGACAGGTGCCAATCCACCAGCCCTTCCTGCGGCGTATTTCGGTGGATATCCGGCATGGTCCAGCCGACGAGGACTTGCAATCCGACGAGGCCGAACACCAGCCAGTGCAGCGCGCGGGAGACCGGATCGTATGTCTGTTGCTCTTCGCGGCGGTTCAGCTTGACGGGGCGCGATTGGCCGATGGATGTGCTCATGGTCAACTCACTCGGACTTGCAGGCTGTGGCAGACGGGTCGGCCGCGCTCGCGCGTTCCTCATAGTGGCCGCGCACGTCCGCTTTCGCGGCGTCGTACAGGCTCTCGACGTAGTGAACGTAGGAGACATAGGATTCGACATAGTCGCGTCCGGCGGCGATGTCGTTTTTGTCGTAGGTCTTGCGCGCCTGCACCTTCTCGAATTGCCCGGTCAGCCCCGCTTCCATCGTCTCGATCAGCAGCTTGGCCACGGGCGCCACATCGCCGCTCGCAATCGCCTTGTCGGCGGCGGGAACGGCTGGACCGAGATCCGTACCCGCGGGCTTGAGGCCCGTATACGGAGCGCCTTCGCCCGCCCGGTGAATGCGGACGAGGGTCTCGAAGAAGTACATGTCGGCCATTTCTTTTGCGGCCGGGTTCAGCTTTCTGACCGAAACGGCCTTATCGAAGGCGGTTGTGATTACGTTCTCGTTCTCCTTCGAGACCCAGATCAGCACGAGATTGGGATTGTTTTGATCCAATGCCTCACGCGCCGCGGCGACGACAGGGCCGTCGAGGGTGTCGCAGTGAGCGAATGCTGCGGGCGCACCGGAAAGCGATAACAACGCGCCCAGCGCCGCGCCAATTGCGAATCTGGATCGAGTCATAAGCTGTTCCTCCTTTTCTCAGGTTGACAAAAGAAGCCTTGGCTTGCCTTGACGTAGGTCAATAGAAGCGCCTCCGGCGCATTGGCGTGTCGAAGCGAATGAGTTCGAGCCCGATGGCGGCAATCCGCCGAGCGACAAGCCGGGCATGCTGCGATGGTTGGCATAATAGAAATCGGGCTGTACCTTGGTTTCGCCTCGGCTGCGATCACCGGCCCGTCCTTGGGCGTCACCGTTCCGCAAAAATGACTTCATCGACCGTCGATTCAGCGCGCTCACTCGTCCCGCCGGGCTGGCCGGGGATCGCCCCGACCTGGACGTCGAGCGCGAAGGACATGGTGATGACGGCGCTCGGCCCCAGCCGCGTTTGGGCAACGGTCGGCTTTGGCATCGTCAATGAAGTTTATTGGCCATCAGCCGGTCGACCTCAGATCCGCGACCTGGGCTTCATCGTCGCCGGCGCGTCGGGTTGGCACGAGGTCAAACGCGTCGCCCGGTATCAACTGTCGCTCCCGAAGCCATACCTTCCGCTGCCAAGAATTGTTCATGAAGGCGATGGCTACGGTCTCGAGCTCGAGTTGTCGCCGGACCCCTTGCGTGACGTCCTCCTCATCGCGTTTCGTCTCACCGGCCAGGACGCCAAGCTCTATGCCTTGCTCGCGCCGCATCTGGGCGGCAGCGGCCTCCACAACAATGCACGCGCCGCGGACGGATTGCTCGCCTGGAAGGATAAGAACGCGCTTCACCTCGCAGCCGATTGCGGCTTCGCGCGCGCCAGCGCGGGGTACGTCGGATATTCCGATGGATGGCAGGATTTCTCGCGTCATGGAAGTATGCGCTGGTCCTATTGCGAGGCCCTCGACGGCAACGTCGCACTGATGGGTGAGTTGGCTGCGACGCAAGGGGTGATGGCATTGGGCTTTGCCGACAGTCTTGAGGGCGCCCGCACGCTCGCGCGATCGAGCCTCGGCGAAGGCTTCGATCCGATTCGACGCTCTTGTGCGTCCGACTGGGAGGCTTGGGCAGCGGACCTCGCGATACCCGACGCGCCCGATGAGATTCAGCGCGAGGCTTATCTTTCAGCTGCGGTGCTGAAGATCCACGAGGGGCGGACCTACCCCGGCGCAATCGTCGCGAGCTTGAGTGTTCCCTGGGGAAACACGAGCGACAGCGCCGGCGGATACCACCTGGTGTGGATGCGAGACGCAATCGAAGCAGCCTTTGGCCTGCTCGCCGTCGGCCACGCGATAGATGCAAGGCGGATTCTTGGCTACGCCATCGCCACCCAGCAAAAAGACGGCGGATGGAGCCAAAACAGCTTTCCCGACGGTCGGCCATTCTGGACGGGCGTGCAACTCGACGAAGTCGGTTTCCCAATACTGCTCGCGGCCAAGCTCGCCGAACTCGGCGCGCTCGACCGTCTCGCGGGCGTCGCGGGTATGATCAGCCTCGCCGCCACCTATCTCGCGCGGAATGGGCCCCTGAGCCCGCAGGACCGGTGGGAAGAGAATGCTGGCATCACACCCTTCACGCTCGGGGTCGAGATCGCCGCTCTCGTCGTCGCTGCCGATTACCTGCCGGGAGCCGATGCCGGTTATGCCCTGTCCCTCGCCGATTATTGGAACGAGCGGCTCGAGGATTGGACCTATGTCGAGACCGGCATGTTCGCTGAGGCGTTTGGCGTCGATGGCTATTACGTCCGTATCGCGCCACCGGCTCTCCAGGGCGGATTGTGCGGACGGATCGATATCCGCAATCGGCCGGGCAAGAGCCTCCCCGCCATTGCGCTCATCGGCATGGATTATCTCTATCTGTGTCGCCTCGGATTGCGAGATCCGCGTGACATGCGGATTCAGAACACGCTGAAGGTCAGCGATGGGCTCCTTCGCGTCGAGACGCCGCACGGCGCTGCTTATCGTCGCTATAACGAGGACGGCTATGGCGAGCACGAGGATGGGAGGCCATTCGACGGCACGGGCATCGGCCGCGCGTGGCCGCTGCTGACGGGGGAGCGTGGTCATCTCGATTTATTGCTCGGCATCGATCCCCTTCCCTACCTCGAAATGATGGCGCATATGACCGGCCCGGCTGGTCTCATTCCGGAACAGATTTGGGACGCTCCGCCAATCCCAGAGCGAGGTCTTCAGCCGGGAAAGCCCTCAGGCAGCGCAATGCCGCTGGTCTGGGCGCATGCCGAGTTCCTCAAGCTTCTGGCGGCGCGACGTCAGAGCCGGCCGGTCGAGCTGCTCGCGAGCGTGGAACGGCGCTATCGCGCGCAGCGCCCCACAGCGGCAACATGGCATTGGCGGCTCGCCGAACCCTTCGATGTTTTACCGTCCGGCCGTGCCCTTCTGATCGAATCTCTCGATCCGTTCCGCCTTCACTTCGGCTTCGATGGCTGGCAACATATTGCCGATGTGACATCGGAACCGCAGGGCCTGTCCATGCATGGCGTCCGGTTCGATGCGGCCGCCTTCTTGGGTCACTCGGCGATCGATTTCACTTTTTATTTTGCTGAACAGATGCGGTGGGAAGGCGCCGACCATCACATCACCATTCGCGACGGGTGATACGCGGACTTGCAGATTTTGGGCCGTTAGCGGCGTGTCGGGTTGCGACACGGACCCCGTCGCTGTTGCGGCATGACAGCTACGATGACCTGCGAGCGCACTCGCTAACCTGCCCGCGCTTGCCAGAGGGCGCCGATTGCGCAAAGCTTCGGGCGCGAAAAGGGGGAACGCTCCATGTCCATGGCCTCGTCCGCGGCAAGCCGCGATGAGCGGGAAGCCGCCGTCCTGCGGCGCGTCTCGAACCGCTTTCTGTGGTTCTTGATGCTTTGCTACATGATCAATTTCGTCGACCGCACCAATATCGGCTTCGCGGCCTTGACGATGAACAAGGATCTGCACCTCTCGGCGACCACCTTCGGTCTCGCCGGCAGCGCGCTTTCCTTCGCCTATATGCTGTTCGAGATTCCCTCGAACCTCATGCTCGAGCGCGTCGGCGCACGCAAATGGCTCGCGCGCATCATGATCACCTGGGGCCTCGCGGCGGCGGGCTGCATGTTCGTGACCGGGCCCTGGGGCCTCATCGGCATGCGCATGCTGGTCGGCATCGCCGAAGCCGGATTTTCGCCCGGCCTCGTGCTGTTCCTGACCTATTGGTATCCGCAATACCGCCGCGCCGGCGCGCAAACCATCCCGATGATCGGCCAGCCCATCGCCGGCATGTTCGGCGCCCTCGTCGGCGGCCTGATCCTCGGCATGAACGGCGTCTGGGGACTCGCCGGCTGGCGCTGGCTTTTCCTGCTGGAAGGGCTGCCGTCTGTCTTCCTCGGCATCATCATGCTGTTCTACCTCGCCGACCGGCCGAAGGACGCGGCCTTCCTTTCGGCCGATGAGAAGGCGACTTTGGCCGGCCTCCTGGAGCGCGACGAAGACGAGCGCCGCCGCTCCCAACCGGCCACGGTAAAGCGCGGCATCACGCGCCAGATCCTGTCGCGCAATATCCTGCTGATCTCCTTCGCCTATGCCTGCCTCATCGCGACCTTCAGCGCCTTGACCCTGTGGACGCCGCAGATCATCCGCGGGATGTCGAGCGCCGCCATGCCGTTCTGGTTCATCGGCGTGCTGGTCGCGATCCCGCCCTCCTGCTCGATCCTGTGGATGCTCTATTGGACGCGGCGCTCGGACAAGCGCAAGGAGCGCTTCTGGCATTGCGTCGCGCCGATGCTCGTCGCCGCGGCCGGCTGGGTCATCGCGGCCACGATCCAAAATCCGCCGATTCAGCTCGCGGGGCTGATCGTCGCCTCGGCTTTCTCGCTTTCGGCCTGGCCGGTGTTTTACACGACGCCCTCAATCCTCTTGCCGCGCGAGGCGCGCGCCGCAGGCCTCGCCTTCCTCAACACCATCGGCATCATCGGCTCGATCGTCAGCCCGCTAATCGTCGGACGATTGCGCGACGTGACCGGCGGCTTCACCATCCCGATGCTGGCGATCGCCGGCTTCCTGATCCTCGGCGTCATCCTGATGATGCTGGTGCCGAAGGGCTTGCTCGAGCGCACGAGCGAACCGGCGGTCGTGCCCGCGACCTGAGCGCGTCAGCGCTTATCGGCGAAGAAGCGCTTCAGAAGCGCCGCGGCGCGCCGCTCCTCGATCCCGCCATAAATCTCGGGGCGGTGATGGCAGGTCGGCTGCTCGAAGAAGCGCGGCCCGTGCTCGACCGCCCCGCCTTTCGGGTCATAGGCGCCGAAATAGAGCCGCCGGATGCGGGCGAAGGCGATCGCCGCGGCGCACATGGCGCATGGCTCCAAGGTCACATAAAGATCGCAATCATCGAGCCGCGCGGCATGGCGCAGCGCCGCGCCCGCGCGGATGACGAGCATCTCGGCATGGGCGGTCGGGTCGTGCTGCGCTTCGACCCGGTTGCCGGCGGCCGCCAGTACCCTTCCCGTCGCGGCGTCGACCAGCACGGCGCCGACCGGCACCTCGCCCGAAGCGGCGGCGCGCATCGCCTGATCGAGCGCCGCTTCCATCGCTGAGGCCATGGCGGTCTACCTTCTTTGTTTCGCCCGCGTAGTGGACCCAAAGCAGGTCCCGAGACGATGGAATCACCCTCTCCGCCGCGCAGCGGGGGAGAGGGAGGGGCGGGTCGCACCCTCTCCCCCCGATGGGCGGAGAGGGAACACCCTAGCCGATCGCGCGGCGCATCAGATTCCATCTCGTCGCGAGATGCTCTAAAAGACCAGCATGGCACAACCGGTCATCGGCCTCACCCTCGATTCGGAGCCGCCGGGCGGGTATTCGAAGACCCATCCCTGGTACGCGCTGCGCGAGAATTACTGCACGGCGGTGGTCGAGGCCGGCGGTCTGCCCATCCTTTTGCCGCACGAGCCGGACCAGGTCGGGGCCTATCTCGACCTGGTCGCGGGGCTGATCGTCACCGGCGGCGCCTTCGATGTCGACCCCAGCCTGTTCGGCGCGGCGAGCCGGCATCAGAGCGTCACCACCAAGGATCGCCGCACCCAATTCGAGCTCGCCGCGACCAAGGGCGCGCTCGAGGCCGATAAGCCGGTCTTCGGCATTTGCGGCGGCCAGCAGCTCCTCAACGTCGCATTGGGCGGCACGCTCATCCAGCATATTCCCGACGAGGTCGAGAACGCGCTCGCGCATGAGCAGCCCAATCCGCGCACCGAGCCCGGCCATCGCGTGCTGATCGAGCGCGGGACGCTGCTGCACCAGATCACCCAAGCCGACTCGCTCGACGTCAACAGCGCCCATCACCAGGCGGTGAAGGACGTGGCGCCGGGCGTCGTCGTCGATGCGCGCGCGCCCGACGGCGTGATTGAAGGCATCGAGGACCCGCGCCGGCGCTTCTGCATCGGCGTACAGTGGCATCCGGAATACGCGATCTCGGTCGGCGACAAGCGTCTCTTCGCGGCCTTCATCGCCGCTTGCCGGTAATGCCAGGCGACAGCGCCGCCAAGGGCGAGCGCGTCGCCAAGCTCTTGGCGCGCGCGGGCTTGTGCTCGCGGCGCGACGCCGAGCGCTGGATCCGCGAGGGCAGGGTCGCGCTCGGCGGCGAGGTGCTGACTTCCCCGGCGATCAATGTGAGCGACCCGACGGCGCTGAGCGTCGACGGCAAGCCGCTTCCCGCGCCCGAGCGCGCGCGGCTGTGGCGCTATCACAAGCCCGCGGGCCTCGTCACCACGCATCGCGACGAGAAGGGCCGCCCGACCGTGTTCGACAAGCTGCCGAAGGACCTGCCGCGGCTCGTCTCGGTGGGACGGCTCGACCTCAATTCCGAGGGACTCTTGCTCGTGACCAATGATGGCGGCCTCGCGCGAAGGCTGGAGCTGCCGGCCAATGGCTGGCTGCGGCGCTACAAGGTGCGGGTGCATGGGACGATCGATGCGGCGATGCTCGCGCCGCTCGAGAAGGGCGCCACCATCGACGGCGTCGCCTATGGCCCGATCCACGCCGCGCTCGAGCGCCAGCAGGGCAGCAATGCCTGGCTCATCGTCAGCCTGCGCGAGGGACGCAATCGCGAGGTGCGCCGCGTGATGGCGCATCTGGGCTTGCCGGTCGCGCGTCTCATCCGCCTCGCCTACGGACCGTTCCAGCTCGGCCATCTCGAGCGCGGCGCGATCGAGGAAGTGCCGCAGCGCGTGTTGCGCGAGCAGCTTGGGCGCGAGCCCGGCGGCGGCAAGAGCCATGCGCATCATCGCCGGTAAGCATCGCGGGCGGAAGCTCCTCGCGCCCGAGGATAGCAGCGTGCGGCCGACCGCCGAGCGGGCGCGCGAAGCTCTCTTCGACATTCTGGCGCATGGGCGCCTGAGCGAGGGGCCGGCTTTCGCCGATGCGCTGGTGCTTGATGCTTTCGCCGGCACCGGCGCTTTCGGGCTCGAAGCCTTGTCGCGCGGCGCGCGGCGCGCAATTTTCATGGAGAAGGACCGCGCGGTGCGCGTCGTCCTCGAGCAGAACATCGCCGCGCTCGGTGAGGGAAAGCAGGCGCAGGTGCTACCCGCCGACGCGACGCGCCCGCCGCGCGCCGGCGGCGCCTGTTCGCTCGCTTTTCTCGATCCGCCCTATCGCGAGGATTTGGCCGCGCCGGCTTTGACGGCGCTCGCCGCGATGGGCTGGTTCGCGCCGGACGCGCTCATTATCATCGAGCTCGCCGCGCGCGCGGGTTTGGATGCGCCCGCGGCGTTCGAGGCGATCGAGGAGCGGCGCTACGGCGCCGCGAAGTTCGCGTTTTTGCGCTATCGCGGGGGGAAATCGGCCGGGCCATGACGCTGTTTCTCGCCTCCTCGCCGCTTTGGCTGTCGGCGCTGCTCGTCCTCGTCATACCGGTAGCCCTGACGGTGTGCGGCGGTCTCCTGGTGCGGCGCACGGTCAAGCTCGAACACCTGATCGAGAACAACGAGGTCGCGGGATTCAAATTCGCCGTGATCGGCGTGGTCTATGCCGTGCTGCTGGGTTTCGCTGTGATCGTCGTATGGGAAAAATTCCATGACGCCGAAGCGGCGGCGGTGCAGGAGGCTTCGGGCGTCATCACGGTCGAGAGGCTCGCGGGGGGCTTCAGCGAGACGGCGGCACGCGCCGTGCGGCAAAGCCTCAGCACCTATGCCGAGGCCGTCATCAGCGATGAATGGCCGGCGATGGAGCACGCCCGCGCGAGCCCGAAGGTCAGCCGCGCCCTCAACGCGCTTTACGCGACCGTGCTCGCGATCGATCCCGCGACGCCCCATGCGACGGCCGCCATGACAGCGCTGCTGACGCAGCTCGACATCATTACCGAGGGCCGCCGCACCCGGCTGATGTTGGCGTCAGGCATCGTTCCGGACGTGCTCTGGCTGGTCCTCGGCGGCGGCGCGGTCATCACCCTATCCTTCACCTTTTTCTTCGGCACGCGCAGCGTGCGCGCGCAAGCGCTGATGACCGGCATTCTCGCGACCATGGTGTTCATGGCCTTGCTCGTGGTGGTGGTGATCAATTATCCGTTCGCCGGCCCCGTCCGCGTGACGCCGGATATTTTGGAATCGGCCTTGACCGGCTTCGCCGACGGGCATTAGAGCGCTCGCTCGTCGCGCGCTGTCTCGGCCGGAAGAGCGCCAGCCGCGGCGGGCAAATAGTAGCGCCGGAGCAAGAGAAAACTGCCCGCGGCGCCAAGGAGCGACAAGAGTATGCCGGCCGAGAGCGGCGCGCCGAAGCCGATCAGCACCGCCGCGACAAGGCAACCGCTGCCGCCGCCAATGTCCCAACCGCCTTCCGCGGCAACTTGAAAGCGCAGGATGCAGGGCGCGCGCTTGGCCTGGTTGTAGAGCGCGGTCATCAGCGTCGGGATGTAGAGGCAGACGCAGAGCGCGCCCAGCGCATTGGCGATAACCGCGAGAGCGGCGTGATCGACCGCGACCGCACGCAGCGCGATCAAGCCCGCCATTCCGCCGAGCGCCAGCCAGGCGGCGCGGGCGCCGTGACCGGCATCGATGTGGCGCCCCAGCAACAGCCCGCCGATCGCCCCGACCAGAGCCGCGACCGCAAGCGCGCCGCCATAGGCGAGAAAACTTTCGCCGAGCGAGAGAAACAAGGCGATCTGCCAGACGAAATAGAAGCCGGTCGCGATCCAGCCATCGGCGATAAACAGCAACACGCCCGGGATCGCCGCCTTGAATGCGCCGGGCACCCGGCGTGCGACGGCAACATTGGGCGTAAAGAACAGCGGCAGTGCCGCGATCAGCAGCATCAGCGCCGCCGCGCCAAAGGCGACGCGCGCTCCGAAGGCGACGAGCACCCAGCCGGTCGCAAGCGGGCTGGCGATGCCGACGATCGCCGCGATCGCCTCGCGTGCGCTCACCTGCTGGCCGCGATGCGCGTGATCGCCGAGCGCCGCGAAATAGGCGTGGTAGCTCGACCAGTACACCGTATCGCCCAGCGCCGAGAATAGACAAAGCGCCAGCAAGGTGACGCCCATGCCATGCACCTCGGCCAGCAGCGGATATTGAATGGCGCTGAGCACCGTGCCGGCGATGACGAGCGGTCGCATGCCCCAGCGTATGCCGAGCGGAATGACGATCGGGCGGATGACGAATCGGCCG
>DATEKH010000274.1:0-5464 GCA_035277525.1 Allostellaceae bacterium
CTCAATTGGCCAATTCTTCCGCCGCGACCCAAAAGGGCGTCAGCTATGTCGTCACGGTTTACAACAAGCGCCCTTTCCTCACTCAGGTGATCGCCGGCCTCGCGGCGCAGACGGGCGACTTCGCGCGGGAATTCGTTTTCGTCGACGACGGATCGAGCGACGGCTCGGCCGCGGAGCTCGCGCGCCTCACCGAGAACTGGCCGTCGAAACGCATCATCACCCAGGAGAATCGCGGTTCGAGCCACGCGACCAATCGCGGCCTCGCCGAGGCGCGCTGTTCCGTCATCAAGCTGGTCGATGGCGACGACGTGTTGTTGCCACACGCAACCGCGGTCTTGCTCGACGCGCTGCAATCGACGCCAGGCGCTGTTCTCGCCTATGGCCGCACGGGGCTCTATGCCTCGCGCGAGGCGGCGCTCGCCAGATTGGGCGACGCGAGTCCCGCCCTTGCCGCGAGGCGCGCGATCGCCGAACCGCTGCCGAGCCTTCTGCTCGAAGGCTTCTCGATCGGCCCGAGCAACAGCCTGTTCTTGGCCGAGGCGGCCCGCGCGGTCGGCGGCTGCGATGGCCGCGTCTTTACCCAGGACTATTCGCTCGTGCTGCGCCTTGCCACAAGCGGCGGCTTCGTTGCGGTCGATGACGTTGTGGCACTCTGTCCCGCCGTAGCCGAAGGCCGGGTCAATGACGGCGGGCCGCAGATCCTCCACGATATCAATTTGAGCATCGCCTATTTTCTCGACGAGCATCGCCTCGCCCCTGCGCTGACGCGCAAGGCGGTGCAGCGCGCGGCGACGCGTGCCTATCACTGGGCCCGGCGCCGGGAAGGAGCCGCCCTCATCTCCTATTGGGCATGGCTGAGGCTCCTGGCCGAGCTTCCTCATCCGCCGGCCGATCTCGTGCGCCGCAGCTGCGCCGCCTTCACTTTGAGCCGCGCGGTGCGCCGCGGCTCGGTGCGTTCATGACGCGGCCGACCGCAGCGCCCGAGCCTTTGCCCAAGCGGTGGTGGCTCTTTCGCCCCTTCGACCTTCTGGCGCGGCTCTGGCCGGTTTGGCGCAAGCCCAAGGGCGCGCTCGTCATTCGCATCGACGGGATCGGCGATATGGTCCTGTTCCACGCCGCGTTCGCGCATTATCCGGAGGCGCTCGGCGTGCCGCTTTCCGAGATCACCGTGCTAGGCTGCGAAAGCTGGGCGAGTCTCGCGCCGCGGCTTTTCCCCGGCTGCCGGTTCCGCGCCATCGACGAGCACCGCTACGACAAGAACCCGTTCTACCGCTTCGCCGTGTCCCTTTGGGTGCGGCGCCAGGGCTTCGCGCTCGCCGCCTGCGACATCTTCATGCGCAAGCCGCTGGTGGCCGACAGCATCGTCTATGTCTCGGGTGCGCCGCGCACGGTCGTGGCAAAGCCCTATCAAAGCGCGAAGACGCAGCGCGCCTTCGACTGGTATCTCAAACGCTGCCACAAGGTGATCGATACCGGCACCTATCCGACGCACGAGATCATCCGCCATTTCCGGTTCGTGTCGGCGCTCGCCAGCAGGCCGATCGCGCCGGCGCCGCCGCGTCTACCTTGGGTCGGGGCGCCGCAAGCGATGACGCGGCCTTATGCGGTGCTCAATTTCGGCGGCAATGAGGTAGGGCGGCGTTGGCCCTTCGAGCGCTTCCTCGCGGTCGCGCAGGTGCTTGCGGCGCGCGGGCTCGAGATCGTGTTCACCGGCGGTGCGGCGGAGGCGGCGCAGCGCGACCGTCTAGCAATGGCAAAGTGCGCGGATTTCGTCGACCGCATCGGCACAACGAGCCTGCCGGAGCTGCTCGATCTTCTGAGCGGCGCAGCGCTCGTCCTGAGCAATGACACCGGCCCCGCGCATCTGGCGATCGGTCTTGGCGTGCCGACCGTTGTCGTCGTCGGCGGCGGGCATTTCGCCAGCTTCGTGCCCTATCCGGCCGAGGTGACGCCGCCCGGCACGCGCTTCGTCTTCCGCGAGCGCGCCTGCTTCCATTGCTTTTGGAACTGCACCGAGCCGCATGAGCAGGGCCGCGCTTTCCCCTGCATCGATGCCCTCGACACCGCCGAGGTCTTGGCGGCGATCGAGGCGGCGCTGTCGATCTCGCCCGGCAAAACAGCTTCGAATGCCGAAACGGCGAATTGACGCGGACGGCATCTTCGGCGCTAATGACGGCCGTCATGTTGTTTCACCGCGCCGCGCTCTTTGGCCTCATCCTCGCAGCACTCGCCGGCTGCGCCTCGCCGCCGGTGGTGCTGAACGAATCCCCGGAGGGTTTGGTCGTCCGCTACAATCCCAATGGGACGAGCGCCGAGGAAGCCACCGCGCTCGCGCAGAAGACATGCGACAAATACGGGCGCAAGGCGGTCTTCAAGGCAAGCGGCTTCACCGGCGACACATTCGCGACATACTCATGCGTCAAATAGCGCCTGCGGTCGGTGGGCTTGCGCAAAAGGAGCCGTGATGGTGACGATCAATTTGTTCCTGGTGCCGCCGCTTGCGGCGCTCATCGGCGGCATCCTCATTCTCCTGATGCCGCGTCTGCTGAACTACATCGTCGCGATCTATCTCATCATCGTCGGCATCGCGGGTCTGTGGCCGCATATCGTCCGCTAGGTTTTGACCGCTCCGCCTCCTTGGGTCAGCGCATAGAGCGCCACCGCAGCCGCGTTCGAGACGTTGAGCGATGCGAGTTTTCCGCGTGTCGGCAGATGCGCCAAAAAATCGCAGTGCTCGCGCACCAACCGCCTCAGCCCCGCGCCCTCCGCGCCCAGCACGAGCGCGACCCGCTCCGGCAGGTCAAGCGTCGCGATGCTCTGCGGCGCCTCGGTGTCGAGGCCGACGCACCAGAAACCCGCCTCCTTCAAACGCTCGAGGCAGCGCACGAGGTTGGTGACGCGCAGCAGCGGCACGGCTTCGAGCGCGCCTGAGGCCGCCTTGGCGAGCGCGCCGGTGACTTGTGGCGCGCCATGCTCGGGAACGATAACCGCCAAAGCGCCGAACGCCGCAGCCGAGCGCAAAATCGCGCCGACATTGTGCGGATCGGTGACCTGGTCGAGCAGGATGAGGATATGCGGCGCGCCCGTCTCGGGAATGGCGCCGAGCAGATCCTCGAGATCGAGCGCTTCCAGCGTCTCCGTCTCGATCGCGATGCCCTGATGGACGGCGCCCGCCGGCAACAGGCTCTCGAGCGCGCGGCGATCGAGAATTTCCGGGGCGGCAGGTCCCACCGCGCGGCCTTCCTTGAGCAACGCGGTCACCGTCTCCGCGCTTTCGCTCAAGGCAACGACGCGCCGGACGCGGCGCGCCGGATTGGCGAGCGCCGCGGCGACCGCATGGCGCCCGTAAATCCACTGGCCGGCCGAGCCTCGGGGCGCGCTCGCCGGCGCCGGCATCCGGTCGGGCCGCGCCGCGGCTCGGCGGCGTCGCGCCATCGCGCTCCTATCGGCCGCGTTTGGCTGGCGCCAAGGGCACGGATCCGTCGGGCGTCGGCACTTGCGCCACGTTCAAGATCATCGAGATCATGCTGTAATGGCCGCAAATGCCGATGAGGTCCATCACGCCGCGCGTGCCGAAGCGCGCTGCCACCGCGCGGAAGGTCGGCTCGCGCACCTGGTGCGCGCCGTTGAGCTCGACGCAGAAATTGTACACCGCGGCTTGCGCGGGCGAGAGTTCCTTGGGCGCCTCGCCCTTGCGGATCGCCTCGACGATGGCGGCATCGAGCCCGGCCTGAAGACCGAGCCGCGCATGCGCATACCATTCATATTGCGCGCCCCAGAAGCGGCCGACGACCAGCGTCGCGAGCTCCTTCAGATCGTCGGGCAGCGAATTGTGAAAGCGCACATAGCCGCCGGTTGCCTCGATCGCGCGCAGCACGCCGGGGCTATGCAGCGCCGGCACGAACGGGCCGCGCATCGCGCCGCGCGAGCTCGCGACCTTCTGTGCGAGCTCGTTCTGTTCCTCGGAGTAATCATTGGGAGAAATTTCGGGAAACCGGCTCATGGCATTTCGCTCCTTGACCCTTGCCATCGCTTCTCGACGCGACGTTCGCGCGCGCTCGGGTGCGAGTAGAGCAAATCCGCCGCGAAATGCCACTATGAAATGCCCGTGATGGCCGCCCACGCCGCGTTGACAGGCTCGAACCGATCGCTTAAGGCGCAAGCGATGGATCGCATCCGCACTCTTGCTTCTGTCAGCATGATCGCCGCGCTCCTCGGCGGCTGCACCCATGTCGTTCATCTGCGCAATGCCAAGACCGGCGAGACGGCAAGCTGCGGCGGCGAGATGTTCTGGCTGACGAGCGCGGAGACCGACGAGCATTGCCTTGCCTATTTCCACAAGCAGGGCTTCGATCCGATCGATTAGTGCCAGCCGGCGAAGAACCGAGGCGCGCGCCGCCGCACGAGGCGGAGGCTCGCTCTACCGCTTCAGCAGGTCCCGGATTTCGGTCAGCAATTTCACTTCGGCTGGCGGCTCGGGAGGCGCCGAGGGCGTGGCGGGTTCCGGCTTCTGCAACTTGTTGATCCCCTTGATTGCCAGGAACAGAACCCACGCGATGATCAGAAAGTTCAAGGTCACGGTCAGGAATTGGCCCCAGCCGAGCACCGCGCCTTGCTTCTTCGCATCCGCGTAGGAGAGGCCCGCTTGAATCTTCGCCGAGAGGGGAAAGTAGTAGTTCGAGAAGTCGAGTCCCCCCGTGATCGCCCCAACGATCGGCATGATGAGATCGTTGACGAGCGATGTGACGATTGCACCGAATGCGGCGCCGATGATCACACCGATGGCGAGATCGACGACATTGCCGCGCATCGCGAATTTCTTGAATTCCTCCAACATGTGTGGCCCTCCAGAAGTTGGATTTCTCACGACCGAGCGAGCGAAGCTCGCGATTTTTCCTCGGGGCGCGCCCCAAAGCGCTTCATCGCCCCGCTGCGAGCGTCGATACCATACCAGCAACAGCGTTCGTCGAGCACAGGGCATTCGGCGGTGCGTTGACAGCCGGGGAGCGATCACCTATCACCCGCCGCGCTGCCCCATGGCCAGCGGAGGGGTTGCCGAGCGGTCAAAGGCAGCAGACTGTAAATCTGCCGACTTCGGTCTTCGAAGGTTCGAATCCTTCCCCCTCCACCACCTTCGTCTCCGCGTCTGGGGGAACCGTCGAGGACCGGGACGGCGGGATCGTGAAGCGAGTTCCGGCTCGCGGCAATGCGGCGGGTGTAGCTCAATGGTAGAGCAGAAGCCTTCCAAGCTTACGACGAGGGTTCGATTCCCTTCACCCGCTCCAGCGCGTATCGCCGACATAGGACCGAGACGGGGATAGCAAGATGGCGAAGGCTAAATTTGAGCGGACGAAGCCGCACTGCAACATTGGGACGATTGGGCATGTCGACCATGGGAAGACATCGCTGACGGCGGCGATCACGAAGGTCCTGGCGGAGAAGGGCGGTGCGACCTACACGGCCT
>DATEKH010000275.1:0-3836 GCA_035277525.1 Allostellaceae bacterium
CGAGCAGATCGACCGGATGGAGTTCGAGGCCGAGAACGCCAAGGTCGCGGCCGAGAATCTGAAGCCCGCCAAGGCCCACCCGGTGCTGCAGGGCATCACCAAGGCGAGCCTGCAGACGAACTCCTTCATCTCGGCGGCCTCGTTCCAGGAAACCACCCGCGTCCTCACCGAGGCGGCGGTTTCGGGGCGAGTCGACGTGCTCTCGGGCTTGAAAGAGAACGTCATCGTCGGCCGGCTCATCCCGGCCGGCACCGGCAGCGTCATGGGCCGCTGGCGCCAGGTCGCGGCCGCCCGCGACAAGGAGTTGGCGGCGAGCCAGGCCCAGGCGACGCCGGCCATCGAGGCCGACCAGAAGATCGCCTGATCGCCGCGCCAGCCGGCATCGCCGGCGCTCGAAGGGCTTGGAAAGGGGCCGCTCGCCGGCCCCTTTTCTTTGGCCGCAAGGCGGCGGAATCGCGCTGTTGCGCGGACTCCGATGCGCCATCCGGCTTGACGGCCCGAGGGGTCAACATTAGTATCCGCGCACTTTCGAGGGGCTGGCGGTAGGGTAGCCATCCTAGACGCAGTCTGGTTGGACGAGTAAGTCAATGGCTCGGCGCCGCAAGCGACGGCGCGCTTATCCGGGAAGTTCCACGACCGCCGGCGGTGCCTTGAGCATCCCGTGCGGTTTGTGTCTTTGAGTGCAGGTTTTGACGAGGGTTCGCGAGGGATGCCGACGATCAATCAGCTGATCCGCCGTGCGCGGATGCCGCAAGCGGCGCGCAACAAGGTTCCGGCGCTTCAGGAAAGCCCGCAGAAGCGCGGCGTCTGCACGCGCGTCTACACGACGACGCCGAAGAAGCCCAATTCCGCGCTGCGCAAGGTCGCGCGCGTGCGTCTGACCAACGCCTTCGAGGTCACGAGCTACATCCCCGGCGAGGGCCACAATCTGCAAGAGCACTCGGTGGTGCTGATCCGCGGCGGCCGCGTCAAGGATCTGCCGGGCGTGCGCTATCACATCATTCGCGGCACGCTCGATACGCAGGGCGTCAAGGACCGCCGCCAGCGCCGCTCGAAATACGGCGCCAAGCGGCCGAAATAGGGGAGCGAGCCGATGTCGCGCCGTCGCGCCGCGGTCAAGCGGGAAGTGCTGCCGGATCCGAAATTCGGCGATGTGATCGTGAGCAAGTTCATGAATTGCCTGATGTACGAAGGCAAGAAGTCGGTCGCCGAGGGCATCGTCTACGGCGCGCTCGACCGCATCGCCAAGCGCTCGGGCCAGGATCCGCTGCGGATGTTCCACGATGCGCTCGGCAATGTCCGGCCCGCGGTCGAGGTGCGCTCGCGCCGCGTCGGCGGCGCCACCTATCAGGTGCCGGTCGAGGTCCGCTCCGATCGCGGCCAGGCCTTGGCCATCCGCTGGATCATCGGCAGCGCGCGCGACCGCTCGGAGCACACCATGGAAGAGCGCCTTTCCGGCGAGCTCATGGACGCGGCCAACAACCGCGGCGCGGCGGTGAAGAAGCGCGAGGACACCCACCGCATGGCCGACGCCAACAAAGCCTTTTCGCACTATCGCTGGTAGGAGCGCGCGCGCCCTCGCGCGCCCATCGGAGTTTTCGAATGCCCCGTACGACGCCTCTCGATCGCTACCGCAACATCGGCATCATGGCCCACATCGATGCCGGCAAGACCACCACGACCGAGCGCATCCTTTATTACACCGGCCGCTCCTACAAGATCGGCGAGGTGCATGAAGGCACCGCGACCATGGACTGGATGGAGCAGGAGCAGGAGCGCGGCATCACCATCACCTCGGCCGCGACGACCTGTTTCTGGCGCGATCATCGCGTCAACATCATCGACACGCCGGGCCATGTCGATTTCACCATCGAGGTGGAGCGCAGCCTGCGCGTGCTCGACGGCGCGGTGACGGTGTTCGATTCGGTTGCGGGCGTCGAGCCGCAGTCCGAGACGGTGTGGCGCCAGGCCGACAAGTACCGCGTGCCGCGCATCTGCTTCGTCAACAAGATGGACCGCATTGGCGCGAACTATCAGCGCACCATCGACATGATCATCGACCGTCTCGGCGCGGTGCCGTTGGTGACGCAGCTGCCGATCGGCGTCGAAAGCAGCTTCAAGGGCATCATCGATCTTGTGCAGATGAAGGCCGTCATCTGGCAGGAAGAGACGCTCGGCGCCAAGTTCGACATCGGTGACATCCCGGCGGACATGGCCGATCAGGCCGCGGAAGCGCGCCACAAGCTCGTCGAGCTCGCGGTCGAGCAGGACGATGCCGCGCTCGAAGCCTATCTCGCGGGCGAGGAGCCCAATGTCGAGACGCTGACGCGCTGCATTCGCAAGGGCACGATCAATTTCCGCTTCGTGCCGGTGCTGTGCGGCTCGGCCTTCAAGAACAAGGGCGTGCAGCCGCTGCTCGACGCGGTGGTCGATTACCTGCCGTCGCCGCTCGACATTCCGCCCGTCAAGGGTACCGATCCCAAGGGCAACGAGGTAACCCGCGCCGCGGACGACAAGGCGCCCTTCGCCGGTCTAGCCTTCAAGATCATGGACGACCCGTTCGTCGGCTCGATCACCTTCGTGCGCATTTACTCCGGCACGGTCGCCAGCGGCACGGCCGCGCTCAACTCGGTCAAGGACAGGAATGAGCGCGTCGGCCGCATGCTGCTGATGCACGCCAACACGCGCGAGGACATCAAGGAGGCCAATGCCGGCGACATCGTCGCCTTCGCGGGCCTGAAGCTCACGACCACGGGCGAAACGCTGTGCGATCCGAACAATCCGGTCGTGCTCGAGCGCATGGAGTTCCCCGATCCGGTCATCGAGATCGCGATCGAGCCGAAGACCAAGGCCGATCAGGAAAAGATGGGCATGGCCCTGGTGCGTTTGGCGCAAGAGGATCCGTCCTTCCGCGTCACCACCGATCAGGAATCCGGCCAGACCATCCTCAAGGGGATGGGCGAGCTCCACCTCGAGATCAAGGTCGACATCCTCAAGCGCACCTACAAGATCGATGCCAATGTCGGCGCGCCGCAAGTCGCCTATCGCGAGACCATCACGCGTCCCGCCGATATCGATTACACGCATAAGAAGCAAACCGGCGGCTCGGGCCAGTTCGCGCGCGTCAAGATGCATTTCGAGCCTTTGCCGCCGGGCACGGGCTTCCAGTTCGAGAGCAAGGTCGTCGGCGGTACCGTGCCGAAGGAATACATCCCCGGCGTCGAGAAGGGCGTCAAAGGCTCGCTCGACAGCGGCGTGCTCGCCGGATTCCCCGTGATCGACTTCAAGGTGCAGCTCACCGACGGCGCCTATCACGAAGTCGATTCGAGCGCGCTCGCCTTCGAGATCGCGGCGCGCGCGGCGATGAAGGAAGGCCTTGCCAAGGCCGCGCCCAAGCTCTTGGAGCCGATCATGAAGGTCGAGGTGGTGACGCCGCGCGACTACATGGGCGACGTGATCGGCGACCTGAACAGCCGGCGCGGCCGCATCACCGGCCAGGATCAGCGCGGCAACGCCGAGGTCATCAACGCGATGGTGCCGCTTGCCAACATGTTCGGCTACGTCAACACCCTGCGCTCGATGAGCCAGGGGCGCGCGCAATACACCATGCATTTCGATCACTACGAGCAAGTGCCGCAGGCGGTGGCGGACGAAGTCCGCGCCAAGATGGCTTAACTCGCGACCACGGAGAACAGAGATGGCGAAGGCTAAATTTGAGCGGACGAAGCCGCACTGCAACATTGGGACGATTGGGCATGTCGACCATGGGAAGACATCGCTGACGGCGGCGATCACGAAGGTCCTGGCGGAGAAGGGCGGTGCGACCTACACGGCCT
>DATEKH010000276.1:0-3560 GCA_035277525.1 Allostellaceae bacterium
TGACCGCGCGCGATGCAACCGACTGGGCGATCGCCAAGGCGAAAGCCGCGGGTCTGGCCGTCTTTGCGCTGCGCAACACGCATCACGTCGCGCGGGTCGGCGCCTATGGCGAGCAAGCGGCGGCGGCGGGGCTCGTCTCGATCCATTTCGTCAATGTGCTGATCGCGCCCGGGCGGGTCGCGCCGTTTGGCGGCGGAACGGGACGCTTCGGTACCGACCCGGTGTGCATCACCTTTCCGAGTCTCGGCAAGGCGCCGCCGATCGTGCTCGACTTCGCCACGAGCCGCGTCGCCGCCGGCAAGCTGCGCGTCGCCATGAACCAAGGCAAGCAACTACCACCGGGCGTGCTGATCGATGCCGACGGCAAGGACGCGACCGACCCGGCGGTGTTCTATCGCGGCAACGGATCGATGCTGCCTTTCGGCGGGCACAAGGGATCGGGCCTCGCGCTTGCTTGCGAACTCTTGGCCGGCGTGCTCACGGGCGGCGGCGCGATGCAGGGAGAGATTCCCAATCACGGGGTCAAGAACGGCATGTTCTCGATCCTCCTCGATCCCGCGCGTTTCGGCGACACGGGGTGGATGCGGCAGGAGATGGAGACGCTGATCGGATGGGTCAAATCCGCGCCGCCGCGGCCCGGCGTCGATGAGGTGATGGTCGCGGGCGAGCCCGAGCGCAAGAGCCGCGCGCGGCGCCTCGCCGAGGGAATCCCGATCGACGACACCAGCTGGAAAGGCCTGGTCGAGGCGGCGCAGAGCGTCAAGGTGCCGGCGGCGCAAATTCCCGCGGCCTGATCCGCATCGCCTTCAGGGCCCGGTGAGCGGCTTGCCCGCGAGGTCCTCGATCCGCTCGATCGCGATCAGGACGCCGAAGCCTTTCTTCTCCGGGTCCTGCTGCTTTTCGGCGTCGATGAGGCGCCGCCAGATCTCCTCATAGACCGGCCCTGCTTTGTGCAGCGAGGCGACGCCGTAAAACCGGACGACGCCCGAAGACGATACGCCCGCCTGGCGTAGCGCCGAGCGGCGCATGAAGATGGTGAGGCGCGTGCCGTCGTGCAACTCGGCATTGGTGGAGCCGCGGCCGCGCTCCCAGAGCGCGAGATGGCTTTCGTCATAGACCATGGTGCTGCCGCGCGGCGTCATCTGGGCATAGCCGTCGGGCAAGACGCTGCCGATGAGGCAGACATCGGCAAAGCTCATCTTGCCATCGACGATGGGGATCGCGACATGCTCGCGAATGAGCGGCGGGATGATCGCCATCATTTCTCTCCCAGCTTGTCGGCGCCTTAAAGAAAGACCGTGAGGTTCTTTGCGAGCAAGGTGCTCTGCTCGATCAGGATTTTGCGCCGCGCGATCTTCAATTGGCCGCCGACGCGGCGCAGCGTGTCCTCGCGCCGACCGACCAGGAGATCGGTCTCGGTCTCGAGCCTGTTGCGATAGACGAGAAAGCGGCACTTGACGCGGGCGCTCGCGCCCTCGGCGATGCACGAGACCGGCTCGGCCAGCCGGATGTTGGTGATGACATGGGAGACGCGCGAAACCGGCTCTTCTGCCCAGTGGATGCCCGTCAGGAGCTGCTGCACGCGCTTTCCCAAGGTGAGTTTGTCATCGTCGATCCAGGCGATGTCGTCTTCGGCGGTCGTCTCTTTCGCCCGATCCTCGAAGGCGACATTCTTGCGGATCGGCATCCAGTAGCGCACATCTTCGGTGAAGAGATCGAGCCATGCCGTGTATTGCCGCTCATCGAGCAGATCGGCCTCGGCGTGGAGAAAATCCTCGATCTCGCGCATGAGATCGAGATAGGCGAGCCGGTCCTCGCTCAGCGGCATGGCGTCAGGCCTCGCTCAGCGGCAACGCAGCTCATCCCAGCTCCGTGCATCCATGAATTCGGCCCAGCGCTGGTAGAGCGCGCGCGGATTCTGCTCGGTGCCGGGCGCCTCCTTCGCCGTCACGCGCCCGGGAATGACCGCATCCCTGCCGCCATAGCCCATGCCCGCTTTGTAGTGATAGGGATGGCGCCGCGCGATCAAGCCTTCGCTCGCCATGGCGGCGTAGCTCCAATTCTCCATATCGTCCTGCTCGGTCATGCCGGCCGGGCCCGAATAGCGGATGTAATAGCGCCGCAGGAACTCCTTGACCTCGGCCGGCGCCGTCTTGTCGACGAAATAGACCCGCCACATCTCGGTCTCGCGGCAGCCGCGCGGATGCGCGACGAGGAGCGTGCGCGGCTGCTGGCCGTGGAACGACATGTTCGGGAAGATCGTGCCGATCAGCGGAAAAATCCCAGCCTTGTCGCCGAGCCGCTCGAGGCGCTTCTTCCAGCGCTCGGCGAAATAGGCCGAGGTCACCGGCGAGAGCGAATATTGCACGAAGTCCTTTTTCGGCGGGACGATGCTGTAGACGATGCCGTGGCCACCCGGATAGGCGGCGCGCTTGGCCTCGCCGTAATCGTCGCGCCGGCCTCCGGCCTCGCCGGGCCCGATTCCAACCATCTCGACCGAGCGGTGGCTGACGACATGAAGGAAATCGCCCGCGAAATTTTCGGCGATGAATTTCCAATTGGTCGGAACGATCCATTTCTGCACCGAGCCAAGCAATTCCGTCTCGCCGTCGCTGCCGTCCCAGGCGCGCAGGGCACCGCGCAGACCGAATGCGGCCTCGCCGAGATACTCCTCGAAGGAGGGCGCGTTCTTGTCCCAGGTGGCCCAGATCGTGCCGTCGAAATTGGCCAGCTGCGCCACCTCGACGAGCCCCCATTCCGCCCTGTCGAAGGGCGGCTGATAAAGCCGGTCGTAATCCTGGACGCCGACCAGTTTGCCGTCGGTCGCATAGCTCCAGGCGTGATAAGGGCAGATGAAATTCGTGGTGTTGCCTTCATCGTAGCGGCACACCTTCATGCCGCGATGCCGGCAGCTGTTGAGAAAGACATGAATCTTCATTGCGCGATCGCGCGTCAGGATCACGGACTCCTCGCCCATTTTGGAGACGAAGAAATCGCCCGGCTTGGGGATCTGGCTCTCATGGCCGACATAAAGCCAGGCACGGCCGAAAATCTGCGCGAGCTCCCGGCGATAGATCTCGTCATTGACGAAGATCTCGCGATCGATCTCGCCGCGCTCGGTATGAACGAGCGATTTCGCGGAAAAGGCTTTGCCGCTCATCGTCCGCCCTTCGCCCCGAGCCGCATCACGCCACCATCGTCTCGATCATCTGCTGCGCCAGTGCGGCGCCGGGGAGGGACAGGCCCAGCTCGTGGCCGTATTCGAGACAGAGCTGCAGGTCCTTGTAGAAGACGCGGCGCGAGGTGGCGCTGAACGCCACTTTCTTCCAGCGCTCGGCGACGCGGCTTTGCGCCGCGCCCTCACGCACTACGTCGATCAGCGTGTCGCGCTGAACCCCCGCGGCCTCGCCGAGCATCATGCCCTCATAGGCCGCGAGAATATTGACGCAGATGATGAGCTGATGCGCGAGCTTGGCGCGGATCCCGGTGCCGAGCCCGCCGGTATGGAGAATTTTCGAGCCCGAGGTCGCGAAGAGCGGCCGGCATCGGGCGAGGCCTTC
>DATEKH010000277.1:0-30841 GCA_035277525.1 Allostellaceae bacterium
GATATTCAGGGCGGAAGGGGTTGGTCTCGACCTTTCGCTTCAGGGCCAGCCGCGCCGGATTCTCGAGGACATAAACCTCGACATCAAGCGCGGCGAATTCTTCACCATCGTCGGCGCGTCCGGAACCGGCAAAACCACGCTGCTGCGCATCCTGGGCGGGCTGCAGAAGGCGACGAGCGGCCGGGTCGCATTTCGCGGCCAGAATGTCGTCGAGCCGCCCGAAGGAGCGGTGGTCGTGTTCCAAGACTATTCGCACGCGCTTCTGCAATGGCGCAGCGTCGCGCGCAACGTCGCGCTCGGCCTCGAAGGCCGGCTCGATGCCGCCGCGCAGGCCGAGCGGGTGCGCGCGGCGCTGCGCATGGTGGGGCTCGAGAACAAGGCCGGTGATTATCCCTGGCAGCTCTCGGGCGGCATGCAGCAGCGTGTGCAGATCGCGCGGGCGCTGGCGCTCGGGCCCGAGGCGATGCTGATGGACGAACCGTTCGGCGCACTCGACGCGATGACCAAGGCGAGCCTGCAGGACGAGGTGCTGCGGGTTCATGCCGAGACCGGCACCACCTTCGTCTTCATCACCCATGATATCGAGGAGGCGGTCTATCTCGGCGACCGCATCGCGGTTTTGGGCGGTCCGCCCGGCCGCATCCACACAGTGATCGAGGTCGCGCTGCCGCGTCCGCGCGACCAGATCCAAACCAGGCAAATGCCCGAGTTCTTGCGCTGCCGCCTCGCGGTCTATGACGCCATTCTGGCGACCGGGAGGCGGTGATGCGGCTCAATCTCGCCGGCGCGCTGACCATCGTTGCGGTTCTCGTCCTGTGGGAGATCGCCGTCCGCGGCGGCATCATCACCTTCGAATATCTGCCCGCGCCATCCGCGATCCTCGTCGCGAGTTGGACGCTTCTGCGCTCGGGCGAGCTTGCGATGCAGACGCTGCACACGATCGGCGCGGTCATTCTCGGCTGGGTGATCGCCTCGGCGCTCGGCCTCGCTCTCGGTCTCGCGCTTGGCTATTCGCGCACCGTCCGAGGCTGGGTCGAAGCAAGCCTTGAATTGCTGCGGCCCTTGCCGGGAATCGCCTTCCTGCCGGTGGCGCTGCTGATCTTTAACTTCTCGCTCGAGACCGAGCTTGCGGTGATGATCTATGCCAGCGTCTGGCCGGTTCTCATCAACACGATGGGCGGCATCATGAACGTGGCGGCGCGGCTTCACGATGTCGCGCGCACCCTGCGGCTGACGCCCGCACGCACGGTCACAAGGCTGCTCATTCCTGCCGCGGCGCCGTCGATCATCGTCGGCTGCCGGCTTGGCCTCGGCACCGCCCTCGTGATGGCGATCATCGCCGAAATGCTCGGCAATCCGCATGGGCTTGGCTATGCGGTCGTGAGCGAGCTTCAGGCCATGCAGCCGGAGCGCATGTTCGTCTATGTGCTGGCGATCGGCTTTCTCGCGCTCGCGCTCAACGCCGCGCTCGTCGCCGCGAGCCACCTGATGCTGCGCAACCGCGGCTAGAGCGATGACCGCGCCGCGCATCCTCACCGGACTGCCGCGGCTGCGCGGCGTGCTCCCCTTGCTGTTGCTGCTCGTCCTCTGGCAGATCGCGGCGCCGGCGCGCTCACCCTATTTTCCGCCCCCCTCGACCTGGTGGACGAGCTTTGAAGCGATGTCGCGCGGCGGCCGGCTCTACCCGGCGCTGGCCTCGACGGTGCTGACCTTCGCGCTCGGTCTCGCTATTGCCTGTATCGCCGGAGGCGTTCTGGGCATGTTGATCGGCACCTCGCGCGCCGCACAGCGCGCGCTCGAGCCGCTGCTCGAATTCTGCCGCGGGCTTCCGCCGCCGGTCATCGTCCCGGTCGCGGTGCTGCTGCTGGGCTATGCCGAGAGCTTGAAGCTTCTCGTCGTCGTGTGGGTTTCGATGTGGCCCATCCTGCTCAACGTCGCGGCCGCGGCCGAGCGGGTCGACCCCCTTCTCCAGGATGTCGCGCGCAGCTTCCGCCTCGGCGCGCTTCAAAGCCTGCGCAAGATCACCTTGCCCTCGGTCGTGCCGCCCATGATGATCGGCGTCCGCGTCGCGGTGCCGCTCGCCATCATCATCACGCTGCTGGTCGAGATGATCACGATGCTGCCGGGGATCGGCAGCCTCATCGTCACTGCGCAGCGCAATTTCCGCTCGGCCGACGTCTACGCCCTGCTCGTGCTCGTGGGCCTTGTCGGCTTCGCGCTCAACATTCTGTTCGTCGTCATCGAAGATCTGTTGCTCCGCCGCTTTCCGCCGCGGATGCACAACGTCCAATAGGAGGCGTGATGCCCAATACGAGGCGCATGCGCGACCAGGTCTGGCTTTACGATCGTCTTATCCGCTTCGGCGGGCCGGATTTTTACTGGCCGATGACCGAGGAAGTCCTCGGCGCCGTCGGCATGGACGGGTCCGGCGACATCCGGACCGTGCGGACGACGATCCGAAAATTCGCCGACATCACGCGGGAGATGCGACGGATCGCGGAAAAGCGCGAGGCGATGGCCAAGGAGGCGGAGACGGCCGGGCACCGCGTCACCGCGCGGCAGAACTACTTCACCGCCGCCTGCTTTTACACCATGGCGCAGGGACCCATTCACGCCGACGACGAACCGGTGAATCTCGCTTTGAGCGCGCGCAAGAATAGCTGCTACGAGCGCTTTATCGCGCTGGCGGCCCACCCTGTCGAAAAAGTCGAGATCCCGTTCGGCGATACTTCGCTGCCGGGCTATCTCCATCTTCCGCCTGGGGCCAAGGGCCGCGTGCCCTGCGTCGTGTTCCTGGGCGGCATGGACAATTTCAAGGAGCTCTTGGTGCTGCAGCCCTCGGACAAGTTTCTCGAGCGCGGCATCGCCGTGCTCGCCTTCGACGGGCCGGGGCAGAACGAGGCGCGAATCGCGCGCAAGATCTGCTGCACCGAGAGCAATTTCATCGATGCGGGCCGGGCGGCAATGGATTTCCTCGAGGCGCGGCCCGAGATCGATCATGACCGCATCGGCATCACCGGCATCAGCATGGGCTCGTTCTGGCTCACCCAGATCGTCGCGCATGATCAGCGCTACAAGGCCGCCGCCGGGTTCTATGTCTGCCACGAGCCGGGGCAGGAAACGCTGCTCAACAATGCCATCCCGGTGTTCCGCGACCGCTATATGTGGATGGCGGGATATGAGGACGACACAGCCTTCGACGGCTTTGCGAAAAAACTGACGCTCGAAGGTCTCGGCCCTCGCATCGTTTGCCCTTATCTCATCGTCGCCGGCGAGGACGACGATCTGAGCCCGATCGAGCACACGCATCGGCTTTATGACGAGATTGCCGGGCCCAAGACGCTGGTCATCTACAAGGGCGAGGTTCACGGCGTCAGCGACAATCTCGACGTGCGCGCCTTCATCGCCGATTGGATGAAGGACCGGTTCGACGGCAAGCCGCTCGAGTCGAGCATCATCTACAAGGATTGCCGCACCGGGCGGGCGCTCAAGAGCTGAGGGCTCGGCGGCCCGCTATTCGTCCTCGGTCTTCTTCCAAGGCGCGATCCAGGCCTCGGCGCGGCGCACGATCGCGGTCAGGACGATGCCGAGCGCCATCAAGACGAGGATCGGGACGAACATCGACGCGGTGTCGTATTGATTGCCGTATTTGACGATCAGCGCACCGAGCCCCGTGATCGCGGTGAAGAATTCCGCCACGACCATGCCGATGATGGCCCGCCCGATGCCGAGGCGCAGACCGGTCATCATGTATGGTAAGGCGGCGGGAAAGATGATCTTGACGAAAATTTCGCGCTCGGTTGCGGCAAAGGCGGTGCCGACATCGATCAGCGATTCCGAGACGTTGCGCACGCCGCTCGCCGTGTTGATGAGGATCGGGAAGATCGCGAGGATGATTACGATGAAAAGCTTCGCCGAGAAACCTAGCCCGAACCACAGGACGACGAGCGGAATGATGGCGACGAGCGGCGTTGCGTAGAGCGCGTTGACGAGCCAGTCGCTCATCGCCTCGACCGCGCGGTAGCGGCCGATGGCGAGCCCCAGCGCGATGCCAAGGACAGCGGAAATGCCGAAGCCGAGCAAAAGCGTCTTGAGGCTCTCGAGGAACGCGGCGCCGAGGTCGCCGTCGCTTATCATATCGACCGCGGCGCGGGCGATCGCGCTTGGATAGGACATGAACAGCGGCGCGACCTGGCGGCCGAGCACCTCCCAAGCCAGCATCACCACGACGAACGAGGCGAGCCGCAACAGCCGATAACGGTAGGGCCGCGGCGGCGGTCCGATTTCCTCGATCGCCTGGTCCTCGACCGCGGCAGCGCCGGGAAGCCCAGGGCGGGGATCTCTCGACAGCTCGGTCATCGGCCTCGCCTCATGCCGCGCCACGGGCCGGCGTCGCGCTGCGGATCAAATCCCACATCTCGGCGCGCATCGCCTGGAACCGGGGATCGCCGCGCAAGCGCGGCAGCTCGTCGCGCGGGCGCGGGAACGGCACCTCGATGATGCGACGGACTCGCCCGGGCTTGGCCGCGAGAACGACGATCCGGTCGCTCAAATAGATCGCCTCGTCGAGATCATGGGTGACGAAGAGGATCGTCTTCCTGGTCTGCCGGTGAATGCGCAGCAGCTCCTGCTGCAGAATCTCCCGGTTTTGCGCATCGAGCGCGCTGAACGGCTCGTCCATCAGCAGAATCGCCGGATCGATCGCCAGCGCCCGTGCGAGGCCGATGCGCTGCTGCATGCCGCCCGAGAGCTCGTGCGGATACTGCTCGCTTGCCGCCGATAGCCCGACGAGATCGAGCAGCTCACGCGCGCGCTTGGCGCGTGCCGCGCGGTCGAGGTGCTGAAGCTCCAACCCGAATTCGATGTTCAAGCGTGCCGTGCGCCACGGGAGGAGATTGGCTTGCTGGAAGACGAAGCCGCGATCGCGGCCCGGTCCGCTGACGAGCGCGCCATCGACCAGGATCGTTCCGGTGTCGAGCTGGACGAGGCCCTGGATAATACGCAGCAAGGTGGTCTTGCCACAGCCGCTTTCGCCGATGAGCGAGACCACTTCGTTGTCGTAGACATCGAAGCTCATCTGGCGCAGCACGGGCAGGAGATAGGGCTTTTGCCCGGCCGCGCCGCGCACGCGGAAGGTTTTCGAGACGTCGCGGATCGCAAGCTTGACCTTGCGGTCGCGCGCGGCGGCAGCGTCGCCTGTCGCGGTCATGCGCGGTTCGACGGCGTGGCGGCGAGCCCCGGATAGAGCGTCAACGCCGTGCGCGTGAAGATACAGTCGCGCTCTTCGGCGGTGACGGCGGCGAAGGCCTCCTGCGCCATCTCCAAGAGCTCGGCAAGCGTGCCCGCGGCCGCCGGATAGTTGGAGCCCCAGGCGATCCGCTTCGCGCCGAATTCCGCAATGGCGCGTCGAAAGAAGCTCTCGGGCGTCGCCTTGCCCCGGCGTGCCTCGAGGAAGGTGTGCGGCGTCGCCTTCATGTAGACATTCTCGAACCGCGCCAGCTGCCATAGGCTCGCGGCGGCCGCGTAGGGCGGACCGTCTTCGAGCGAGGGCCGCGCGAAATGATCGAGGATCACCCGCACCTTGGGGAAGCGGGTCGCCAAGGTGACGACTTGCGGAATGGCCTTCGCCGTCATCTGCAAGCAGATCGGAACGCCGCGCTCTCCTGCGAGATCCCAGACCGGAAAGGATCGCGGATCGTCGAGCCAGCCCAATTGCCGGCCCGGCATCGTGCTGCCCGTGGTGAAGAGCCTCAAGCCCGTAAAGCCCTTGTCGAGCCAGTGGCGCAGTGTGTCTCGCGCATCGGGCTCGAGCACGTCGATCGAGCACACGCCGGTGAAGCGGTCGGGGTGCGCGGCAACCGCATCGGCGACATAGGAATTGTCGTGGCCGTAGCAGGTCGAGGCTTGGACAAGAACCGATTTAGCCACCCCCGCCGCGTCCATCGATTCGAGCATCCGCTCGACGCTCACCGGCCGCTCTTTCGACCAATCGGATTGATGGCCGCCGACCGGCGCGCGCGGATAGCGCGCCTCGTCGCTCGAGATCACATGAGTGTGCGTGTCAATGGGCGAGGGCATGGTGCTCCAGAACGCGATGCGAAAGGTCCGGCGGCGCCGGCCTTCAGCCCATAAGCTTCAACGCGTCCTTGGCGAGCGACATGTCCGCGACCTCGCTGAAAGGAAGGACCTCCTTCTGGATGCCGAATTCGATGTTCAGCTTCTGCATGTAGTTAATCCGCTCCTCGCTCAGCGTCAGGTCGGTGTCATAGGGATGGTATTTCTGCGCGAAATCCCACTCGAACTCGGCCGCGATCGGATCCGACTTTTTGAGCGCGGTTTGGCGTGCCTTCATGAAGGCATCGCGCGAATTGGGCCCGGAAATGAAGCGATAGAGCTTGCCATAGGCAGCGAGCGTGCGGACCAGCGCCTCGCGCTTTCCTTCGATCGCGCGATCGGCGGCATAGGAGGCCTGATAAGTGTATTCCGGAAGCTCTTTCCACAGATCGCCGTCGATCAGCGAATGGACGCCAAATTTCTTTTGCTCGGGATAGACGTCGATCAGCGACGGGCCGGCATCGACGGTTCCGGCGACGACCGCATTGAACACGGCGGCGCTGCTGCCGACATTGACGAACTTAACCTTGCTCACATCGACGCCCTTCTTGCGCAGCAGGGCGACGGTGAACTGATGCAGCAGCGCGCCCGGCGAGCCGGTGCCGACGGTCCTGCCCTCGAGATCCTTGACGCGATGAATATCGGGCTTCGCCGAATAGATCGCGTCCTGCAGCAGCAGGCCGGCGCCGGCGAGAATTTTCATCTTGCCGCCGCGCGCGATCGCCGGAAACACCTGGCTGAAGCCCGACAGCATGCAGATGTCGCTGCTGCCGCTGAAGAGCGCGCCCATGAGCTTCGAGCCGTCGGCCACGTTGAGCGTCGTCGGCGCGAGGCCGACTTGATCGAAAAAGCCCTGCTGCTGCAACAGGACTTGCAGCGCCATGGTGCTGTTGGACGCGGTATTGACGATGTTGACCTTGAGCGGCGCCGTCGCCGCGCGCGCCGCAAGGCTGAAGCGCGCGAGCCCGACCGAGGCGGCTGCGCCGGCAAGCCCGGTCATGCCGCCCAGGCGCAAAACGTCCCGCCGCCGCCATCGCTTCGTCGAAGTCATCCCTGCCTCCCCGTGCCGCTGCCGACGCGGCGGCATTGCCGTGAAAAGTTAGTGTCCGCAATCTATCGGGCGAGATGCGGCTTGGGAAGCCGGGCGGGCCAGTTTCATGCGCATGGCGCAACCGCCCGCCTTGCTCTAGCATCGGCGTCGAGGACATGCAGCAGGGAGTTCGGGCGATGGCGAAATTGCGGCATCTGGCGATCGTGGCGAAGGATATGGAGGCCTCGGCGCGATTTTATGAGAAGATCTTCGACATGAAGCGCGCCTTCGAGGTGAAGGATCGGGCGATCTATCTGACCGATGGGGTGATGAACCTCGCCGTGCTCAGCTATGCCAACACCAACCGGCCCGGCGCCGACACCGCCGACGGGCGGCACGGCATCCATCATTTCGGCTTCCGGGTCGCGGATTTCAAAGCGACCGAGGCGCAGATCGAAGCCGCCGGCGGCACCTATTGCTTTGATCTCGGCGATCCCAACGGCATGAATTACGAGCGCAAATTCAAGGATCCCGAAGGTATCCTCTTCGACATCTCCGAAAAAGGCTGGTACGGCGCGCTCGACGAAGCCCTGGCGGACAAGCAAAAAGAGCCGGCGCTCTCGTAAACGGAAAGCCGCCGCCGGGGAGGCACCGGGCCGCCCCGGCGCGCGCGGCTTTACTGGAAGATTTCGTTGAAGCGCGACTTTATGTCGCCTTCGCTCGCCGCCAACGCCGCGAAATCGATCGCCATCAATTTGAGCGAGCCAAGCTTGGGGCTGCCTGGTGGCGGCGGCGCATCGATTCGCGCGGCATAGATGCCTTGTTGCGGGAAGGTCTCCTGCACCGCATCGCCGATCATGTATTCGGCGAGCGCCTTCGCGGCGTTGGGATGCGGACCGCCCTTGACGATGGCGGTCGGCGAGGCGATCGCGAACACGCCCTCGGTCGGATAGATGGTGACGATGTCCTGGCCCTTTTTGCGATCGTCAGCGGCATAGGAATCGAGCTCCTCCGCTGCGATCGGACGCTCGCCGCGCTTCACCATGTCCTCGACCTGCTGATGGCCCTGGACGATCATGATGTCGTTGCGCTTGAGCTTCTCGTAAAAGCCCCAACCCAGAGATTTCGAGAGCGTGCCGACCGCGACCAGCTGCAGCGAAGTGAAGGACGGGTCCGGCATCACCTCGAGGCCTTTGTATTTCGCCTCGGTCAGATCGCTCCAGGTCTTGGGCCGATCCGCCGGCTTGACGGCATCGCCCTTGACCGCGATCGCGAGGAGGTTCAACCGCTGCGCGATCCAGTACCCGTCGGGGTCCTTCACCTCGGCTGGAATCTTGTCGAAATTCGCCGGCTTGAACGCGACGAAAATCCCGCGCTTCGTCAGCGTGGCGGCCGCCGCCGGATCGGAGGTGGTGATGACATCGGCCTCGTGCGCGCCGGCGTTGAGCTCCTGCATGAAACGGCTCAGCACCGCCGAGCCGCCGGAGCGGAAGAGTTCGACCTTGATCCCGGTCGCCTTCTCGAAGGAATTGGCGATGCTCTGCGCCGCCGCGATCGGGGTCGAGGTGTACCACCGCACGCTTCCCTCGCGCTTGGCCGCCGCCATATCGACCGTATCCGCCGCCCAGGCGGGCCCGGCCAGAAGCAAGAGCGCAAGCATCATCGCTGTCGTCTGCATCATCGTCTCTCCCCGTTCTCGTTTCTGCTGGTGTTACTGCGCGCCGCGATAAACCGGCGCCGGTTGGGTGAAGAAGGATTGAAGGATGTGATAGACCAGCAGATAGTTCTTCTGCTGGAACGAGGCATGCGCGATGCCCGGCATGATCACGAATTGCTTGTCGGCATTGGGCAGTCGCTCGAAGAAGGCGAGCAAATCCTGCAGACCTGCGATCCCATCATATTCGCCCCGCATGATGATGGTCGGCGCCGTGATCTTCGCCGGATCGATGATCGGAAGCTTCGCGCACATATCGACATAGGTTCCGGTCGGAACCGAATCATCGAGCGCGAGAATCGCATCGGCGAAAGCCTCGACGGTGTTGTCATCGGCCGTGCCGGGATGATCGCGGGTGAAGATGCTGCGCACGAAGGCGCGATCGATCGGCCGGCGATTGACGCGCTGGTATTCCGGCAGGCGCTTGCGGCGATCGGCCAGGGTCGGGCTGCCTTCGCCGGTCCAGACCATGGCATCGAGCGCGAGGCGCGCAACGCGCTCGGGATGACGCTCCGCAAAGAGCGCGGCGCGCAAGGCGCCCGAGGAAATGCCGTAGACCAGAAGCGGCCCGCAATGCCGCGTCTGCGCGATATAGGCGCTCGCCGCGCCGAGATCGTCGGCGCCATTGGCGATGTCGCAATTGATCGGGCGAGTCTTGTCGGAGCGGCCGTAGCCCTCCATATCGACGCACCAGCAATCGAAGCCCAGCGCCGCGAAATAGTCCATGACCGAGGAATGCGGCCGTCCCGGCACCTGGAGGTCGAAGGTCGGCTGCGACGCCATCGACGAGCCATGGACGAAGAGGATGGTGCCGCGCGCGGCCGCCGGATCGCCCTTCACCTTCTCCCACAGGAAAAGCCGGACATCGCCTTTCTCCGTCCAATGCTCCTGCGCCGTCACGCCGCTCTCGCTCGCCATATTTTCGTCATCCTTCACGTTCCGCCGCCGGCAAAGACCTTGCATCGCCCGGCATCGATCGACAAGAGCGCTTCGCTGCCCGGTGCCAGATCGACCTCCGGCCCGGCCTGGACGCGCAGCTTCAAGGGCCCGAGCGCCACGACATAGTCGGTGAGATTGCCGAGATAAGTGTGCTCTTCGATGACGCCGCGCAGCCCCGGCTCGTCGGCGCTGATGGGCGATTTCAGCCGAATGCTCTCGGGCCGGATCGCGAGATCGACCGGATCGCCCGCGCCCATGCCCGCCGGCAGTTCGACCGCGAGCTCGAGCGGCCCCGCCGCGACGACGAGCCCGACGCCGTTCTGCCGAATTTGCGCCGGAAGCAGGTTTAACAGGCCCATGAAATCGGCGACGATGCGGTTGGCCGGCTGACGGTAGACTTCGCGCGGGGCGCCATATTGCTGCAGCCGGCCCTGATGCATCACCGCGATGCGGTCGGACAACGCGAGCGCCTCGGCCTGGTCATGCGTGACATAGACGAAGGTGATGCCGGTGCGGCGCTGCAGCTGCTTCAACTCGGCGCGCATGCGCTCGCGCAGCTTGGCGTCGAGGTTGGAGAGCGGCTCGTCGAGCAGAAGGATCGTCGGCTCGACCACGAGGCTGCGCGCCAGCGCGACACGCTGCTGCTGACCGCCCGAGAGCTCGCCGGGATAGCGGCTCTCGAGCCCCGAAAGATTGACGAGGTCGAGGACGCGCGCCACCCGCTCGCGCGCGTCGGCTGCCGGAACCCGGCGGATCTTCAAGCCGAAGACGACGTTCTCGTAAACGGTCTTGTGCGGCCAGACCGCGTAGTTCTGAAACACCATTCCCATGCCGCGCTCTTCCGGCGGCAGCACGGATTGCGGCGTGGAGAGAACGCGGCCAGCCACCGCGATGCGTCCGGCATCAGGCTTCAGATAGCCGGCGATGAGGCGCAGGGTCGTGGTCTTGCCGCAGCCCGAAGGGCCCAGCAGCGTGACGAACTCGCCGGCCTCGATGGCGAGGGAGAGGCCCAGCACCGCGGCGCTTTCCGCCTCGGCGCCGGCATAGCGCTTGGTCAGTTGCTCGATCTCGATCTGCGCCATGGGCTTGAGCCTCAGGACAGCGAGGCGACGCGCGATGCGGCGCCGCCGACCCGGTTTGCGAGCCAGATCGCCGCACCGATGATCGCGGCGTTGATCAGGGCGAGCGCCGCCACGGGCTCGATATAGCCGTTCTCGTAGAGATTGTAGACGGCCACCGCGACGGTCATGGATTTGGAGCTGAAGAGCAGGATCGAGGCGGAGAGTTCCTGAATCGCCGGCACGAAAACGAGGATCCAGCCGGCGAAGAGGCTCGAGCGCATCAAGGGCAGCGTCACCTCGCGCATGGTCTCGCCCCAGGACGCGCCGAGGATGCGCGCACTCTCCTCGAGCGAGGGATCGATCTGACGCAGCGCCCCGTTGGCCGCGCGCACGCCGAGCGGAAGATACCGGGCACAATAGGCGAGGAAGAGGATGGCGAGGGTGCCATAAAGCGGCACGGGCGTCTTCAGCCAGAACTGAATGAGCGCCGCCGCCATGACGATGCCGGGCAAACCCAGCGGCACGAGCGAGGCGTAATCGAGAAAGCGCCGGCCTTTGAGCGCGGTGCGCAGATCAATCCAGCCGATGGCGGCGCCGAGCAGGACCGCGCTGGTCGCGGCAAGACTCGCGAGCAGCAGGCTGTTCAAGATCGCGCGCTGCGTCACGTCGTATTGGAACAGCACGAAGGCGTAATTGGCGAGAGTCAAATTCTTCCAGAACGCCAAGCCCCAGGATTTGCTGAGCGAGACGGCGAGCAGCGAGCCGTATGGCAAGAGAATCGCGACGAGGAAGATGAGAACGCAGAACGCGAAGAGCGGCCAGCGCCACAGGCCCAAGGAGAGGCGCTGCGGGCGCGCGCCTTTGCCGGCCAAGGTGACGAAGGAGCGACGCGCGAGATAGGCGCGCTGAAGATAAAGCGCGGCGACGGTCAGCGCGACGAAGACGAGCGACAGCGCCGAAGCGAGGCCGTATTGGGGCGGGTAGTCGAAAAGCGCGTAGATGCGGGTCGGCAGGGTGAAAATCCGCGCCGGCAGGCCGACGATCGCCTGCGAGCCGAAGAGCGCGATCGCGTTGACGAAGCCGATCAGCGCGCCAGAGAGAATCGCCGGCGCGACCAGCGGCAAAGTCACGCTAAGCGCCGTCCGCAGCTTGCCGGCGCCGAGGATCTGGGCCGATTCTTCAAAGCTCGCATCGACCGAGGCGAGCGCCGAGGCGGCGAGAAGATAGACGAAGGGGAAGGCGTGCGGCACCGTGACGAGCACGAGGCCTGGCATCGAGAAAATGTTGAAGGTGAGATCGTGACCCGGCAGCGCCCCGCGCAGGAAAGCGTTGACGACGCCGGCGCGCGGGCTGAAGAGATTGACATAGGCGATGGCGAGCAGAAAAGGCGGCGACAGATAGGAGAGCGTCGCCGTCAGCTTGACGAAGCCGCGGCCGGGCAGATCGGTGCGCACCACCGCCCAGGCCAGCGGCACACCGATCAATACGCTGAAAAGTCCGGTCCAGGCGCCGAGCGTCAGCGAATTGAAGAGCGCCTGAAAATAGAGCCGGTTTGTCACGACGCGCGCGAAGTAGCCGAGCGTCAGACCATCCTGCCCGGCGACGCTGCCCCAGAGCAGCGACAGGAGCGGCAAGACGATCAGCACGATCAGCGCCGCGACTGCCGCGCCGGCGACCCAATGTTCGAGATTGAAGAATCGCGCTCGGGGCGGCGAGTCCGCTGCGAGCGCCGCGGCGGTCAAACGCCAACCCGCTGCAGCTGCGCCGCAGGATAGCGCGGGCCCGAGGCTGCGCCGCGCGGAAAGGCGCGCTCGAGCGCCGCGAAGGTTTCGGGCGCGGGCCGGATCGCGTCGGCTGCGGCGTTCTGCTCGAGCCATTTGCGATGGCTCGTGCCCGGGATCGGCACGATGAAGGGCCTGCGCGACAGGACCCAAGCGAGCGCCAGCTGTGCCGGGGTGCAATTCTCCTTGGCGGCGAGTTCCTTGAGCGTCGCGAGCAGCTTGACGTTGCGGTCGAGATGCTCGGCTTGGAAGCGCGGATGCTGGCGTCGCCGATCATTGGCAGCAAGGCTCGCATCGCCGCTGATCGCGCCGGTCAGCATGCCGCGTCCCAAGGGGCTATAGGCGACATAACCAATGCCGAGCGCGGCGCAGGTGTCGAAGAGCTCATCCTCCGCGTCGCGCGTCCACAGCGAATACTCGGTCTGGAGCGCGCTCAACGGGTGAGCGGCATGGGCGCGGCGCAAGGTTTTGGGCGCGGCCTCGGAGATGCCGAGGAAGCGGATCTTGCCCTGCTCTTTGAGCTTGGCCATCGCGCCGACCGTGTCCTCAATCGGCACTTCGGTGTCAACGCGGTGAATGTAATAGAGATCGATCGTCTCGATGCCCAAGCGCTTGAGGCTTTTCTCGCAAGCCTCCATCACGAAGCTCGGGCGCCCATCCACCGCGCGCTGGCCCGCGCCCGCGTGGAGGTTGCCGAATTTCGTCGCGACAATCGCCTTGTCGCGAATGCCTTTGAGCGCGCGCCCGACCAGCTCCTCGTTCTTGCCCGCGCCATAGGCGTCCGAAGTGTCGATCATGTTGACGCCCAATTCGACGGCGCGGCGAATCGTGGCGATCGCCTCGGCGGGATCGGGATCGCCATAGATCGGGGTCATGCTCATGCAGCCGAGACCGATGGCGGAAACTTCGAGGGAACCAAGCTTGCGGCGATTCATGGGAGGTGCCTTTGACCGGACTCTGCCTCAACACGGGTTTGCCCATCACCATGCCCGGCTTCCGCCCAATCGGCAAGCCGGATGCCTCGGCGCTCACCAGGGCTTGATGACGGGATTGCAAGCGCGCGGCGTTGCGGCGAAGAATGAGTCATCGGACGCGGCATGACTCTGCCGCGCCAGCGAAAGGGAGGACCCGATGAAATCGAGCCGCGAGCGCATCCTTACCACCCATGTCGGCAGCCTGCCGCGGCCGCCCGCGCTGCTCGACCTTTTGCTCGCGCGCGAGGAGGGCCGCGCCGTCGACGAGCCGGTCTTCGAGGCGCGCTCGGCCGAGGCGGTCGACGAAATCCTTCGCCGACAGATCGCCAGCGGCATCGACATCGTGAGCGACGGCGAGATGAGCAAGCCGTCCTACACGATGTATGTCCGGCACCGGATGAACGGCATCGCCATGACGCCCGAAGCCGAAAAAAAGGGCCGCGAGATCATGCTGGGCCTCGACCAGATCGAGCATCCCGATTTCCTCGAGCGCATGACCAATTTCCGCGGCATTCCGTTCCCGGGCTGCGTCGGGCCGGTGAGCTATCGCGACCCCAAACCGCTCGAGCGCGATATCGCGCATCTCGGCGCCGCCGTTCAAAAGCACAAGCCGGTCGAGACTTTCATGACCGCGCCCTCGCCCGGCATTCTCACGCGCTTCATCGTCGACACCTATTATCGCGACGAGGATGCCTATGTCGCCGCCCTCGCCGAGGCGATGAAGGTCGAGTATCAAGCGATCATCGGCGCGGGATTCCTGCTGCAGATCGATTGCCCCGATCTCGGCTCGGCGCGGCACAATCAATATCGCGACAAGAGCGATGCGGAGTTCATCCGCATCGCCGAGCGCAATGTCGAGGCGCTCAACCACGCGACCGCCGGGCTTCCAGCCGATCGGATGCGGCTCCATATCTGCTGGGGCAATTACGAAGGCCCGCATACGCATGATATCCCGCTCGCCAAGGTGATCGGTGTCTGCTTCAAGGCGCGGCCCCAGGCCTTGAGCTTCGAGGGCGCCAATCCGCGCCACGAGCACGAGTGGGAGGATCTCAAATCCGTGCGGATCCCGGACGACAAGATCCTGATCCCGGGCGTCATCGATTCGACGACCAATTTCGTCGAGCACCCGCGGCTCATTGCGCAGCGCATCGGCCATTATGCCGAGATTGTTGGACGCGAGCGCGTCATCGCCGGCGCGGATTGCGGCTTTGCCACCTTCGCCGGCCGCGTGCCCCTGGTCGCAACCAGCATCGTCTGGTCGAAATTCGAGGCCTTGGCCGAGGGTGCGCGGATCGCGAGCGGGCGGCTTTGGGCCTGAATTCCGGCTGAGCCCGCGCGCCGCCCGCGAGCTCAGCGAAAGCCTCGCATGCAAAATGTCATGATGCGCCGCCGGGCAATCGGCGCTATCACCGCCCCTCGCCCGAGGTGTCGCTGAATTTTTTCGTGAGAGGCCATGTCTGCGGAGACGGTTAAGGACGAGCTCGACGCCTCATCCGGCATTCGCACCGAGAACCGTGTCCTCGTTTTCATCGCGGCACTCGCCTCGGTATTCATCACCGCGATCGAGAGCACGATCGTCGCCACCGCCATGCCGACGATCGTCGGCGCCCTGGGCGGCTTCGAGCTCTTGAGCTGGGTGTTCACGGCCTACCTTCTTACCCAGGCCGTGACGACGCCGATCTATGGCCGGCTTTCGGATCTTTATGGCCGCAAGCCGATTCTGCTCTTAGGCGTCGCCCTCTTCCTCCTCGGCTCGCTGCTCTGCGGCTTTGCCTGGAGCATGATGTCGCTCGTCGCGTTCCGGATCGTGCAAGGCTTGGGCGCGGGCGCGCTGATGCCGGTCGGTCGCACGCTGATCGGCGACGTCTATCACGGCGCCGACCGCGCACGCATGCAGGGCTATGTTTCAAGCGTCTTCGTCGGCGCGGCCGTTTTAGGCCCGGTCGTCGGCGCGTTTCTCGTCGCGCATGCGAGCTGGCCGATGGTGTTCTGGTTCAACCTGCCACTCGGGATCGCGGCGGGCGCGGTGCTGCTCTGGGCGCTCCATGAGAAGGTCGAGCGGCGGCGCCATCGCATTGACTATGGCGGCTCGGCCTTGATCTGCGTGGGCACCAGCACCCTGATGTTCGCGCTCGCCCAGGCCGCGAGCTTGAGCCTCGCCGCCTCCGCCATCCTCATTGCGGTGTCGGTGGTCGCGCTCGCCAGCTTCATCGTCTATGAGCAATACGTGCCCGAGCCGATCTGGCCGATGAGTCTGTGGCGCGACCGCGTCGTCGGCAGCGGCAATCTCGCCTCGCTGGCGCTCGGCGTCACCATGATGGGGGTTGCTGCTTACCTGCCGGTCTACATCCAAGGCGTGATGGGCGACAGCGCCTTTGTCGCGGGATTGACGCTGATGTCGATGTCGGCCTCGAGTCCGATCGGCGCGATCCTCGCCGGACGCATCATGCTGCGGGCCTCGTACCGGACCTCGGCGAGCGCTGGCGCCGTGCTCTATATCCTCGGCAGCGTGATGATGACCCTGCTCGATCCGCACAGCACGCCTTATTGGGCGATGGCGAGCGGCCTGTTGATGGGTTTCGGCATTGGCATGAACAACAACACCTATATGGTCGCGATCCAATCTGACAGCGGCTGGAGCAGCCGCGGCATCGCGACCTCGGCCTTCATCTTCAGCCGCATCCTGGGCCAAGCCTTGGGAGCCGCGGCGTTCGGCGGCATTCTCAACGCCGGTCTTTCCGCCTATCTGACCGGCGGCGATCTGGTCGCGCGCATCATGAGCCCGGAATTCCGTGGGACCCTCCCGCCCGAAACGCTTGGGCCCTTGATGGCGGAGTTCGATCACGCGCTCCACGTTGTCTTCGTCATCCTTGTGGCGCTGGCCTTGGCCGTAATGGTCATCGGATTGATGCTGCCCAAGGGCCGCGGCATCCGGCGCTGAGCCGCGACCGGCGCGTCAAGCGCGAGACGAAGGAAAGAAGCGGTTCTCCGGCCGCGGCAGGCCAAGATTCTCGCGCAAGGTCGCGCCTTCATACTCGCGGCGGAACAGACCGCGGCGCTGCAGCTCGGGGATCACGCGCTCGATCACGTCGTCGAGCCCTTGCGGCAAATAGGGGAACTGCAAGGTGAAGCCGTCGCTCGCGCGGGCTTCGAACCATTCCTGCATCTGGTCGGCGATCATCCGCGGCGTGCCGAGCATGGCGAGCCCGCCATGACCGCCCAAGCGCTGCGCCAGCTGGCGCACCGTCAGCCCCTCGCGCTTGGCGAGCGCGATGGTGCGCTCGCGCCCGCTTTTGCTGGCATTGCTTTCGGGGATCTCGGGCAGCGGCCCGTCCGGATCGAATTTTGACGCGTCGGTGCCGAGCGCGATCGAGAGCGAGGCAATGGCGCTTTCGTAATAGACGAGGCCGTCGAGCTTCGCCCGCTTCTCCCGCGCCTCCTCGAGACTTTCTCCGACATAGACCATGCAACCGGGCAGTATCTTGATGTGCTCGGGATCGCGGCCGGCCTTTTCGGCGCGGCCCTTCACGTCGCGATAGAAGGCCTGCCCCTCCTCGATGCTGCGCAGCGCGGTGAACACCGCGTCGGCGACCTCGGCGCAAAGCTGGCGCCCGGCATCGGACGCGCCCGCCTGCACGATCGCCGGCCAGCCTTGGATCGGCCGCGCGATGTTCAGAGGGCCGCGTACGTCGAGATATTTGCCCTTGTGATCGAGCACATGGAGCTTCCTGGGATCGAAGAAGACGCCGCGCCCGACATCGCGGATGAAGGCGTCATCGGCCCAACTGTCCCAGAGTCCCGTCACCACATCGAAGAATTCGCGCGCGCGGGCATAGCGCTCGGTATGGTCGAGATGCTCCTCATAGCCGAAATTCTTCGAGGCGTCGGGATTGGAGGTGGTGACGATGTTCCAGCCCGAGCGCCCGCCGCTGATATGGTCGAGCGAGGCAAACCGCCGCGCGACGTGATAGGGCTCGTCGTAGGTGGTGGAGCCGGTGGCGACGAGGCCGAGATGCTTCGTCACCATCGCAAGCGCCGAGAGCAGCGTCATTGGCTCGAAGGACGTGGTGGTGTGGCCACGCACCAGCGCATCCATCGGCTGGTTCAGCACCGCGAGGTGGTCGGCCATGAAGAAGGCATCGATCTTGCCGCGCTCCAGCGTTTGCGCGAGCCGGCAGATATGCGCGAAGTTGAAATTGGCGTCGGGCCACGCACCGGGATAGCGCCAGGATGCGGTATGCAAACTCACCGGCCGCATGAAAGCGGCGAGGCGCATTCGGCGTTGCTCGCTCATGACCACGTCTCCTCCAGCACCGATCTTAGCGCTTTCGGGCGCGGCGAAAACCCGCTCGAGGCGCAAGGCTGGCTCGCAGCATCATCCGCCCTATAATGCGCCGCGGCGGCAATCGAGACCAAAGCACGGCTTGCACGCCGAGGGGGGCAGGAAATGAAGGCGGTTTTGCTGAGCGCTCATGGCGGCCCTGAGAAGCTGCGCTACGGCGATGCGCCCGATCCGGTCGCGGGCCCCGGCGAGGTGGTGGTCGACATCCACGCGGCCAGCGTCAACGCCGCCGATTACAGGGTGAGGCTGGGCGGCAGCCCTTACGGCAATATCCGCTTCCCGCACATCCTCGGCCGCGATTTCTCGGGCGTGATCAGTGCGTTGGGTGCGGGCGTGAGCGATCTCAAGATCGGCGACGCGGTCTTCGGCGTGACCGATCAGGGTCAGGAAGGAGCTTACGCCGAGAAGATCGCGATCAAAGCGGCGATCGTCGCCAGGAAGCCCAGCCGTCTCAGCCACGCGGAAGCGGCAGCGATGGCGCTCACCAGCCTGACCGCGATCTGGGCGCTCGAGGACACAGCGCATCTCAAGACCGGCGAGACGATCCTCATCCAGGGTGGCGCAGGCGGCGTTGCAGGTTTCGCCATCCAACTCGCCAAGCATATCGGCGCAAAAGTCATCACCACGGCGAGCGCGCAGAACCACGACTATGTCAAGAAGCTCGGCGCCGACCGCGCGATCGACTACAAGACCGAGGATTTCTCGCGCACCGTTTCCAACTGCGATGTCGTCTTCGACACCGTGGGCGGCCAGGTGAGGCCCGGCTGCTACAAAGTTTTGAGACCGGGCGGGCGGCTCGTCTGGATCGCACCCGCACCCGACGGCTTTCAGCCGCCGCGAAAAGACGTCGAGACCTTGCGCCCGGCCGTGACGCGCGACCGCGCGCATCTGGAAAGAATGATCGCGCTCTTGGAACAAGGGGCGGTTTGGCCGCCCACCATCGTCCACTACAAGCTCGCCGACGCGGCCGAAGCCCACCGCGTAAGCGAATCGCGGCATTTGCAGGGCAAGCTCGTCTTCGACGTGCGCTGATTGCGCTCGCGCATGGCGGGAACCGCTCGCCGCGAACCGGCTTGAGGCAGATCAAGGACGCGCCGCTCCGATGCGCCAGGCTTCATGGGCAGCCAGGAGGAGCAGACCATGGACGTGATTGACGCTCTCTATCATCGCCGCGCGATTCGCGATTTCACTGAAGAGGCGGTCGCCAAGGATCAGATCAACCAATTGATCGATGCCGCGATTCAAGCCCCCAACGCCATGGACGAGCAGCGCTGGGCCTTCGTCGTGCTGCGCGACCGTGCTGTGCTCAAGCGCATCTCGGACGAGGCCAAAAATCTTACCCTGTCAATGATGGGATCGGCGCCCCATCTGGCGCAATTCCGCGCGTTCCTGTCGCAGGCGGATTTCAACATCTTCTACAATGCACCGGCGCTGATTGTGATCTGCGGCACCGAGGATGACCCCTTCGTCGAGCAGGATTGCTGTCTCGCGGCGGCAAATCTCATGCTCGCGGCGCATGCCTTGGGCCTCGGCACTTGTTGGATCGGCTTTGCCGAAGCCTGGCTCGGCCAGGCCGAAGCCAAGAAAGAGCTCGGCATTCCCATGCCGTACCGGCCGGTCGCGCCGATCATCCTCGGCCATCCGCGCGCCCAGCCGCAGGCACCCGAGCGGCATCGCCCGGATGTGGTGTGGATCGGCCCCTGAGGCGCTGAGCCGCCTCCTCGCCTCTCAACCCTGCCGCCAACTCACGCGCACGAAGTAGCCGCCCTCGTCGAAATGCTCGGCGACCTCGCCCTTATAGGCGCGCCGCAGGGCGTTCGCGATGCGGTGCGGCAGATGAATGTCGGTGGTCGATATTTCGAGCTGCCCGGGCGCGTTGTCGACGATATCCATGATCCGATTGAGCGGGTGATCGTCCTTCTCGGCTTGCTCCTGATGGCGGGCGAGACGGATGATCTCGTCCCGATGCTCTCCGACTGCTTCGCCGCTCAGCGTGAGGATGCCCGCCGGGAAGCGGTCATTGATTCGATGACATGCCTGACAGAGCGACGGGGATGCGTCTTCCGGCCGCGCCGACCACCGCCACCGCCCTGTCTCATAGACCGCACCGCATTGCGTGCAATAGAGCGGCTCATGAGGTTTTGCCGGCTGCTTATACGGATCGATGAGATGATCGGATTGCGCCCGACCGAAGCGGCGGCGGCCGGGCTTTTTGGGCGATCCGACTTTATCGGGTGGGAGGCGCGACGGGCTCATGGGGCTCTTCCGAAGCAGGTGAGGGATAACGGCCATGATTTGGATATTGACGGTTCGGCCCCGCCAAGACCTTGCGCTGAATCAAATCCGGGGCAGGTGTCCTCATCGTCGCTGGCAATGGGCGCAGAAATAGGTCATGCGGCCTCCGATCCGCGTTGTCTTCAGCGGACCGCCGCAGCGCGGACAGTGCCCGCCCTTATGGCGATGAGGCAGCAGCGCCGATTTGGGCATGCGCTCGGCAAGCTCTTCCGATCCGGCGCCATGAGCGATGGCCATGCGCAGCGCCGTGCCGATCGCGCGATAGAGACGCGCCAATCGCGCGGCATCGAGCTTAGCGATGCCCGCCCGCGGATCGATGCGCGCCTGAAACAGGATCTCGTCGGCATAGATATTGCCGATCCCCGCGACGATCTGCTGATCCATCAGCACGGATTTGACGTCGCGGCGCGCTCCGGCGATCGCCTTCTTAAAGGCCGCCAGGGTGAAGCCGCGGTCGAGGGCATCCGGTCCGAGTTTTTCCGCGGCAATGAACGCATCCGCATTTGGCGCGAGCCCAACACGGCCGATCATCCGTTTGTTGATGTAGGCGAGATGACCGTGGCCTGCCAAATCGAGGCAAACCCGCGTGAAGCGCGGCCGCGGCTCCGACTCGTTGAAAACCCGCAAATCGCCGGTCATGCCGAAATGCAAGGTCAGCCAGCCATTTCCCTCGATCCTGGCCAAGAGATGCTTGCCGTGGCGGCGGGTCGATAGAAGCTTGCGTCCGACCAGATGGCCGCGAAAATTTCGCGGCGAAAGCTTGCCGAGAATGCGCGCATCGCCGACCGCGACGCGCGTGATCGTCTTTCCGAGCGCGCCGCGCGCGAGCCGCCGCTTATAGACTTCGACATCCGGCAATTCGGGCATTGGGAGCCTCCCAGACCCGTCAGTCCGCTTCGGCGGCGACGTCGTAATCGTAGAGCCAGGACGCGCGGAAGATCGTGTCGCCCGGGTGCATCCGGTCATGCAGCGCGATCTTCGCGTCGCGCACGAGCCGGCCCCAGGGCGAGGCGAGATGATTCTCCTTCGCCCGATAGCGCGAGCCGAGCACGGTTCGCCGTGTGCGCTGGATGCGCAGCGCCTCGTAGCGGGCAAGCGCCGCCTCGACATTGTCGGGCGAACGCACCAGAGCTTCGGCGAGCACATAGCCGTCCTCGACCGCCATGCACGCGCCCTGCGCGAGATAGGGCAGCATCGCATGCGCCGAATCGCCCAGCAGCGTCGCCCGCCCCTTGCTCCAGCGCTCGAGCGGATCGCGGTCATAGAGCGCCCATTTGAAATAGCGCTCGCCGCAGGCGATGAGCCGCAGCAGCGCGGGATTCCATTTCGCATAGGTTTCGAGCAGCTCGGCGCGGTCGCACTCGCGGGTCCAGGATTCCTCGGTCCAGGCGTCGCTGTCGTAATGCGCGACGAAATTGACGAGTTCCCCGCGCCGCACGAGGTAGTGGACGATGTGGCCATGCGGGCCCCACCAAGCGGTGCCGTCGGTGGTGACGATGTCCTTGGGCACAAGCTCGATCGGCACCAAGCCGCGCCAGCAGACGCAACCCGTGAAGCGCGGCGCCTCGACGCCGAAGAGAGCGACGCGCACGACCGAGTGAATGCCGTCGGCGCCCACGATCAGATCCGCCTCGACCGCGCGGCCATCGGTAAAGCGCGCGACGGCGCTGTTTTCCGTCAGCTCGATTCCGGTGCAGCGCGCGCCGAGATGAAGGCTGTCAGGCGGCACCGCGCGGCCCAACACCTCCAATAGATCGGCGCGGTGCAAGGTGTAATGCGGCGCGCCGAAGCGCGCGCGCAGCACGTCCTTGCGCCGCTGGCGCGAGATGATCCGACCGCTGCGCCAGCTGCGGATCGTCTGGTACTCCGATTCGAAGCCAATGGCCGCGATCGCGTCTTCCATGCCGAGGGCGCGGTAGGTCTTGACCGCGTTGGGCCCAAGCTGAATCCCCGCACCGATATCGCCGATGGCGGACGCTTGCTCGAAGACCAGCGCCTCGATGCCGCGCCGGCGCAACGCGACCGCGGCGGTCAAGCCGCCAATGCCGCCGCCGATGATCGCGACGCGAAGACTGCGCGGCATCGGGCGCCCCGTCGACGCCTATTGCCCGCCGCCCGCGAGATGCGCGTCGCGGCGACGATAGAGCTCGTCATCGGCATAGCCCATGGCTTCGGGCTTGGCCGCGCCAAGCATTACCTGGAAATAGACCGGCTCGAGGCTTTCGTTCTGATAGCCATGGATCACGCCGGGCGGGCAGGCGATGCACTCCCAAGGCCCGAGCCGCCGCGTGGCACGACGGCCGCTCTCATCCTCGACAAAGACCGTGAGATAGCCCCGCAAGACGAAGAATATCTCTTCGACCTCGTGCGTGTGGGCCGCATTGCCCTGGCCCGGCGGCACATACATGACGCTCAAGGTGAAGGCGCGCGCCGGGATGATCGTCGGATCGCCATGCTTGCCCGAGCCGCCGGCGCCGATGAAGCGATGCTGCGCGCGGCGATAACCCTCGATCTTGGCGTCCTCGAAGGCCGCCCAGTCGCCGGTCTTGTCGCGAAAGCGGCCGATATAGCGCTCGGCGATCTCGTCGACCGAAAGCCCTTCGACCTCGGGCGGCATCTTATGTCTTGCGACCGGCATGGGTTCCTCCCTCTCGGCGTCAATAGGTTCCGCTAGACCCCGGTTTGGGTTGCGAGCGCGCTCGGCACTTGCCAGCGTTTGAGCGTTCGGCCCTCGGCGAGCGCCGTCAACTCGCGCAGCCACAGCTTGCGGAACAGGATGACGCCGCGATCGGAGCGGCCGAGATGCTCGAAGGCGCCCTCTTTGATCTTCGGCTGACCCATTTGCGCGACGCAATCCTGGATGTTGACGAGGTCCGGGCGCTCCAGCACATCCGGGTCTTCGAGGCTGCGCTGCCCATCGAGGATCTGCCGCGCGACCTCGTTCGCCGGCTCCAAGCGCGTCTGCCGCATCTTGTCGCGCTCGTCCGCCTGGGCCTCGCGATAGCGTTGCGCGGCTTCGCCCCGCAGATGCCGCAGATCGATCCCGAAGCTCACATGCGAATCATCATCGATCGGCACGCGCCATGCCGCGCGGTCCGAGAATCCTTCATCGCCCTTCGCGGGCGAGGATTTGAACATGATGATGTTCGGCATGAGCAGTTGATTGGCGCGCGCATTGCCGTTGGGATAGCGCGCCACGACGCGCATGCCGTAATCGGTCTCTTCGGCTTCGATCAGTGGCACCTGGGCGAGACCGGCGCGTGCGAAGGCGGTGTTCCGATGCGTGAAGATCACGTGGACTTCGTCGCTATGATTGTCGAGGGTGTAGAAATAATTCGACGGCCGGACATAGGTGTCGAGCTCGACGACGCCCTCTTCCTCGAACCAGGGATAGCGCGGCAAGGGCGGCGGCGCTCCTTCGCCGAGCCAGGCGAAGATAAAGCCGAGATAGTCTTGTGTCGGATAGGCGGCGATGCGGATCTTTTCCTTGAAGCCTGCCGCTTCGGCCGGCTGCTCGGTACAGCGTCCTTCGCCGTCGAACATCCAGCCGTGATACATGCAACGGATGCAGTCGCCCTCGATCCAGCCCGCCGAGAGCTGCGCGCCGCGATGCGCGCAGCGCGACCCAACAAGAAACGCCTTTCCCGACTGCCCGCGATAGAGCGTCAAGCGCTCGCCCATGATCCGGATCGGTTTCGCCTGGCCTTGCCGCACTTCGCGTGCGAGATGCACCGGTTGCCAGAACCGGCGGAGGTAGCGGCCGGCAAGCGTTCCGGGGCCGCTCCGCAACAGGTCTATGTCGGTTAACTCCGCCATCTCTCTCCCCGCGCTCATCGAAGGCCGGCGCCCAAGCATAAGCCTCGCCGACGCCTTCGGCCAGAATCGCGGAACCGGGCGCAGCCCCCCGCGTGGATTGGGAAGATGGAGCAAGATTCAGACTGAAGCCGCGCTATAATGGCGCGGTTGTGCCCATTGGACGGGAGGGGCGCCATGACGACGGCGCGCGAAAACGAAATTTTGACGCGGGTGGGGCCCGGCACGCCGATGGGCGCGGTGATGCGCCAATATTGGATTCCGATCGCCGGCTCGGGCGAAGTTATGGCGGATGGCGATCCGGTGCGCGTCATGGCGCTGGGCGAGCCGCTGATCGCGTTCCGCGACACGGCGGGCCGGCTGGGCGTGCTCGATCATCGCTGCGCCCATCGTTGTGCTTCGCTGTTCTTCGGACGCAACGAGAAGAATGGGATCCGCTGTGTTTATCATGGCTGGAAATTCGACGTCGATGGCAATTGCGTCGATATGCCCAACGTGCCGTCGCATCAGGATTCGAAAAGCAAGGTCAAGGCCAAGGCTTATAAGGCGATCGAGCGCTATGGCGTGATCTGGATCTATATGGGTGACCGCGCCGTTCCGCCGCCTTTCCCGGATTACGAGCTCAATGAGCTGAAGCCCGAGGAAATCCGGGTGCAGATGATCCAACAGGAATACAACTGGCTGCAGGGTCTCGAGAACGATCTCGACACCTCGCATTTCGGCTTCCTCCATCTCGGCGGCGCGGATGTGAGCGACCTCGTGCCAGGCGACACGATGTATTACCTCGCTTCCGACCCGACGCCGCAATTCCATATCGAGGAAACGCCCCTCGGCCTGATGTACGGCGCCTATCGCCCGGCCGATACCGAGAACACGCATTGGCGGCTGGCGCAGCTCGTGGTGCCGTTCTGGGTAATTCCGCCGGCCGGCATGCTCGCCGAGCAGATCATGATCAAGGGCTACGTCCCGATGGACGATACCCACACCATGGTCTTCACGATCCAGCGCAAGATGGCGCAGATGCGCTCGCGCACCAAATCGGGCAAGCCGATCCCCGGTCTCGGCCTGGTGCCGAGCGCCGGCGTCGAATACAAGCCCAACACGACCGACTGGTTCGGGCGCTGGCGTCTCGTCAACAACGCCGAGAACGATTATTTGATCGATCGCGAGGCGCAGCGTCATGGCGGCGTCTTCAGCGGGATCAGCGGTCTCAACACACAAGACACGGCGGTCGGCGGCATGCTCGGCGTCATCAGCGATCGCACGCACGAGCATCTGGTGCCGAGCGACGCCATGATCGTGCGCGCGCGGCGCAAATTCCTGCGCCTCGTCGAGGCCTTTGCAGCGGATAAATCCACGAGGCTGCCGGGAGTCGACGATCCGGGCATTTATCGCGGGCATCGCGCGGGGAATTTCATCGCGCCCGCGAGCAAGCCTTTCCGCGAGGCCTATGAGGAGCAGATGCGGCTCCACGCCAATTCCTCGCCGCGCTGGGCCGCGGAATAACGCGCGGTCAAGCATTGCCCGGCAACCCGGCGAGAGTCCGGGGCTGGAACCAGGGAGGCCTCATGTGGAGCGCGTTCGCCGTCCTTCTCGTTGCGAGTCTCGCAGGCACAGGATCGGCGGCGGCCGCGACCTCGATCAAGCTGCTCTATACGGCGGGTGATTCCTTCACCGAGAGCTATGTTGCCAAGGATCAAGGCTTCTTTTTGAAGCACGGGCTCGACGTCACGCTGCAGGCGGCACAAAACGGATCGGTGATCTCGGCGGCGCTCACCGCCGATTCGGCGCAGATCGGCGCGCCGACGCCGACCGTGCTGTTGCAGGGCGATGAACAGGGGCTCGATCTCGTCATCGTCGCAAGCGCGAACCGCAATCCGATTCAGCCGCCGGTCTCTGAGACAGGCATCGCGGCGCGCACCGGCAGCGGCATCAAGACCGCGCGCGACCTCGTCGGCAAGAAGGTCGCCGTCCCCGGGCTCGGCGGGACCATCGACGTGCTGATGAAGAAGTGGCTCCAGGTGAACGGCGCCGATTACCATCAAGTGCACTGGGTCGAATTCATGCTGCCGCGCATGCCCGATTCCTTGACCGCCGGACTCGCCGATGCGGTCGCGACCGTGAACCCGTTCCTTGCCCGCATCGTCAAGAGCAAGGCCGGCTATATCATTGGCGATTTCGGCGATATCGAGCCGCCCGGCACGATGGTCGTGGTCTATGCCGCGACCCGGCGCTGGGCTCAGGCGCATAGCTCGGAGGTCGCCGGCTTCCGCGCGGCGCTCAACGAGTCGAAAGCCTATATCGAGGACGCGGCGAACGAGGCTTCGGTGCGCGCGAGCATCGCCAAATACACGAAGCTTCCGCCCGAGGCGGCACAGTTCATCGAGATTCCGACCAATCTCGACCCCGTGCCCAGGCCCGGGGGCCTCGCCTTCTGGATCGAGGCCTGCCGCGAGCAGGGCCTCATCAAGGGCAACCCCGATCCGGTGAGCCTGATCGCGCCCTAACCACCGCCCGATGGTGGCCGGCCCTTCCCCAAGAGGCGCGCTCGAGCAAGAACGGCGGCGCGACGCGCGCGGTTAAGCAGTCGTTAGGGTTGTTGCCCGAGATTGGGACACCACGCCCAAAGCTCATTCGAGGCACGGGGGTAGACCGCCTCTCGACCATTATGAAACCCCACTCAAACGCGGTTAAACCGCGCCTCATTGAACGGCTCCGGCAGGCGATCGGCGCGCTCGCGCCGCGGTCGCGCCGCGGCGTGCCTCATGATCGCGACCGGCTGTTGCGCGAAGCCATCGAGAGCATCGCCGAGGCCTTCGTGATTTACGATGCCGAGGACCGCTTCGTGCTGTGCAACGACGCGTATCGCCGGCTTTATGCCGAGAACGCACACGCCTTTGTCCCGGGCGCCCGCTATGAGGACATCATGCGCTCGGCCCTCGCCGTGGGCCGTTATCCCGAGGCCAAGGGACGCGAGGAGGAGTGGCTCGCCGAGTGGATGCGGCAGCACCACAAATCCGAAGCTAGCGTCGAATCGCAGTTGAAGGACGGCCGCTGGGTGCTGGTCTCCGAGCGCCTTATGCCCAGCGGCGGCGTGGCGGGATTGCGGATCGATATCACCGCGCTGAAGACGGTCGAAAAATCGCTGAGCGAGAAGCGCGCCGAGCTCGCCGAGATGGCGGAGGAGCTTCGCCGCGGCAAAGACCATCTGCAACGCGCGCAGCGCATCAGCCGGACGGGCAGCATCGTTCGCGATCTTCGCCGCCCCAACGCGGTCGAGTTCTCGCAAGAGATGTATCGCCTGCTCGGCTTGGATCCCGCCAAGCCGCTGCCGACGAAAGAGGGTTTCCTCGGCCTTCTGCATCCTGACGATCGCGCCAAGTTCGCGGAAATGACCCAGGCGGCCGAGCAAGGGCGTGCGACCGATCCCTTCGATTGCCGCGTCATTCGTCCGGATGGCGGTGTGCGCTGGCTCCACAATGTCGCCGAGACTCTTTTCGACGACGACGGTAAGCCGATCGGACGCATCGCGACCTTCACCGACGTTACCGAGATGCGCGCCTCCGAGATTCGGCAAAAGGAGCTCGAGCGCTCGCTGCGCATGGCCAAGGACGCGGCCGAGGCCGCCAATCGCGCGGTCCAGGCGGCGAATGAGGAGCTCGAGCGCCGGGTCGAGGAGCGCACGCGCGAGCTCCGCGAGGCGCAGGACGAGCTGCTAAAGAAGGAGCGTCTGTCGGCCTTGGGCCAACTCACCGCGACGGTGGCGCATGAGCTGCGCAATCCGCTGAGCGCCATACGCAACACCGCTTATGCAATCCGCGAGACGGCCGGACCCGACGCTTTGCGCTTCGAGCGGCCCCTGGCGCGGCTCGAACGCAGCATCCTGCGCTGCGAGAATCTCATTTCGGACCTGCTGCATTTCACCCGCCCAAAGGACGTCAAGCGCACGCCCGTCGCATTCGACCGCTGGCTCGTCGAAATCCTGGATGAGCAGCGGATTCCCGATGGAATCGCGCTCGAGCGCCGGCTCGGGGCTGGGCGCGCGCTCGTGGCGCTCGATGCCGAGCGCTTTCAGCGCGTGATTATCAATTTGCTGGAAAACGCCGTCCAGGCGATCGACGGCAGCGCGACGCCCAGCGCCGCGCGGCGCATCGGCATTGCGACCTCAGCGTCGGAGACGCTCGAAATCATGATCACGGATTCGGGCCCCGGCATCCCGGCCGAGATATTGCCGCGCATCTTCGAACCGCTCTTCAGCACCAAGAGCTTCGGCACGGGTCTCGGTCTTCCAACCGTCAAGCAAATCGTCGAGCAGCATGGCGGCACGATCGCGATCACGAGCGTGGCCGGAGACGGCGCGCGGGTCGCCATTCGCCTTCCGCTCGCCGACCCGCAAGCCGCGGTCGCCTGAGGCGCGCCTCGAAGCCTCACCCGTCCTTGTTCGATGCGACAGGCTGCCAGCGCGCGTCGCGAAGCCGGACGAGCCGCATCGCGCCGGTGTTGAGATCGAGCTTCGCGCCAAGCTCCAGCTCGCCGACCACCTCGATTGCCTGCGCCGGATCGACGAAGGCGGTGTCGCGCTCCAACAGCGCGAGCACCACGTCGTCGGGCCAGCTCGTGCCGGGGTCGCAGAACGGGCAGGTGATGATGGGCGCGCGGGTGAGCACAAAGAAATTGCCCTGCTCCAAATCGGGCGGGGCCATATAGCCGCGGATGCGCACGGGCTCGCCCGCGAGCGTTCGCGCGCGTTCGCCGAGCCGCAGCCCGATCGCGCCGACCGTCGCATAGACATCCTTGAAGCCCAGAAGCGGATAGTTGTGCGTCGCCGCCGGCAGCGGCACGAAGGCATCCGCCGGCTTCAATCCCGGGTGCATGCGGCCATGCTGCGAGAGGAGACGCGGAAGCGACATGGCGCTAGAGGCCCTCGCGATGGACGATCCGGCCGCCGAGAAGCGTGAGCGCCGACTGCACGTCGCGCAGCCGATCGGCGGGAACCGTGATGGGATCGTCGGTCAGGACGGCGAGATCGGCGAATTTGCCCGGCTCGAGCGTGCCGATCTCGTCTTCCATGAAGCAGGTCTCGGCGCTGCCCCGCGTGTAGAGGTCGAGCGCGACAGCGCGATCGACCGCCTCCTCGGCCCCGAGGATGCGGGTTGCGCTTTGGGTATAGACCTGGCGCGTCGTCATCCACCACATCGATTCGAACGGATTCCAGCCGACGACCGGCGCATCGGTTCCACCCCCGGTCGGAATGCCTGCGGCGACGATGCTCTTGATCGGGATCGAGCGCGCCGCCCGCTCCTCGCCCCAATAGCGCACCATGTTGTGGCCGAGCTTCACCGGCTGATCCTGCACCGTCGCGCGCAGGCCGAGGCGCTTGATCCGCGCCAGCGCCCGCTCGCTCGGCAGGAAGATATGAACCATGGTCCAGCGCAGCTTGCCGAGCGGGTATTTCTCCGCCACCCCTTCGACGAGGTCGAGGATCGCATCGATCGCGGCGTCGCCCACCATATGGACCTGGAATTGCCAACCGCGCGAGGCAGCGATGGTGAACATCTCTTTGAGCTCGGCAAGGCCCCCCGGCGGAAGGACGAGCTTGCCGACGAATTTGGCATCGGTCTGCTCGCCCTCGACCACGCGATAAGGATCGTGCATATAAGCCGCCTCGATGCCGCCATCGGCGGAGAATTTGAAGCCGCCGATCCGCAAGCGGTCGTCGCCGAAATCGGGCGCCAGCACCGAGGACAGCGCTTCGACGTCATCGACGCAATGCACGCGCTGCAGGATGCGGACGCGCGTCGTCATCGCTTTCTGCCGCCATAGCTCCATATAGGCGGCGATCTCCTCGAGCGTCAGCCCTGGCTCGAGCGTGCTGGTGATGCCGCGGCTGTTGAGCTTTTTGGTGAAGGCGGTCAGCCCTGCGACATGCTCGGCGCGGCTCGGCGGCGGTACATGCTTTAAGAGCAGGCTGAAGGCCGCGCGCTCGACCAGCACGCCGGTGGGCTCGCCGGTGGCGGAATCGCGCACGATCACGCCGTGCTGCGGATCGGGCGTCGCCCTGGTGATGCCGGCGAGCGCGAAAGCGGCGCTGTTGCCGACGACGACATGGCCGCCGCGCCGCATGATCACCGGGTGATCGGGTGTGACCGCATCCAACTCGAAGCGGTTGGGCAAGCGTCCCTCGACGAGCTGGCTCTCGTGCCAGGCGCTGCTGCCGCGGATCCAGGCGCCCTTCGGTGTCACCCGGGCGCGAGCGGCGAAAGCCGCTTGCACATCGGCGATCGATCGTGCGCCCTCGAGCGAGACGGCGATCTCGTTGAGCCCGCCCATCACGGTGTGAATGTGGCTGTCGAAGAGGCCGGGGATGACCGCCTGCCCGGCCAGATCGATCACGTTCGTCTGCGGGCCGACCAGCGCCTCGGCCTCCTCGCCAAGCGCCAGGATTCGCTCGCCGGCGACGGCAAGCGCCTGGGTCCGCGGCCGCTGCGGATCGAATGTCATGATGTTCCCGCGCCGGAGAACGAGATCGGCGGTGATCATGGCTGCTCCTGTTTGCAAAAGTCGCGGCAGGTTCTTTGGCTGTTCGGGATCATGGGAGGCCTATTTGTAAGCGACAAGGCGCGACAGGGGATCGATCACCAGCTTCTCGCCGGCGAGGAACAGCAGCACGATGGCAAAGCAGGTGGCATAGACGGTGGCGGCGTCCGAGACGATCTGGGCCTTCAGCATGAGATAGCCGAGGCCGCTCGAGACGCCGAAGAGCTCGGCGATGAGCGCG
>DATEKH010000278.1:0-12494 GCA_035277525.1 Allostellaceae bacterium
CGAGCGCGAACAGCGGCAGGCGCAAGGCGCTCGGCCAAGAGCGCGTCGCGATCCACGCAGCGAAGAGCAGAAGGCCGACGCCCATGCCGAAGAGGCAATTGAGGAAACCCCAATAGAGCACCGCGTTGTAGATGAAGAGAAGAGAGGCAAGCGGCCAGAGCCCCACGCGTCCGTGCAGAACGCGGTGGAGCGCCACCGTCCCGGCGACGAGGGTGAGCATCGTCAGCGCGATGAAGACTCGGCCGGCCTGCTCGACCCCGATCAAATGCGCGAGCGGCGGCACGATCAGATCCATCGCCAGATCCGGCAGCAGGCGCCAATGCGCGATATAATTGCTGGCGAGCGCCGGGATATCTTGGCCATGAACCAAGATCCACATCCGCGCCAGGTGATTGGGATAATCGACGAGCGCGGGGATGCGCGTCCAAAGCAGCGGCGACAGGGTCAAGCCGCCGAGGAGGAGATAGGCGGCGGCAAGGGCGAGCGCCCGGGAATTGCCGGCACGCAAGGCGATCCCCGGTTTCGACGGCGCAGGAAGAGCGTCTTGTTCGAGAGTCACGATGCCCCTGGCTTGCGGGCGACCGCGAGCAGCGAGCTTCCCACCGGCAGGGGCGGGAGCAGATTCTCGCAGGCGAGCGCCACCGACAGCAACGTCGAGGCGAAGCGGTTGGGAGGGTGGAAACCGGTCCGGATGATGTCGTCGGAGGCATTTTTGCCATCGACGATGAGCTTGCGGGCTGCGAGAGCCGGCAGCAGGAAGGCGCCCCAATAGTGCATCGACCGCACCTCGAGTCCGGCTTCTTCGAACTGCTCTCGCAGCAGCGGCTTGTCGTAGCGGCGGTAATGACCGGCCGCGACGTCGTAGCGCGAATAAAGACGCTGGCAAGCGGGCACGTTGACGAAGACATGACCGCCTGGCTTCAGGTGATAGATCGCGGCCTCGAGAAAGGGCCGGGTTTTCTCGATGTGTTCGATCACATCGAACATGACCAAGAAATCGTATTTCTCGCGCAGCGACGGGTACCTGTCGTTGATATCGTAATAGAAAACGCGCCGCGCAGACGCGGAATGCAGCGCCAAGGCAGCCTGGTTGAGATCGCAGCCATCCGCTTGCCAGGCCGTCTGCGCGGCAAGCTGCCGGCCGACCGCGCCGTGGCCGCAGCCAACATCGAGCCCCGTCATGGGCAAGGCCGGATCGAGGCTCAGACGTCGAATTTCGCGGAGAAAAAAGGCGAAACGCCAGCGCAACCAGAAATGATTTTCGTCGGCGATGTCGTACCAAACTTCCGTGAAGTCGGTCTGAGCCGTTGTTGAAAGCGTTTCGATATGCGCCATGGCCGAAGCCCGATAGGAGTGATGGCCGCCGAGTCTCGATGCGTTGGGCATCGCCAATGCCGGTCAAAGCCTATCATCGGGAAAGGTAGAAATTCGTTAACGCTACCCATGCTAAGACGCCAAGCTCAGGCGAAAGACGGCGGAGGCAAGATGCGGCCCGCGGCTCGTAGCCCGGAAGGCGCTGGTGTCGAGGAAAAGCCAGACAGGTTTCTGTCGGTGGTCGCGCCCTGCTTCAACGAGGGCAAGACTCTCGACGAACTGCATCGGCGCCTCTCCGTCGTTTGCCGCGCAGCCGCCGACGACAGCTACGAAATCGTCCTCGTCAATGACGGCTCGCGCGACGACACGTGGCGCAAGCTGGCCATGCTGGCGGCGAGAGACGCTCATGTCGTTGCTATCAACCTCACGCGCAATTACGGTCACCAGGTGGCGCTAACGGCCGGGCTTGATTATTGCCGGGGCGAGCGGGTCCTGATCATCGACGCGGACCTCCAAGATCCACCCGAGCTGCTGCCGCAAATGCTGCGGCTGATGGATGAAGGAGCCGACGTGGTTTACGGCCAGCGTCGGACCCGCCACGGCGAAACCCGGTTCAAAAAGTCGCTGACCCTTCTCTACTATCGAATTCTTCGTCGCCTCGTCGACATCGACATTCCGCTCGATACCGGCGATTTTCGCCTGATCAGCCGCCGCGTCCTGACGGTGCTGAAGTCGATGCCCGAGCAGACGCGCTTCATTCGCGGCATGGTCAGCTGGATGGGCTTGACGCAGGTGCCCTTGGTTTATGATCGCGATCCGCGCTTTGCCGGCGAGACCGGATATCCGCTCCGCAAATTGATCGCCCTGGCCCTCGATGGCATCACCGGATTTTCGATCGTTCCCTTGCGGATCGCGTCTTATTTCGGTCTGCTCACGGGCGCGCTTGGCCTTGGCATGCTGGCCTATACGCTTGCCGGCTGGCTGTTCGCCAAGGCGCCAGCGGGTTGGGCGAGCACCACTACCATCGTGCTCATCATGGGCGGCGTCCAGCTTCTCGTCCTGGGCATTGTCGGGGAATATCTCGGCCGGCTTTATATCGAGTCGAAGCGGCGGCCACTTTACCTGGTCGACACCGTTGTCGCGCAAGCGGCCGTCTTCGAGCCGCGGCAACCGACAAGCTCGGATCGCCGTGATGCCGCCGCGCTTAAGGCCGGATGACGCGATAAATGTGAAAGAAGCTGCCGCTCGCCCAGGGCTCCAGCTCCTTCGGTAGCATTCTCGGCGGCGCACCGAAATCGGTCCAGAGCACGAAGTCGAAATGTTGTGGCCAGTCATAGCAGCAAGGCGGCTCGCCCAACACATCGAGCGGCATCGTTCCTGGCGACGGGGCCTTACGCCGCTCGAGCAGCTCGGCCGGCGTCAGAATTCCGTCCAAGATGCGGGGCATGCCAGCGTTCTTGGGACTGGCGTCGATCGGATACCACCCGGTGAAAAGCGGCGTATAGAAGGCGCCGCGATCGAGCACGGCCAAGGCCGGAAGATGCGAGAAAGTGGGCGCGCCCGTGCTGTCAACAAGGTGTCGAAACCCGGCTGGGCGCACAAGGCTCGCGGGCATGGACGACTGCACGGTCAAGATCCGGACGCCTTCAGGAACAGTCTGTAGCGCGGCCCGAAGCTCGGTCACGCGCGCATCCATGTCGCGCCAATTCTCGGTGACGGCCCAGAGTCGCAGGCCGAGCAAGAGCAGCACGGTGGTCGCAAGGCATATTCCGGTCGTTCGCCGCGATCGATCGAATTGCGTGCTGGCGATGAAGACGAAGACGAGCGCGATCGGCAGGCGGATCTGCGCGGCCCAACTGCCTTTGAGCCATTCCGGGATGAGCGCCGATAGAACGAGCATCGCCAGAAGCGGGAGTCGCATTTTGGGATTTAGGCGCAGCGCACCAGCGAGAAGCGCGCAGGGGAGCACCACAATTTCGACGACAAATATGGCTGCATCGAGCACTGTCTTGTTGCCGTCGTCGAAAAAGGCTGGTGCGATCAGGCTGGCGAGACGCGCGTTGAGGTCGCCGAATTGGGTGAATTGGGGCCCGCCTTCGACGCCGAGCCACATCAAGCCGGATGGCACGAATTGCAGGAGCGTGCCCGCAAGGGCGATAGCTCGATCCCTCGGCGTCTCCTGCCCGCCAGCCGCTTTGCTTGCCTCATAGGAAACGACCAATAGGCCATAAACGCCGAAGGCGAAAAGGTGGAGAACGAAGATAACGGCGGCGACGATCGCGAAGCCTGTGATGCGCAAAGCCTGTGGTCGCCGTTCGGTCGCGACCCAGGCGCTGAACGCAAGAATGGCCACGCCGAGAGCGAAGAGGTAATTCAAAAATCCGTACCACAGGACCACGTTGTAGACGAACAGCAGGGCGCAGAGCGGCCAGAGTCCCACACGCCCGTGAAGGGCGCGATGCAACGTCACGGTCCCGATCACGGCGAGGCTCATGCTCAACGCGACGAATACCTTTCCGGCCAGCTCAAGCGGCATGATCTGGGCGAGCACCGGGACAATGAGATCGATGGCGAGATTGGGAAGCAGCCGCCAATGCGCGATGTAGTTCGTCGCAATGGCCGAACCATCGCCGTCATGAAGCAGCACCGACATCCGCGCGAGATGAACGGGATAATCGACCAGCGGCGGGATGTGTACCCAAAGCAGCGGCGACAGGGTCAACCCGCCGAGGAGGAGATAAGCAGCTGCAAGACCGAGCGCCCGCACATTGCCGGCGCGAAGGGCGAGCTCCGGGTTCGACGGCGCAGAAAGGGCGTCTTCTTTGACGGTCACGGGTGATCGCTCGGAATGGTGAAGGCTTTGCCGTCCGCGCGCTCAGTCTAGGCGGCGACACCCTGTATTTTCGTTAACGAATTGGCGGGCGGTCGCAGTCCTTCGCGCGAAGAGGCGCCGCGGTAAGGCGAAAAACGCCGCCCGCCGTGCCGGCGAGCGGCGTTCCTGCCGCTTTGTTTCGTGTTCCGCTGCGCCCCTAATTCTGCGCGGCGCTATAGGGATAGATCAGGTTGCCCGATTTCATATTGTCAGGCCAGACGACCACATCGTGCTCGGCGCTCTTGAACTCGGCGAGATCTTGGCCTTTGACGTGCTGGTACTGCATGAAAACCGTGCGGGCTTTCGTCCATTCGCCGTCCTTGCCGAAGCTGATATCGCCCATCACCGTGTTGAAGCTGTGCGTGTGCATATATTGCGCGAGCTTCACCTGGTCGAGCGTCTTGGCGCCTTCGACCGCCTCCGCCAGAACCTGCCCCGCGGCATAGCCGAGCGGTACGAAGCCCCAGCCAAGTGGATCGAGCTTTTCCTTCGCCGCAATCGGCTGATAGCGGTTGAGCAGCTCCATCGTGCCCGGGAAGATGAAGCTCTTGGTCGGCACGAACACCGTGTTGTTGATGATGCCGTTCATCAAGGGGCCGAGCTGCATCTTGATCGGCGTCACGAGAAGCCCGATCAGGGTACCGCCGAGCATCTTGGGCGATAGGCCGATCTCCTTCACCGCGTGAACGAGGCAGACGGAATCGGGCGGATAGGCGGCGAGATAGACGATATCGGGGTTGAGCGCCTGCACCGAGCGCATGATCGGCGTGCAATCGGTGATGGAGGGCGGATAGCTCTTATCCATCACCTTCTCGAATCCCATCTCCTTGATGTTGGCGCGCGCGCCGTCGGCCGCGTTCTGCGCGAACTCGGCATCCGCCGCCACGATTGCGACCGTTTTGGGCCGCGGCTTCTGCGCCTTCGCCAAGTCGAAGAAGCCGGTCGAGAACGCCTTTTGCGGCTCGGGCCCGGTCGGCAGCATCGAGAAATACTGATCGTAATGGAATTTGCTGTTGGCGGCGTTGGCGAGGATGCCGATCGTCGTCTTCTTGAATTGCATCAGCACCGGGATCGCGGGCGCCACCATGTTGGTGGCATAAGGCCCGATCAGCAGATCGACCTTGTCGACATCGATGAGCTTCGTATAGATCGGCGGAACATTCGAGGGGTTGCTCTGATCGTCATAATAAATGAGCTCGATCGGCCGGCCCAAGAGCCCGCCTTTGGCATTGACATCGTCGCGCCAGATCGTGAGCGCGGCGAGCACCTGCTTGCCGATCGGCGCGACGCCGCCGGTCAGGGCCATGCTGAAGCCGATCTTGATCGGCTCGGCGGCTTGCGCCGCCATGGCCAGCGCGAGCGTGCCCGCCAGCGCGGCGGCCGAAAACAGCGTCCGGACAAGGTTCATTGGAATTCTCCCTCCCTGAAGTTGCGATGCGTCAGCCGCGATCGTCGTCGAATCAGTTGCGCATCTTGCCGAGGCTTTCGATGTCGGCCGTTCTTGCATTGCCGAATCTCGCATCCATGGCTCCCTCTTACTTGCTGGCGTCGTAGGGATATTGGAGGGTGCCGGTCTTGTATTCCGACGGCCACAGGACAACGACTTTCTTTGGGTCCCTAAACTGCTCGGCGCCATGGCCGGAGATGTTGCGGAACTGCTCCGCAACGAAGCGCGACTTGGTCCATTCGCCATCGGGGCCAAAGGCGATGTCGCCCGCGACCGTCGAAAATGTGTGCGTGTGGATGTATTGCGCGATCTTCGGCTGGTCAAAGCTGCCGATAGCGGTGACCGCGTCGCCCAAAACCTGGAGCGCCGCATAGGCGAACGGCACGTAGCCATAGCCCAGCGGGTCTGTCCCGGCGGTCTTCGCTCGCTCCTGGTATTCCGCCAGCAGGGCCTGGAGGCCGGGGAAATTGAAGCTCGGCGAGAACACGTCCGAATAGACAATGCCGTTGGCCTCGGCGCCGAGTTGCATGCGGCCGGTGGTCGAGGCGAGTCCGATCATGTTGCCGCCGAACATTTTGGCCTTCAATCCGACCTCGTGCGCGGCGTGGATCATGCCAATCGTGTCGGGGTTGTAGCCGGCGTTGTAAACGATGTCAGGATTCGTCGCCTGGATCGCGCGGATGATCGGCGCGTAGTCGGTCGTGGTCGGAGGATAGGCACGGTCATAGACGATCTTGAGCCCGGCTTCCTTCGCTCCGATTCGTGCGCCGTCCGCAGAGTTTTGGGCAAACTCGGCGTCGGCGACCGCGATCGCGATTGTCTTCGGTGCGGGCTTGATCTGCTTTGCGACCGCGAAGAAGCCTTCGGCGAAAGCGCGCTTGGGATCGGGCCCCGAGGGCAACATCACGAAATATCCGGGGTAATGGAATTTGCTGTTGGCGGCCAAAGCGGTGACCGCAATCGTCGTCGCGTTGTGCTGCATCAACACCGGGATCGCCGGGACCGCCATATTGGTGGCATAGGGACCGACCAGGAGGTCGACCTTGTCGAGCTCGATGAGCTTGGTGTAGATCGCGGGCACGTTGGTCGGATTGCTCTGATCGTCGTAGCAGTCAAGCTGCACCGGCCGGCCCAGCAAGCCGCCCTTCTTGTTGATGTCGTCGCGCCAGATCTCGAACGCCATCATGACCTGCTTGCCGTTGACCGCAACGCCGCCGGTCAACGCCATGCTGCAGCCGATCTTCACGGGCTCGGCTGCTACGGCGCGAGCGCCGAATGCCGCCGCGAGCAGCGACGCCATGATTGCCGTGCTTTTCAGATTCATCTTCCTTCCCCCCGTTTTGCGTTGATGCAACCGTCAACATGTTTGAACGCGGTGCTTGAAGTACCGTCTTGGCGCGCCGCGTTATGATCGATCCTCGACCATGCGGTTGCGCATCTTGCCGAGACCTTCGACCTCGGTTTCCATCACGTCGCCGACTTTCAGGAACGTATTCGTTCCCTGACCGACGCCGCCGCAGGTTCCGCACACGAACATGTCGCCGGGCTCGAGCGTCAGGATGTTCGAGGCGAATTCGATCTGCTCTTCGGGCGTGTAGATAAATTGCGAGGTGTTGCCGTTCTGCTTGATCTCGCCATTGACCGTAAGCCGGATGAAGCGATTCATGTGGTCTTTGACGAAAGCGGCGGGCGTCAAAAACGGCCCCGTCGGCGCGAAATTGTCGTGGCTCTTGCCGCCGAGCCAATCGGAGCGCAGGCCGGGACGGTCGGGACGGATCTGAATGTCGCGGCAGGAAACGTCGTTGGTGGTCATGAAGCCGGCGATGTGCTCGAGCGCGCGCGACGCGGGGATGCGCTTTGCCGGCTTCCAGATCGCGCAGGCGATCTCCGCTTCCCAGTCGATTTTCGCCATCCCGCGCGGGATCGCGATGTCGTCATAGGCGCCGGCGAGAACGCTGGGCGCCTTCAAGAACAGATACGGCCGCGAGGTCGATTTCTCGCCGGTGAATTGCGGGCCTCCGGCGGGCGTCATGCCGGCGCGCAGCATCTCGTTGACATGCTCCTGGAAGTTTTGCGCGGCGTTGAAGATTTTGCCGGGCCGGAGGAGCGGCGGCAAAACCCGCAGCGACGCGATCTTCGCCACGCCACCGCGAAAGCGATCGCTGCCTGGCCCTTCCTGCTCGATGAAGGCGACGATTTCTTGAAGGACCGGGAAATTCCTGTCCCAGCCTTCCATCAGGCCGCGAAGGCTCTCGGTCGCCGTGAGAGGGCCGGCCTTGCCGCGCGGCGAAGCGCGATACGCCGGATAAGCGACGGCAATGTCGATCGCCGTGTCGCCCAGAACGATCGCGGCAAAAGGCCGGCCGGGATTGCCGGCATAGGTCGCGAGCTTGAATTCCGTGCCGTTCATTCGTCCTCCCGCCAAAGCTCTCGCAGTCGAGAGCTGTTCGATTTTCTCCGATCTTAGCCCCACCCCGCCGATCCATCCACTGGCGCGAACAGCGCGGCTGAAGTTGCTAAACTCGCGGGCGATGAGCGATACGATTTTCGCCCTGGCTTCGGCGCCGGGCAAAGCCGGGGTGGCGGTGATCCGCATCTCCGGGCCCGGCGCCGCCGATGCGCTGCGCGATCTCGCGGGTTCGTTGCCGCGGCCCCGCCAGGCCGTCTACCGCCGCTTGTGCGATCGGCGGGCCGGCGAGATTCTCGATGACGGCATCGCGATTTATTTCAAGGCCCCGGCGAGCTTTACCGGCGAGGATGTCGCCGAGCTCCACCTTCATGGCGGGCGTGCGGTGCTGAACGCGGTGTTTGCCGCGCTCGGTGCGCGACCAGGATTTCGCATCGCCGAGCCGGGCGAATTCACGCGGAGGGCGTTCCTGAACGGTAAATTTGACCTGACGGCGGCGGAAGCGGTCGCCGATCTGGTGGCGGCGGAGACCGCGGCGCAGCGCCGCCAGGCCCTGCGGCAGCTCGACGGGGAATTCGGCCGGCTTTGCACGGCGTGGCGCGAGCGCCTGATCTGGGCCCAGGCCAGGCTCGAAGCGGAGATCGATTTTCCTGAGGATGATCTGCCGGCGGCCTTGTGGGCTTCGGTGCAGGGCGAGGTGAGCGCGCTTGCCGAAGAAATTGCCGCGGAGCTCGCGGATGACCGGCGCGGCGAGCGCCTGCGAAACGGCGTATCGGTCGCGATTGTCGGGCCCCCCAATGCCGGAAAATCGAGCCTCATGAACGCGCTCGCGCAGCGCGATGTGGCGATCACCTCGCAGCTTGCCGGCACGACCCGCGACGTAATCGAGGTCGAGCTCGATCTCGGCGGCTATCCCGTCATTCTCGCCGATACGGCCGGGTTGCGGTCGGCGGGCGACGCGCTCGAGGAAGAGGGCATTCGCCGCGCCCGGGCGCGCGCGGAAGCAGCGGATTTGCGCCTGGTCGTGGTCGATGCCGCAAAGCCCGAAGAATTTGCGGCGATTCGCTCCTATCTCGGCCACGACTCGATCCTGATCGCAAACAAGATCGATCTCGTCGACGGCGGTATTGCCGCTGTCATTTCGGCCCTCGACGGCCGGCCGGCTTTGCCCGTGTCCGTCCTGACCGGCGCGGGGATGGCCGAGTTGATCCGCTATCTCACTGAAAGAATTGGTGAATCTCTGACGAGCGGGCATGCGCCACTGGTCACGCGCGCGCGCCATCGCCAGGCGCTCGAGGCTTGCCGCGACGCGCTGCGGCGGTTTGCGTCGGTCAAATTGCCGGAGCTTGCCGCGGAAGATCTCAGAACCGCCGCCACGGCGCTTGGCCGGATTACCGGCCGGATCGATGTCGAAGATATGCTCGACGCGTTATTCCGGGAATTCTGTATTGGCAAGTAAATTCAAGAACAAAAAGGGAAAATTTCCCTAGGTCGAATCACGCTATTGTATGAGTTCTTGGAACGTTCCGCGGCCGAATCGACGTTTCGGGCCTACATCTTGTAGGTGCATTACATGGGCGATCATTCGATTCTTACACTTTGGCGCAATTTTCTTTCCAATTATTATTAGTTGGTTGCCGTGCCCTGCCATAGGCCGGTGTTTCACGTGAAACATTCCGGTGGATGGGCGACGCGTTCCGGTTTACAGCCAGGCCCCGCCCGTTTATAGAGATTCGCTATGCGGCGTTGGGACGTGATTGTGATAGGCGGCGGCCATGCCGGTTGCGAGGCCGCGGCCGCGGCGGCGCGTCTATCGGCCCATACACTCCTTCTAACCCACCGGCGAGCCACGATCGGCGAAATGTCGTGTAATCCCGCGATCGGTGGTTTGGCCAAGGGTCACCTCGTCCGCGAAATAGATGCGCTGGACGGGGTGATGGGCCGGGTCACCGACCGGGCCGGAATTCAGTTCCGGATTCTCAACCGCAGCAAAGGTCCGGCGGTTCGCGGCCCGCGCGCGCAGGCTGACCGCAAGCTCTATCGCTTGGCGATGCAAGCCGCGCTCGCGGAACAGCAAAATCTCGCAGTCGAGGAGGCCGAGGCCCAGGATCTCTTATGCGACGCGTCGGGCCGGGTGAGGGGCGTGGTGACCGCCAGCGGCGAAGAGCTCGCGGCAGGTTGCGTCGTCCTCACCACCGGCACGTTCTTGCGCGGGATCATCCATCTTGGCGAGGAGAAGACGCCGGCCGGTCGTGTCGGCGAAAAACCCTCGATTGGCCTCGCGGAGAGCTTGGCGCGGTTCCGCTTTCGCCTCGGCCGGCTGAAAACCGGGACGCCGCCGCGCCTCGATGGCCGGACGATTGATTGGTCGGGGCTTGACGTTCAGCGCGGCGACGACCCCCCGCCGCCTTTTTCCTTTCTAACACAGGCGATTACGACGCCGCAGACCGTGTGTCATATCACGGCAACGACGCCGCAAACCCATGCCATCATCCGCGCCAATATCCACCGCGCGCCGATCTATTCCGGCCAGATCGAGAGCGTGGGCCCGCGCTATTGCCCCTCGATCGAGGACAAGGTCGTGCGCTTTGCGGCGCGGGATCGGCATCAGATCTTCCTCGAGCCCGAGGGGTTGGACGACGACACGGTCTATCCCAATGGCATCTCGACCTCGCTGCCCCGGGAGGTCCAGGCGGATATGCTGAAAACAATCCCCGGACTCGAGCATGCGCGCATGATTCGGCCGGGCTATGCGATCGAATACGATTTTGTCGATCCGCGCGAGCTGCGGCCCAGCTTGGAGACGCGGCGCGTTCCCGGGCTTTTCTTCGCAGGCCAGATCAACGGCACGACGGGTTATGAAGAGGCTGCAGCGCAAGGCCTGGTCGCCGGCCTTAACGCCGCGCTTTTGGCTTCGGGGAACAAGGAATTCGTGCTCGACCGCGCCAGTTCCTATATCGGCGTGCTGATCGACGATCTGGTGACGCGCGGCACGGAGGAGCCTTACCGCATGTTCACTTCGCGCGCGGAATACCGGCTGGTTCTGCGTGCGGACAACGCGGATCAGCGGCTGACACCGCTTGGGGTCGATATTGGTTGCGTTTCAAGCCGCCGCGAAACGGCCTTCGGCGTGAAGTCCGCGGCTCTCGCAGCCGCTCGCGTGCTTCTTTGCTCGTTGAAGCTTACGCCCTCCCAGCTTCGCGCCAAAGGAATTGGTGTTAATGCGGATGGCATTGCTCGCTCGGCCGCGGATTTGCTGCGCTATCCTGATGTGGATCTGCACAGGCTTGCGGCGGTTTGGCCGGAATTGAATGAAGTCGAATCCGATATCGCCGAACAGCTTGAGATCGACGGGCGGTATGCGGGATATCTCGAGCGTCAGGAGGCGGATATCCGCGCATTCCGGCGCGATGAGGCATTGGCTTTGCCGCGCGATCTGGATTACGCAGCCATCGGTAGCCTTTCGAGCGAAGTCCGTCAGAAGCTCAACGCGACGAAGCCGGAAAGCCTTGGCGCGGCGGCGCGGGTTTCAGGCGTCACACCGGCCGCGTTGATTGCGCTTCTGCGTTACGTGAAGAGAGGCGAGGAGGCCGCGTGAGCGTTGGCGCGGCAATCAACCAACGTCCGGTTCGACTCCCACTCGGGGCTGCTGGCTTTGCCCGCCTTACGAGTGTTTCACGTGAAACACTCGAACGTCTCGAAGCCTATACCGCATTGCTTGGTGCGTGGAACGCACGGATCAATTTGGTCGGGCGCAACACTATGGGCGACCTCTGGCGCAGACACATTCTCGATTCTGCCCAACTTTTTCCGCTGCTGCCGGCGCGCACGCGCATCCTCGTCGATCTGGGTTCTGGAGCGGGATTGCCGGGTCTTATCCTTGCGATTATGGGAGTCGAGGAGGTCCACCTCATCGAATCGGATTTGCGCAAAGTCGCCTTTTTGCGCGAGGCTCTTCGTGTGACTGGCACAAACGCGGCGCTTCATCCCGAACGGATCGAGGATGTTGCGCCACTTTACGCCGATGCGATTACCACTCGCGCCCTGGCGCCTCTCGATCAACTTATTGATATATCGAGTAAATTTAGAGGTAAGCGGACGGTTTCTCTGTTCTTGAAAGGCGAATCCGCGCGCGATGAGCTCACAATCGCGCAGGCACGCTGGCACATGCGCTCGAGCGTGGTGCCAAGCCGATCCGATTCCCGTGGCGCCATTCTGCGCCTCGAAGCCATCGAAACGGGCCGCGCATGAGCTTGGCCGAGGAAGGGGCGGTCGAGACCGAAGCGCGCCGCCCGATGCGGGTCATCGCGATTGCCAACCAGAAGGGCGGCGTCGGCAAAACCACCACGGCCATCAATCTCGCCACGGCCTTGGCAGCGGCGGGCGAGCGCGTCCTGCTGATCGATCTCGATCCCCAAGGCAATGCCTCGACGGGATTGGGGATCGCAACTGCG
>DATEKH010000279.1:0-4064 GCA_035277525.1 Allostellaceae bacterium
TTGCGCGGCAACGAAACTCTGGTTCTGGTGCTGCCTCGCGGGCGCATCCTCGACGAGGTCACGCCGCTATTGAAGCGCGCCGGCATCGAGATCGAGCCCGCGTTCGATGATCCCGATTCGCGTCAGCTTCGCTTCAAGACGAATCACGACGGGCTCGATGTCATCCGCGTGCGCAGCTTCGATGTCGCGACCTTCGTGGCCTTCGGCGCGGCGCAGCTCGGCGTCGCGGGTAGCGACGTGCTGATGGAGTTCGACTATCCCGAGATCTACGTTCCGCTCGACCTCAAGGTCGGGCGCTGCCGTCTCGTCGTCGCCGGGCCCAAGGAGGATGTCGGACGCGACGATCCTTCGCGTTGGAGCCATGTGCGCATCGCGACCAAATATCCCGAGGCGACGCGCCGCCATTTCGCGCGGCGCGGCGTTCAGGCCGAATGCATCGTGCTGAACGGCGCGATGGAGCTGGCGCCGAGCATGGGGCTGTCGCGCCAGATCGTCGATCTCGTCGCCACGGGCAGTACCTTGCGCGCCAACGGTCTCGTCGAGATCGAGCACGTCGCCGACGTGACCTCGCGCTTCATCGTCAACCGCGCGGCCTTGAAAACCCGCGCGCTCGAAGTCGGCGCGTGGATCGAGCGCTTCCGCGAGGCCGCCGATGCCGCTTGAGCTCGACAGCAAAGCTCCGGGCTTTCCCGCCGATTTCGCGCGCTTTCTCGCGGCGAAACGCGAGCTCGCGGCGGATGTCGATGCAGCGGTGGCTGCGATCCTCGACGAGGTTCGCGTGCGCGGCGATCAGGCGCTGATCGAGCTGACGAAGCGCTTCGACCGGGTCGAGCTCGACGCGGCGCGGCTCGCCGTCTCGCCAGCGGAGATCGCCGAGGCCGCCCGGTCTTGCAGCCCGGAGGCGCTGGCGGCGCTGCGCTTGGCGCATGAGCGCATCGAGGCCTATCACCGCCGGCAATTGCCGCAGGATCTCGATTACACCGATGCTGCGGGCGTGCGCCTCGGCGCGCGCTGGCGCCCGCTCGCCTCGGTCGGGCTTTACGTGCCGGGCGGCACCGCGTCCTATCCGTCCTCGGTGCTGATGAACGCGGTTCCGGCGAAAGTGGCGGGCGTTGCGCGCATTGTCATGGCCGTGCCGGCGCCGGGCGGCGCGCTCAACCCGCTGGTGCTTGCCGCCGCCGAGCTGGCCGGAGTCGGCGAGATCTATCGCATCGGCGGCGCGCAGGCTGTGGCGGCGCTCGCTTACGGCACGCAGACGATCGCGCCGGTCGACAAGATCACCGGCCCGGGCAACGCCTATGTCGCGGCGGCGAAGCGCCGCGTCTTCGGCACGGTCGGCATCGACATGATCGCGGGCCCCTCTGAAATTCTCGTGGTCGCCGATCGCGGCAACGATCCGGAATGGATCGCCGCCGATCTCTTGTCGCAGTGCGAGCATGACACCGCCGCGCAGGCGATCCTCATCAGCGATGATCGCGCCTTTGCCGCCGCCGTGCGCGGCGCGGTCGAGCGCCAGCTCGCGCACTTGCCGCGCGGCGCCATCGCCCGCGACAGCTGGGACAAGCACGGCGCGGTCATCCTCGTCGAGGATCTTGCCGCCGCGGTGCCGCTGATCGACCGCATCGCCGCCGAGCATGTCGAACTCGCGATCGATAACCCTCGCGACTTCGCCGCGCGCATCAGCCACGCCGGCGCGATTTTCCTCGGCCGTTACACGCCCGAGGCCGTGGGTGACTATGTCGCCGGGCCCAACCATGTGCTGCCGACCGCGCGCAGCGCGCGCTTCTCCTCGGGCCTCGGCGTGCTCGATTTCATGAAGCGGACCTCGCTCCTCGGCTGCGAGCCCGAAAGCCTCAAGGCGATCGGGCCGGCCGCGATCACGCTGGCCGAGGCGGAAGGGCTCGATGCCCATGCGCGCTCGATCGCGATCCGCCTCAATCTCGGCGATGGCTGATCATGGCGCGCCGCGAGCAGCGCATCGCCAAGATCACGCTCGACGAACATACCGTCGTCCGCCGCAACGCCGATGTCGAGCATGAGCGGGCGGTCGCGATTGCCGATCTCCTGGCCGAGAACAGCTTCGTTCCCCGCGCCGCGCTGAAGGGTCCGTTTCATCTTCATCTGAGCGTGTCGGAAAACCGCCTGCTGCTCGATATTCGCGACACCGCCGACCGCTCGCTCGAGCAGGTGGTGCTGCCGCTGCTGCCGTTGCGCAAGCTCGTCAAAGACTATTTCATGATCTGCGGCAGCTATTACGGCGCGCTGCGCGAGGGCGGTCCGACGAAGGTCGAGGCGCTCGATATGGGGCGGCGCGCGCTCCACGACGAGGGCGGCGAGAAGCTGCGCGAGCGCCTCGCTGAGCGCGTCGAGGTTGACGACAACACGGCGCGGCGGCTCTTCACGCTGCTCTGCGTGCTCCATATCCGGGGCTAGAGCATGATCTCTATGAGATGGAATCGAATGAGCGTCGCAATCGATAAACCCTCTCCGCCCGCTTGCGGGGGGAGAGGGTGCGACCCGCGGATCGAAGTCCGCGGGGAGCGGATGAGGCGGGCGCGCCGGATAGACACCTCACCCTCCCAACGCTTTGCGTCGGGACGTCCCGTTCGATCGCTCTCGCGATCGAACCCTTCGGGGCCAATCGCGAAGAGCGATTGGCCGGGGCGTCCCCTCTCCCCGCTTCGCGCGGAGAGGGCAAGTCCATCTCTGCGGAATTCGCTCTAGAGCATGTCGCGAGCCCCGGCGAGCGTGCTGTTTGCCTGCACCTTGAACGCGATCCGCTCGCCGATCGCTGCGGCGTTGCTGCGCCGCAGCCACGGCCGCAGCATCTTCGTCGATTCGGCCGGCGTGCGCGCCGCACCGGTCGATCCCTTCGCGGTCGCGGTCATGGCCGAGATCGGGATCGATCTTTCCGCGCATCAATCGAAAAGCTTTGACGATCTCGAGGACACATCCTTCGATCTCGTCATTTCGCTCTCGCCCGATGCGCAGCACGCGGCGGTCGAGCTGACGCGTGCCTCGGCCTGCGATGTCGAGTTCTGGCCGGTCTTCGATCCGACCATTGCCGAAAGCAGCCGCGAAGAGCGCTTGGCCGCCTATCGCCTGGTGCGCGATCATTTGCAGAAGCGGATCGCCGAGCGCTTTCCGGCGCCGCGCGCATGACGGCGCCACTGGTTCTCGCCTCGTCCTCGCCGCGCCGCCGCGCGCTCCTTGCCCAGGTCGCGATCGAGCCCGATGCGGTCGATCCCGCCGATATCGACGAGCGGCCCTTGCCGGGCGAGTTGCCGCTGCGCCATGCCGAGCGCCTTGCCGCGGAAAAGGCGCGCCTTGTCGCCTCGCGCCATCCCGGCGCTTTCGTGCTCGGCGCGGATACGGTGGTCGCGTGCGGCCGGCGCATCCTGCCCAAGGCTGAAACCCTCGAGGAGGCGCGCGCCTGTCTCGTTCTGCTCTCGGGTCGGCGGCATCGCGTCCATGGCGGGATTGCGCTCGCAACCCCGCGAGGCACGCTCGTCCGCCGCCGCGTGACGACGGTGGTCGCGATGAAGCGCTTGACGCCGCGCGAGATCGCGGATTACCTCGCGAGCGGCGAGTGGCAGGGCAAGGCCGGCGGCTATGCGATCCAGGGCCTCGCCGCGCGTTTCGTGCGCGAGCTGATCGGCTCTTACAGCAATGTCGTCGGCCTGCCGCTCTACGAGACTGTAGCGCTGCTCGAGGGCCAGGGTTTCCGGCGATGAGCCGGACGCTGTTTCTTTCGGTTTCGCCCGGCGAGATCTGGGCGGCGCTCGAGGAGGAGGGCGCGCTCGAGGGCTTGCGGGTTCTGCGCAGCGGCGCGGCGGGTGAAGCGGGCGGAATTTTCCTGGGCCGCGTCGTCGCGCTGCGGCCCGAGTTGCCGGCGGCGCTCATCGAGATCGGTCTCGATCGGCCGGGCTTCCTCGATGCGCGCGACGCCGATCCGCGCCGCGGCTTGAGCGGGCTGACCGAGGGCTCGGCGGTGATCGTCGAGCTCATCAAGGCGCCGCGCGCGGAGAAGGCGGCGGGGCTGCGCGCGCTCCGCAAGGACGATC
>DATEKH010000280.1:0-3594 GCA_035277525.1 Allostellaceae bacterium
GCGAGCCCCGGCGCCATCGCCGTCTTCACTGCCGCCGATCTCGCCAAGCGCGGCCTCGGCAGCTCGCGGCCCTTCGCACCGAGGAAGCGCAGCAACGGCGCGCCGGCCTTCGTCTGCCCGCAGCCGCTGCTTGTCCGCGACCGCGTTCGCTATGTCGGCGATCCCGTCGCCTTCATCGTCGCCGAGACCCTCAACGCGGCCAAAGACGCGGCCGAGCTCGTCGATATTCGCTACGAGCCGCTCCCCGCAATCATCACCGCCGAAGACGCCCTGGCGCCGGGCGCGCCTGCCGTTCATGACGAGAACCCGGGCAACGAGGCGTTCTTCCACGAGCAGGGCGACAAGGCGGCGGTCGATGCCGCTTTCGTCAAGGCCGCGCATATCGTGCGCCACAAGACAGTGATCAACCGCGTCACCGCCAACACCATGGAGCCGCGCGGCTGCCTCGCGCAATACGATCCGGTCGATGGGCGCTACACCATCCGCTGCACCGTGCAATCGGCGCATGGACCCAAGGCCATCCTCGCCGACCAGATTTTCAAGCTGCCGCACACCAGATTCCGCGTGCTCTGCGACAATATGGGCGGCGGCTTCGGCATGAAGGGCGGCTGCTATCCCGAATATGCGCTGTCGCTCTTCGCCGCCGAGGCGACCGGCAGACCGGTGCGCTGGATCGCCGAGCGCAGCGAGGGAATTCTCGCCGACGATCAAAGCCGCGGCAGCGTCGTCGATACCGAATTGGCGCTCGACAAGGACGGCAAGTTCCTCGCGCTGCGCATGCGCAACAGCGCCGCGATCGGCGCCTATTACTCGAATGACCGGCCAGCGATTCCGCTCACCGTCGCCCTCAACTGCCTCATCAACACCTATCACATGCCCGCGGTCCACGCGCAGGTGAAGGCGATCCTCACCAACACCATGACCATCGCGCCTTATCGCGGCGGCGGCCGCCCTGAGCCAATCTATGTGACCGAGACGATCATCGACAAGGCGGCGCATCAACTCGGCGTCACGCCGGCCGAGCTACGCCGGCGCAACACCGTCCCGGCGAGCGCCATGCCCTATACCACGGCGCTCAAAGCCACCTATGATTCGGGCGATTTCCTCAAGAACCTCGAGGACTGCCTGCAGCTCGCCGACGAGACGGGAGTCGAGCGGCGCCGCGCGGACGCAAAGAAACGCGGCAAGATCCTGGGCTTCGGCGTTGCGACCGCGGTTGCGGCGACGGGCGGGCGCGATTTCGAATTCGCCGAGGTGCGCTTCGATCCTTCGGGCGCGGTCACGCTCATCACCGGCAGCATGGATCACGGCCAGGGCCACGCCACCACCTTCAAACAGGTGCTCTCGGACAAGCTCGGCATCGACGCCGATTTGATCTGCTACGAATATGGCGACACCGATCTCGTGCCGATCGGCGTCGGCACCTTCGGTTCGCGCTCGGCGATCCTCGCCGGCGGCGCGATCACGGTCGCGGCGGAAAAGCTCATCGAGAAAGGCAAGAAGGTCGCGGCGCATATGCTCGAAGCCGCAGTCAACGACATCGCCTTCGAGAATGGCAAGTTCACCATCGCCGGCACCGACCGCTCGGTGTCGCTCGGCGCAGTCGCCAAGCATTCCTTCGAATGGGGGCGTCTCCCCAACGACATCGAGCTCGGCTTCACCGAGAACGCCAATTATGGCCCGCCCAACGCCGCGACCTTCCCCTCGGGCGCGCATATCTGCGAGGTCGAGATCGACGAGGAGACGGGCAAGGTCGCCCTGACGCGCTATGCCGCAGTCGACGATGTCGGCCGCGTGCTCAACCCGCTGGTCTGCGAAGGTCAAATCCAGGGCGGCATCGTTCAAGGCATCGGCCAGGCGCTGATGGAGGACATCGTCTACGACACCGCGAGCGGCCAGCTCCTCAGCGGCTCGTTCCAGGATTATTGCATGCCGCGCGCCGATGATTTCTGCGACTTCGTCTTGGGCAACAATTGCTCGCCGACGCCCCGCAATCCCTTGGGCGTCAAGGGCGTCGGTGAGGCCGGCACGATCGGCGCGCTTCCCGCGGTGATGAACGCGGTCAATGACGCGCTCCACCGCATCGGCGCGCCCTATATCGAGATCCCCGCGACTTCGGAAAAGGTCTGGCGCGCGCTCCGGGCGGCGCGGTAATTCCGCGTCGGCCGCGCTCGGCCATGCCGCAGAACTGGGTCGCGGTCGCTTCCGCCGAACACGCGCGGCGCGGCGGCGAAGGCGGCTTCATCCAGGTCTCGCATGGCAAGCTCGCGCCGTTGAAGCGGATCGCGCCCGGCGATCGCATTGCGGTCTACGCGCCGACCGTGACGATGGGCGGCAAGGACAAATGCCAGGCCTTCGTCCTCCTCGGCATCGTGCGCGCGGGCGAGCCGTACCAGGTCACGATGAGCGAGGACTTCAAGCCCTTCCGACGCGATGTGGACTGGAAGTCGCAACACGAAGCGCCGATCGCGCCCCTGCTCGATAAGCTCGACTTCACCAAGGGCCGGCGCAATTGGGGCTATCAGCTGCGCTTCGGCCTCTTTGCGGTGAGCGATCACGATATCGACGCGATCGCGCACGCGATGGGGGTGGCGTTATCAGACAAGTAAGATCGTCGTCCCGGTGAAAGCAGGGACGACAACCCTCTCCGCGCGAAGCGGGGAGAGGGAGGGGCCCGTTGCGAAGCAACGGGAGGGTGGGGTGTCTATCCGCGGTACGATCGTGTGTGCAATCGAGACCCACCTCTCCCGCTCCCCCCGCAAGTGGGCGGAGAGGGTTTTTTCATCGCCTCGCCTCGTTGAGAGGATCTGCCGATTATGATTTAGGCGCTCTCGCGGCCATCCAATTCTCAATCTGCGACCGGAGATCGGCGTCAATGCGGTTCCAACTGGTTTCCGGCGTGATGTGGAGGACACATGACTGCTCAGCCGCGGCGTTAATTATCTGACGAAACCAATCAAAATAAGTCCACTCACGGGGTTTGGGAGAATAGAGAAATCTCTCGTTTGGCTCCCAATGGACTTCCATTGCTTCTCGGTAGATATACGGAAAAGAAGTCGAAGTAGGCTTCACGTACAAACGTTGTGAGTCATCGATTCCTATCTCGGCAATCGAATCAGAATTTTTATATTCGATGGCCATTTCGGACCGCAGCCCATCCCGACCTACTCACTACCGCCTCGCCTTCGCCTCTTGGATCGCGCGCCAGACGCGCTCGGGCGTCGCCGGCATCTCGACATGGCGCACGCCGAATTCCGACAAGGCATCGACCACCGCGTTGATTGTGGCGGCCAAGGCCGGCGTGGTGCCGCCCTCGCCGCCGGGCCGGATGCCGTATTTGTGGCTCGTCGCCGGCACTTCAATCAACTCGCAATTGAAGGACGGCAGCACATCGGCGCGCGGGATGGCGTAATCCATGAAGGAGGCCGCCATGTTCTGCGCGCTGTTGCGATCGAAATAGCACAGCTCCAGCAGCGCCTGGCCGATGCCCTGCGCCGCCGCGCCATGGGTCTGCCCGTGGAGGATCAGCGGGTTGATCGCGCGGCCCACATCGTCGGCGCCGCTCCAGCGGGCGATCTCGACCACGCCGGTCTC
>DATEKH010000281.1:0-3248 GCA_035277525.1 Allostellaceae bacterium
GCCCGGCATCATCTGCTTCATCATGCCGCCGCCGGTGCCCTGGCCGACGCGGATGATGGTGTAGCTCATGCCGCCGCCCATCGCCTCGTCCTTCATCTCCCAATCGAACAGCGCGCCGTAGAACGACTTCGCCTTGTCGAGGTCGCTGGTCGCGAGCTCGATGTGAACGAATGGATTTCCCATGGCTGTCCTCCATCTTTCCGCCGGCCATGATGCGCAGGGATTGATGGCAATTGGATGGCGGCGGCCGAATGGATTAGGGCTCGGCGTCGGGCTGCTTCTCGGGCACGGCGCGATCGAAGGCCGGCAGTTTCATGCATTCCGCGAAGATGCGCATGATCGTGGGATAGGGCTTGAGGTCGAAGCTCGGATAGCGCCTGGCGTTGAACACCTGCGGCACGAGGCAGAGATCGGCGAGGCCGGGCTGATCGCCATGGCAGAACCGCCCCGCCTTGCCGTCCTTGGCAAGGATCGGTTCGATGCCGTCGAAGCCTTCCTTGATCCAGTGGTTGAACCAGGTCTCGACCTGCCGCGCGTCGAGCCCCATGGGCTTGGCGAGGTAGCGCAGCACCCGCAGATTGTCGATCGGGTGGATATCGCAGGCGATCGCCTGGGCGAGCGAGCGCACCCTTGCGCGGGCCGCCGGCTCGCGCGGCAGGAGCGCCGGCTCGGGATTTGTCTCTTCGAGGTATTCGATGATCGCCAGCGATTGCGTCAGCACCTGCCCGCCATCGACCAGGGCCGGGACCAGCCCCTGGGGGTTGAGCCTCAGATAATCCGGCGAGCGCTGATCGTTTTTACGCAAATGGATGAAGGCCTGCTCATAGGCCAAGCCCTTGAGATTGAGGGCGATGCGAACGCGAAAGGCGGCCGAGGACCGGAAAAACCCGTAGAGTTTCATTGCCTGACCTTCCCTCGATGAGTGTTCGCTGCCCGACACGACTCTGCGCCGAGGCGGCGCCGGGTCAAGCCTCAAGCGTCATCAGCGAAAATTTACTCCCGCCCGGCGCGAAATGTAGTACCGTTGTACAGTACAAGAATTGAGGCGTGCTACCCGTTGCGAGGGCAGCGGAGCATGAACGAGAGGGTGCGAAGACATTGCGTGGGACGAGAGCGGCCGGCGCGGTCCAAACCCGCCGCCAAGCGAAATCGACCGGTGCGCCGGTCCCCGTCAACGAATCAGGACAGGGCTTCATGACATCAGACGCAGCAACAATGTTCGCGCGCGCACGCCGCGGCTTCGAACTCGGGAAATACCTGCCGTTCCGCCTCACCGTGCTCAGCAACCGGCTGACGCGGCGGGTCGCACGGTTTTACGGCGAACGCTTCAAGCTGACCGCGCCGGAATGGCGCACCATGGCGGTGCTCGGCCAGCGCGGCGCGATGAGCGCCAATGCCGTGATCGTGCAGACGACCATGGACAAGGTCCGGGTGAGCCGTGCGGTGGCAAAGCTGCTGAAGGCCGGCTACATCACGCGCGAGGCCGATCCGCAGGATCGCCGCCGCGCCATTCTGACGCTGACGGCGAGCGGCATGGAGATCTATCGCCAGATCGTGCCGCTGGTGCAGGAGGTCGAGGCCGAGATGCTCGCGGCGCTGAGCCCCGATGATCGCCAGGGGCTCGATGCGGCGCTCGCCCAGATCGAAGCATACCTCGATCAGTCCGGCGGCACGCGCAGCGAAGACCAAGAGGACGGCGAAGAAGAGGGCGAGGAATAGCCGCGGGTTTCACGCGCGGCCTCACTTCTCCGGCAGCGGAATCCACTCGCTCTCGCCCGGCACCGCGGCGAAGCGGCCGGCGCGCCAATCGTCCTTGGCGCTCTCGATGCGCTCTCTCGTGCTGGCGACGAAATTCCACCACACATGCCGCGGCCCGTCCAAGGGCTCGCCGCCGAGGAGCAAAACCCGCGCGCGGCCGATGCCTTTGAGCGCGACCGCGGCCTGCGCCGGAAAGAACAGCAGCCGTCCGGCATCGAAACGCGTGCCCGCGAGCTCGACCGCGCCTTCGGCGATATAGACCGCGCGCTCGGCATAAAAGGCGGGCAGCGCCAGCCGCGCGCCGGGTGCGAGCGCGGCATCGGCATAGAACATCGGCGAGAACACCGGCACCGGCGCCTTGGCGCCGTAAGCCTCGCCGAGAATGACGCGCAAGGTCACGCCCTCGCCTTCGAGAAGCGGCAGATCGGCGGCGTCGCAATGGGTGAAGGAGGGCGCGGTCTCCTCGTTCGCGCGCGGCAGCCCGACCCAGAGCTGAATGCCGAAGAGATCGGAGCCGGTCTCGCGCAGCTCTTGGGGCGTGCGCTCGGAATGGACGATGCCCGCGCCCGCCACCATCCAGTTGACCGCGCCGGGCTCGATCCGTGCGACCGAGCCGAGGCTGTCGCGATGCAGCACCGCGCCCGAGAACAGATAGGTCACGGTGGCGAGCCCGATATGGGGATGCGGGCGCACATCGAGCGCCTGGCTGCCGCTGAGGAAGGTCGGCCCCATCTGATCGAAGAACACGAACGGCCCGACCATGCGCCGCTCCATCGCCGGCAGCACGCGGCGGACCTCGAAACCGCCGCCGAGATCGCGCAGGCGCGGCACGATGACGGTTTCGGGCGGCGCGCTCGCGGCGGGGTCGGTGGCGGCGAGGTCGAGGGGTTGCGCTGTCATCGAGGCTCCTTTCGCGTGCGGCGGCCGACTCGGCTCGCCATGTCGCAATTATATGGGAATGCGCGGATCGGTTTGCCGGCTCTCGCAACGCTTGCTATAAGGCGCGTGGCTCTCGATCGCGAAGAGCAGACGAGACGGCGGGGAAAGGGCGTGGCCGGCGCGACGATCCTGGTCCTCAACGGACCCAATCTCAACCTTCTGGGCGTGCGCGAGCCCGAGACCTATGGGCGCGAGACCCTCGCCGATATCGAGGAGGCCTGCCTCGAGCGCGCCGCCGAACTCGATCTCGCGGTGGATTTCCGCCAATCGAATCACGAAGGCCAGCTGATCGACTGGATCCAAGAGGCGCGCGACAGCGCCGACGCCATCATCATCAATGCCGGCGGCTTCAGCCACTCTTCCATCGCCATCCTCGACGCGTTGCGCGCGGCCGAGCTGCCTGTCATCGAAGTGCATCTGAGCAACATCTTCGCGCGCGAGAATTATCGCCACCACTCGCATATCAGCGCGGTCGCGCGCGGCGTGATTTGCGGCTTCGGCGCGCGATCCTATCTGCTCGCGCTCGACGCCGCCGCCGATCTCCTCGAGCC
>DATEKH010000282.1:0-3357 GCA_035277525.1 Allostellaceae bacterium
TCGCTCACAATATCCTCGTCATCGTTCGCCTGAAGGCGGCCATGGCATGAACCCCGCAGCCCACCATCCCCCTCATCGTTCAACGACCTTGTCGGAATGGCATCGCCGCGTCGTCCCCGCAATTCCTTCACAGGCTCGAAAGCGGGAATCCAGGGCAAGCGCCGTGACAGGCCACCTGGACCCCGGCTCGCGCTTCGCTTGGCCGGAATGACGAGACCCAGAAGCGAATCAATGTTGGAACCACACACGAGAGCGGTCGCTAGAAGGGATCGGCGCGATATGAAAAAGAAGCCACCCAGCCGGCGCGAGCGCCTCGGCATCCAGTCTGTCGAGATCGCGAGCCGCATCCTCGCGGCGATGGCGCAGGCGGCGCAGCCCTTGCAGCTGAAAGACATCGCCAGCCGCTGCGACATGCCGGCGGCAAAAATCCATCGCTATCTCGTCAGCCTCACGCGCACGAATGTGGTGGTGCAGGACGGCGCCGATGGCCGCTACAGCATCGGGCCCGCCGCGATCGCGCTGGGTTTGGCCGGGCTTCATTCGGTCGATGCCGTGCGCATCGCCTCGGCCGCGCTCTCCGAGCTGCGCGATGAGAGCGGCGAGACCGCCGTGCTCGCCATTTGGAGCGAGGCGGGGCCGGCGATCATCCGCATCGAAGACAGTAGCCGGCCGGTGTTCATGAACGTGCGCGTCGGCTCGACGCTGCCGATCCTCCGGAGCGCGGTCGGGCGCATCTTCGCCGCCTATCTTCCGAAGGGCGAGGCCGCGCCGCTCATCGCCAAGGAACGGCGAGGGAGCCGCGCCGGGAAAGCGCCGCCGGTCGCGGAGATCGTCGCGGCGACGCGGCGGCACGGCATCGCCGCGGTCGATGGGGATCTCGTTCCCGGCGTGACGGCGCTGGCGGCGCCGATCTTCGATCATCGCGCCCGCCTGGTTGCGAGCATCGCCTTGCTGGGCAGCGCCGGCCATCTCGGCGCGAGCGCGCTCTCTCGCAACGCGGCGCTGCTGAAGCGCAGGGCCGCGGCGATTTCCAGCCGCCTCGGCTTCGTCACACCCCTTCGCGGATAACCCTCACCCGCCTCGCTTAGTTTATCCTGAGCGCCGCCGCAGGCGGCGGCGAAGGGCTCGGCACCCTCTCCCGCAAGCGGGCAGAGGGCAATTCCATCTCTTCGGAATCCGCTCTACGATCGTGCCCGCATCGGGAGGAGCATCGCCATGAATCGTGCCGTACGGATCGAGCGCGTGCTGCGCCGCATGGCGGCGGAGCGGATCGACACGCTCATCGCGCTGTCGAACGCCAAGCATCATCTGGCACGGATCAACCTCGCGGCGCATTTGACGGGCTATCGCGCGCTCGGCGAAAGCGCGCTCCTCCTCCGCGCCGACGGCACCGAGCGGCTGATCTTGACGCCCGCCTATGATGCCGAGCGCGCGGCGCTGCGGCGCCCCGAGCTGCCGCTCACGGCGAGCGACGATCTCGCCACAGCGCTCGCCGAGCTGCTGCGCCAGCGCGCGCCCGGGCGCATCGCGACTACCGGCCTCGGCGCGATGCCGCACGACCTCGCCGTCCGGCTTCTCGACATCATCGGCAGGGACGCGCTGCCGTTCGACGACGCCGTGAACGAGGTCACGGCCCCGAAGACCGACGAGGAGATCGCGAATGCGCGCAAGGCCGTCGCGATCGCCGAAGAGGCGCATGAGCACATGCTCGCCGTCGCCCATGCGGGGATGCGCGAATGCGATCTCGCAGTCGAGGTGAATCTCTTTGCGAAAGGCCTCGGCGCCAACGACAATTTTCTGATGCTGAGCGCCGGGCCCCACCAGCTCGGCATCGGCGCGTCGAGCAACCGGCCGCTCGAGCGCGGCGACATCATCATCGCCGAGGCGACGCCCGCCTATGACGGGCAGTTCGCGCAGATTTGCCGCAGCGTCTCGGTCGGCCCACCCTCGAACGTGCAGGCGGAGAAATACGCGCTGCTGGTGCGGGCGATGAAGACGGGGATCGAGGCGATCCGTCCCGGCGCAAAGGTCTCGGACATCGCCGGCGCGATCGATCGGGTGATGACCGACGCCGGCTACGAGAAATACAACCATCCGCCCTATCTCAACCGGCGCGGCCATGGCATGGGCGCGGGCTCGATGGCGCCCGGCGACATCGCTGTCGACAACCACGCGATCCTCGAGGAGGACATGGTGTTCGTCGTCCACCCCAACCAGTATTTGCCGGAGACGGGCTATTTCTTGTGCGGCGAGCCGGTGCGCGTCACCGCGACCGGCTTCGAGCGGCTGAGCCGGAAATGGGCCGAGCTCGGCGCGGTCGAGGTCTAGAGCATGACCTCCCGGGATGGAATCGTCTGCGTTGCGCGCGGACGATGTGATCCGCCAGGAGCCGCGCGAAGAGCGTATCGGGCCATACGGTCGAGCGCGGCGACGCCGCGGGCACCCGTCCGCGCGCAACCCGCAAGGGCCGGGGGCTTTTGCGCCGTGCGTGCGTCGAAGGGCTCGCCCGTAGTCCCGCTACGCGCTTCGCCCTTCTCCTACTCACATCGCAAAAGCCCCTCGGCGCAGGCGCTTCAATCCCGGGAGGTCATGCTCTAACCATGCGGGTTCTCGAAACGACGCTGCTCACCGGCCCCTATGATTGGGACGAGCGCGTGCTGCCGCTCAGCGAATATGACGAGCGGCTCGCACGCGTGCGCGCGGCGATGGCGCAAGCGGACGCCTCTGCGCTCATTGTCCATGGTCATCCGGGGAATTACGGCGCGATGGCCTGGCTCACGGGCTTTACGCCCAAGCTCGGAGCAACGCTGGCGCTCGTGCCGCGGGAGGGAAAGCTGCGCATCCTTGCCCCTGGCACGCCCAAGATGATGGACATCGCCAAGCGCCTGACCTGGGTCGAGGATGTGCGCCCGCTCGGCAACGCGCCGAAGAATGTCGCCGCGTTTGTCGGTGAGGGAACCTTGGCGACCTGGGCTTTCGGCGCGCTGCCGCAGGCGCTTTACAGCGGCATCGCCGCAGCGATCGCGCCACGCGCGCTGCTTCCGCTCGATCACGCGCTCGATGCGGTTCGGCGGCGCAAATCGCCGCGCGAGCTCGAGCTGATGCGCGGCGCGGCGCGGCTTCTCGCGACGGCGACGGAGGCCTTTGCCGCAAGCCTGCGCGCGGGCAAGGGCGTGCGCAGCGCCGCGCTCTTGGCGGAGCGCGCCGCCATCGCCGCGGGGGCGCAGGATGCACGCGCCATGGCAAGCCTTTCGCCCGGCGGCGTGCCGCTGCCGCTCGATGCGGCGAGCGATGAGCGCGTGCTCGATCCCGCCAATGCCGGCATTGCCGTGCAGAACCATGGCTATTGGGCATCGG
>DATEKH010000283.1:0-14268 GCA_035277525.1 Allostellaceae bacterium
CCGCTGCTACTTGATATAGCTGTTATCGATCAGCGGCGAATAGTCCTTGAGCTTTTCGTTGGCCTTCAGGAACCCGGCCGCGATGTTCATCCGGTCGCCGTTCTCGATCGCCTTCGGATCGACGCGCGGCGGATAATTCTCGGCGCCCTTCAGCGCCTCATAGGCCATGCCGAGGACCTTATCGTCATATTTGGGAAAGCGCTTCTTCATCTCGGTCATGGTCTTCTCGCGGTCGGTCACCACGATTTTCATGGCCGCGATCATGCCGTTCATGAACTTGGTGCAGAGCTCGGCGTGCGCCGGGCAGTAATCGGCGCGCACCGTGACGATCGATGCCGCAATCGGGAGGAACCGGGTCGGTTCGCCCTTGGCCGCATCGGAGACCATCACGCCCGACCCGTCGGCCATCACCTGCTGCGCATAGGGCATCGCGTTCGAGAAACCCTCGATCTGCTTGGTTTTCCAGGCCGCCATGATTTCGGGCGGCAGCATCGTCGGCGTCTCGATATCGCCCGGGCCGATGCCCGCCTCGGCCGCAACCGATTTCAGCACCGCATCGGGCAGCGAGCCGATGCCGGTGATCGCAATCCTGCGGCCTTTCAAGATTTTCGCGCGCTCGGCGAGCGGCGCATTCGGGTCGAAATGCGCGGCTTCGGCGATATCCTTGCGGATCATCACCCATTCCATGGTCCGTTTGACGCCGGCCCCGATCGCCTGCAGGTGCTGACCGCGCACGAAGGCGCGCGTCAGCGCGTCGGTCGAGCCAATCGCGAATTGCACCGAGCCGTTGATGACGGCGTTGGTCACGCCGACGCCGGGAATGAGCATGGTTTTGACGTCGAGGCCTTGGTCAGCCCAGAGGTGCAAATCCTCGGCGAGATAAAGCGAGGTGAACGAGACATTCACCGACGGCAGCGCCAAGGTCACTTTGGGCGACTCCGCCCGTGCCGACGCGGCCGCCACCATCGCCCCCGCAATCGCGAGCACAGAGGAACGCCGCCATCCACGCCTTACCATGATCGATCCCCTCATTTCACGACGCCGTTGTCGATAAGCGGATTGCGAAGCAGCGATCCGAGTCCCCTTTTCTCATCCGAAGACGCGGGAGCGACATTAGCCGCGTTGGCGTGGGCGTGTCGAGGCGACCCGTATTCGGCTGCCGGAGCGCGCGCGACATGGCCTGGGACGTCGCGGGGCTAACGGCGTATCGCGTGGTAGATCAGCAAGACAATCACCGAGCCGACAATGGCGACGAACATGCTCCAGAGGTTGAATCCGGTTATCCCGATTTGTCCGATCGCGCTGAACAAGTAACCGCCCACAAGCGCGCCGATGATGCCGAGCACGATGTCCATCACCAAGCCTTCGCCGCGCTTGTTGACGATCTTGCTGCCGATGAAGCCGGCGATCAGACCGAGGATGATCCAGCCGAGAATGGACATCAGGTTCTCCCTCTGCATGAGCGGTTGAGCGGCATGACCAATGCGGCTTCGCGGCAAGCGCGTCAACCATTTCCCTGCCGTTGGTTTCGAGCCCGAGCCGGGCGAGCCGGAGGAGGCGCTCGGGCTAATGGCCGAGCGGGCGCGCTTCATGGCGCGGCAGCCGGGCTTTCTCTCGATGGCCCTGCATCGCAGCCTTGACGGCAAGCGCATCGTGAATTGCATCCATTGGAAAAGCCGCGAGCTTTTGCAATCGGCGCATCGCTCGCCGGAATTCCGCAAGGAATGGTCCCGGCTCGACGATCTGACGGACGAGATCGATCCTCATCTCTACGAGGAGGTCGATTTCGCCGCCGGGCATTCCGGCCGGAGGTAACAGCCGACTTTTTCAAAGCCTTCGCGCGAAGCGACCGCAGGGCGCTCCGGCCCGCGACGCTGCGCGCCGCGCGGCTTCCTGGCGCGGCGGCCCTGTGGTGGATATCCGCAGGCCAAGCTGGTATCTTCGCGTCTCAGCGCGGCAAGAACAAATCCGCGCAACGAGCTTGGTCGGTTGAAACCGAGGTGTCGTGTGCCAGAGAGCCCGGAGCGCGAAGAGAGCTGCGATGTGTTGGTGATCGGCGGCGGGCCGGGCGGCTCGACGATCGCCGCCGTTCTCGCGGAGCGCGGCAGGAAGGTCGTCGTCGTCGAAAAGGATCGCCATCCGCGCTTCCATATCGGCGAGTCGCTGCTGCCGATGAATCTGCCGCTGTTCGAGCGCCTCGGCCTCAAAGAGGAGGTCGAGCGGATCGGCATGCTCAAATACGGGGCGGAATTCATCTCGCCCTATCACAACAAATCCGTCACATATTATTTCGCGAACGCGGTCGATAAGCGCTTCCCCTATGCCTATCAGGTGCGGCGCTCGCAGCTCGATGAAATCCTGTTTCGCAACGCTGCGGCAAAAGGCGCCGCGACGGTCGAGGGCTGCCGGGTGAAAGAGGTGGCGTTTCCGCCCGACGGCGGAGCCACTGTTATTGCCGAGGACGAGGACGGCGCCCGGCGCCGCTGGCGCGCCCGGTTCCTCGTCGATGCCTCGGGCCGCGATACCTTCATGGCCGACAAGCTCGGCATCAAGGAACGCAACCGGCGCCACAACAGCGCGGCGATGTTTGGCCATTTCAGCGGCGCAAAGCGGTTGCCCGGCCGGGAAGAGGGCAACATCACGGTCTTCTGGTTCGATCACGGCTGGTTCTGGTTCATCCCGCTCTTGGATGGCAGCACCAGCGTCGGCGCGGTCTGCCGGCCGCAATATTTCAAGTCGCGCAAGACCGGCCTCGACCAGTTCTTCATGGACACGATCGCTCTTTGCCCCGCCATCCTCGAGCGCTTGCGCGACGCGCGCTTGCTCGCCCCCGTCACCGGCACGGGCAATTACTCCTACCGCGCCCGGCATATGAGCAACGAGCGATACCTCCTCCTCGGCGACGCCTTCGCCTTCATCGATCCGATCTTCTCGGCGGGCGTCTACTTCGCCATGATCGGCGGGTTCTCGGGCGCCGACGCGGTCGAGGCCTGCCTCGATACGCCGCGCAAGGCGCGGCGGGCGTTGCGCGGCTTCGAGGCGACGACGCGGAGCGGGATCAACGCCTTCTCCTGGTACATCTACCGCGCGACCCGGCCGGCGCTGCGCAACATGTTCATGTCGCCGCACAATATCCTCGGGATCGAATCGGCGATGCTATCGCTGCTCGCCGGCGACGTGTTTCGCCGCTCCGGCGTGCGGACGCGGCTGATCGTTTTCAAGCTGATCTACTACATCTCGAGCGCCGTCACCTTTCGCCGCAGCGTCAGCGCCTGGCGCCAGCATCGGCGCAACCTTCAACCCGGCTGAGCGTGCGCGCCTTGAAGGAGCGCGGGGCCGTTTCGATTTTGCCGCGCAGGCGGAGAGCCGCATGAGCGGCGTCGAGTCCGCGCTCCTGTCCCGCTCGGCGCGCGGCCGGACGGCGCGCTTCTGGTACGAATGCATCGTCTTCTATGGGCTGCTTCTCGTCTTCGGGAGCAGCAGCCTCGCGCTGAGCGTCGTCGCCGGCGCGCTTTACCTCGTCTTGCCGCGCCGCCTCGGTGCGCCGCTCGGGCAAGTCCTGATCATGGCGAGTTGCCGCTACTTTGTCGGATTGATGCGATTGACGCGCATCATCGAATGCGATCTCGGCGCGCTCGATGGATTGCGCCGGGCCGGGCCGCTGGTGATCGCGCCCAACCACCCGTCGCTGCTCGATGCGGTGCTGATCCTCTCGCGGCTGCCGCGCGTCGTCTGCACGGCAAAGGCCGGGCTATTGGGCAATGCCTTGTTCGGCGGCAGCGCCCGGCTCGCCGGCTTCATCCGCAATGATTCGTCGGCGCGGCTTATTCGCGAGGGAACGCGCCAGCTCGCGGCAGGGCGGCAATTGCTGATCTTTCCCGAAGGCACGCGTGCCGTCGGCGGCCGCCTCGGCGATTTCAAAGGCGGCTTCGCCCTGATCGCCAAGCGCGCCGGCGTGCCGGTCCAGACGATCTTCATCGACGGCAACTCGCGATTTCTCGGCAAGGGCTGGCCGCTGCTGCAAAAGCCGGATTTTCCTTTGCGCTATCGCGTCCGTCTCGGCCCCGCGCTGCGGGTCGATCGCGATTTGCGGGAGTTCGTTGCGCAACTGCATGCCTTCTATCGCCGCGAGCTCGATGGCGGCGAGGCCTGAGCTGCCGCCAAGTCCGGCGCGACCGTGCCGACGCATCTCGTCCTGATCCCGAGCTACAACACCGGCGCGACGCTGTTCGACACGGTGGCCGCGGCGCGCGCGGTGTGGAATCCGGTTTGGGTGGTGATCGATGGCAGCGATGACGGAACCGGTCCCGAGATCATGCGCCGCGCCGCCGCCGATCCGGGGTTGCGCGTCATTCTGCGTGCGCGCAATGGCGGCAAGGGCGCCGCCATTCTCGAAGGGTTGCGCGCCGCCGCGGCCGAGGGCTTCACCCATGCCTTGACCATGGATGCCGATGGCCAGCATCCGGCCGCGGTCATTCCGGACTTCATGGCGGCGTCAAAGGCCGCGCCGGATGCCTTCATTCTGGGCGTGCCCGTGTTCGATGCGAGCGCGCCGCGCTTGCGCGTCATCGGGCGGCGGGTCTCGAATGGCTGGGCCAATCTCGAAACCCTATGGGCGGGGGTTGGCGATTCCCTGTGCGGCTTCCGCGTCTATCCGATCATGGCGTTGCGGGCGATCATGGAGCGAAACCGCTGGATGCGCCGCTTCGACTTCGATCCCGAAGCCGCGGTGCGGCTGTGCTGGCAGGGCGTCCGGCCGCTGACGCGTCCGGCGCCGATCCGCTATTTGAGCCGCGAAGAGGGCGGCGTCTCGCATTTCCGCTATCTGAGGGACAATCTTCTGCTCACCTGGATGCATGCGCGGCTCCTTTGCGGCTTCACATGGCGCCTGCCCGCGCTTCTCGCCCGCCGCCTCAGATCATCGCCCCGTTGATCGAAATCAGCTGGCCGGAAATGTAAGCGGCCCGGTCCGAGACGAGAAAAGCCACCAGATCGGCGACCTCCTCGGGTCTTCCCGCGCGCTTCATCGGCACGAGACGCTCGATCGCTTCCTTGGGGAAGGCGGCATCGCTCATCGGCGAGGTGATGATGCCGGGCGCGACCGTGTTGACGGTGATGCCGCGGCTGGCCAGCTCGAGTGCGAGCGAGCGGGTCGCGCCGTGCAGCCCGGCCTTGGCCGCCGCGTAATTGGTCTGGCCGCGATTGCCCGTGATCGCGGCGACCGAGGACAGATTGACGATGCGGCCCCAGCGTGTGGCGATCATCGGCATCAGCAGCGGCCGGGTGACGTTGAAGAACCCGTTGAGCGACACGTCGATGACGCGCGACCATTGCTCGCGCCGCATTCCCGGCATCACCGCGTCGTCATGAATGCCGGCATTGTTGACGAGGATCTGGATGGGTCCGTCATCGAGAAGCTTCGTCAAAGCGGCTTCGCTCGCAGCGGCATCGGCGACATCGAAGCCGATCGCCTCGGCGCTGCCGCCGCCCTTGACGATTTCGGCCGCGCGCGCGCGGGCGCGATCGAGGCCGCCATGCGCGTGGATATAAACATGGTGTCCTTGAGCTGCGAGCGCGCCCGCGATTGCCGCGCCGATCGTGCCGCTGCCGCCGGTGACGAGCGCGCGCGTCACGCCGCCTCGGCGTCGAGAATCACGGTCGCGCGTCCGGTCACCAGGTCGCGTGCCACGCCGCGAACCGCGAAGGAATAGGCGACTTGCGCGGCATCGCCCATGAGCAGCGCCGCCTCGATCTCCAAATCGCCCGCGATGTCGTCGAGCCGTTCGGAGCGACACACGATCTCGCGCAGGCTCGCGATATAGCCGGCCCGAGGCCGCGCGCCGATCATGCCGGAAATTCCGCCGTGCAGCGCCATCGCCTGCGCGGCGAATTCGATCGCACAGAGCGCGCCGAGGCGGCCGTCCTGCCGCAGCGGGTTGTCGGGCGCGCGGTGCCGGCGCGACCAGCAGCGGATCGAGGTCGCGTCCCAGCCGCGGACCCCGTCGAGCAACAGCATCGTCCCGCGATGCGGGATGAGGCGCTGCATCTCGTCACGCGACACCGGCATCGCACGACCTACCACGGCGGCGGCGCGACCGCGATCGCGACCGTATTGCCGTTGACATGATCGAGCGCCACTTCGGCCACGCTGGCGCGCGCGAGCGCCTCGAGCACGGGCAGGCTGCGCGCCGCGGGATTTCCCTGGCGCAAGGCTTCGAGCGCGGGATCGGCGAGGCTTGTCGGCGCGGTGAATCTGTGCCCGAGTTTGAGCGTCAGCCGGGCGAGGCTTGTCGGCGTGGCATCGGGCGTCAGGACGAGTGCGACGCCGAAGGTCGCGGTGATCGCGCGGGCGCTGTGCAGCGGCTCGGGGTAGGGAAGATCGTACGCAATCAACCCGACCGCGCAGCGATCGAAGACCGCTTGCGCCGCGGCGTCGAGCAGACCTGCGGGAAAGCTCGCATCGAAGGCGCAAAGGCTGGTCGAGGGCTCGCGCGAGCGCGTGGCGATGGTCCAGTAGCCCGCTGGCGCATTGTGAACGGAATTGTGAAACCGAGTCGGCGAGACATCGAGCTCGGCTGAATTCAGCGAGTCGAGGATTCCATGCAGCGTCTCGCCATCGCCGCCGGACGAGGTGAAGACCGTTGCCGTGAGGCTTGGATCGCGGCCGGCATTGGCGAAAGCCTCGGCGCCGACCTTGAGCGCGAGCCGCACCGTGGCAACTGTGCGGCGGCGCTCGTTGGGCGGCAGGAGCGGGCTCGGCGGCAAGGCGAGCGGCGCCGGCGCATAGAGGCGCTTTCCCGCCAGCACGTCGCGGCTCGAAGCCCAACCCTCGAGCCCTGGCGCCCAGAGGCCGATGCCCTCGACATAGACCTTCATGGCGCCGCGCGTCCGAGAATGAGGCTGCAATTGCTGCCGCCGAAGCCGAAGGAATTGCTCATCACGCGCGCAATGCGCGCCGCGCAGTTCTCAATGAGATAGCGGCTGCGCAGCGACGGATCGAGCGATCGGGTGCAGGGACTGCCCGGCATGAGATCATGGCGAATGGCGAGCGACGAGATGATCGTCTCGACGATGCCGGCCGCTCCGAGCGTGTGTCCGGTATGGCTCTTGGTCGAGCTGCACGGCGTTTGCGTGCCGAAGGTCGCTGTGATCGCGATGTCTTCCGCCGCGTCGCCGACGCGGGTCGCGGTGCCATGGAGGTTGATGTAATCGATATCCGGCGCGGCGAGACCGGCGGAAGCGAGCGCACGCTCCATCGCAAGACGTGCGCCGCTGCCCTGCGGATCGGGCGTCGACATGTGATGCGCGTCGTTGCTCTCGCCCAAGCCGAGCAGCAGGATGTCGTTCGGGCCGGCGCGTCCCTCCGGTTTTTCGAGCAGCGCGAAGCCTGCGGCCTCGCCGAGCGAAAGCCCGTCGCGCGCCGCGTCGAACGGCCGGCACGGTCCTTCGGATGTCAAGCCGAGCGAGCGGAATCCATAGACCGTGGTCGCGCACAGCGAATCCGCCCCGCCGACGACCGCCGCGTCGCACAGCCCGGCAGCGATCATTCGCGCCGCGTTGCCAAAGGCCTTGGCGGTGGTCGCGCAAGCCGCCGATACGACGACTGCCGGCCCGGCCAAGCGCAGCAGCCGCGCGGTCAAGGCGGCGAGCGCGAAGGTGTTGTGGGTTTCGGCGTAATGATAATCGGCGGGCAGCTTTCCGCTCCAAGGGTCGCGGCGGCGATAGGCCTGTTCGGTCTGCTCCATCCCGGAGGTGCTGGTGCCGAGAAAGATGCCGATGCGCGCCGCGCCATAGCGCTGGCGGGCGGCGTCGACAGCCTCGGCAAACTTGTCCTGCTGCAAGGCCAAGGCCACGAGCCGGTTGTTGCGGCAGTCGAATGCGGCGAGCTCGGGCGCGAGCGGCGAGCGCTCCGGCATCGCGACCTCGCCGACGAAGGTGGTGAGGCCGGCGTCGAAGCAGCGGCGGACCAGCCCGCTGCGCCCCGCCCGCAACGCATCGAGGGTCGCGTCGATGCCCGAACCCAAGGCGGTTACGAGCGAGAAAGCGGTGAGGCAAAGCGGCTGCACGCAGCGATCCTGGGCCTTGTTTACATCATCGTAACGGCGCGACGCGCCCGAGTCCGGAGCGACACCGTCCCGAGCGTTCGCCGCGCATCATTAGTGCTCCATTCCCGCGAGCGAGGTGGGCCGAGCGAGCGCTGCGATGCGGGCATCGACTTCGGCGCTTTCGCGGTCGATATACGTATAAAAGCGCTGATAGAACGCGCTGAATTCCGCGCGGTCCGTCTCGTGTCCCTGCCGCAACTCATCCGCCAGCGGCCGGCGCTCCGACTTGACGCGGCGGTAAAGCGCGGCGAAGTACCGCAAATTGGACTCGATGTCGGTGTAGCGCGGCTGCGAGAAGATCGTATCGAAACGACGCTGGTACGGCCCGAAGATGGGATCGTCGTAGAAGATCAGGTTCACATCCGTATCGTAGATGTCGTTGTTCTGAATGGCTTGTGCTGCGACGGCGAGGCCGCCCGGCTCCTCGGGCAGAGCGCCGTCCTGCATCAGAGCGCGCCGCGCCGCCGTATCGCGATAGATGGCGTCGATATCGCTCAAATCCATGTTGTTCATTCGCCAGATCGTGTTGACGAATTCGTTTTTCGGCACCGGAAAATCGAACGCCGAAATCAGGAAGAACCGCTCGGTTTCCCATTCGCGCCACAGCCCGGCCGCGGCAAGCGCGTTGTGCACGAGATGGGTGCAGTTGTTCTCAAGCACGTTCCATTCGAAGTCTTTCTTGCCGTCCTTGTAGATGGCGTTGACGCCGTTGAGATAGGCGATCACCTTGCCCATCTGCTCGCGGCTCATGGGAACCCGCGCGCAATACCGGTCGCGCGCGAAAGCGATCGCGTAATCGGTCCCGATCGATACCTCGTACATATAGTCGCGCTTGTCGGCGCCCGGCGGCATGTCGTCGAACACGACGGAATGGAACACGACGCCGTCGTAAATGTCCTTGGCTTTCGCTTCGTCCTGCGCGCGTTGGTAAGCCGCGTGCGTCAAGCGCGCATGCGGCGGCAGGTCGCCGCGAAAAAAGAAATCGCGCCCATCGGTCGCCACCCAGTTGGCATTCTTGAAATGCGCGTTGACGCTCAAGCCGACGCCTTGCTCGCTGGCCGGGGTTTCCGGCGCGCAGAGCGCGATCGTCGGATAGCCCGCCTCGCGGACGCGGCAGACGCCGTTGAGGTAGAGCACCGAATGACCTCCGGGCCCGCCGCTGGTGTCGGCGCCGAAACCGGGCTTTTTCTTGATTTGGGAAACCGCGCAGAGCTCGGCGTAGTAGGGGTAGAGCCGCGCGTAAAGCTGCTCATTGTCTTGCGGAGCGGCGATATCGAAGGTCGCGTTGCAGCCTGCGAGCCACAGGGTGGCGGCGACGGCGGCAGCAACGCGATAGCGGTACATTCCAAATTCCCTGCGGCGTTTCGTGAACGAGCATACAGCACCGAACCGGCTAAAAGTCCAGTTTTGCCCTCATTGACCGGCCGGATTGGACGCCAAGGGGCCGTCGGCGAGGATCCGCTCCCAGAGGCGCCCCCAGCTCGGCCAATCATGGGCACCCTCGATCTCGGTTACCCGCGACGGCGGCAGGACGGCCGCGAGGAGTCGCGATGTCGCCGCGAAACGATCGGATCGGCCGTAGCCGAGGTAAAGCGCCGGCCATGTCTCCGGTCGAGCGGCATAAGCCTTGAGCCGCGCGAGCAGCCGGCGCTCATGGTCGTCTTCGACGATCACGCCCGGGTCCCAGACGCCCAGGCCACCCGCGCGGCCAATCTCTGCGATAAGGCCCGTTGTTCCGAGAAATGGCGCAAGCAGAACGACGCCTTCGATCCGGGTGTATCGCTCGATGGCGAGCAAAGCAGCGAAACAGCCGAGTGAAATCCCGGCGAGCCAAATCCGGCGATAGTCAGCGCCCTTCGACTGCAGGAGGGCCGATAAATGGGCGGCGATGGCGCCCTCGAGGTAGAGGTCGAGATCGGGCTCGGCGAGAATGACATCGACCTCGGGCGCATGGCGTTGCGCGGTCGCAACGAAGCCTTGCCGCAGGAAATCCTCGGCCTGCATATCGAAGCCCGGCAAAAGAACCAGAAGGACGGCCTCGGCCGAGGGGACCAAGGCGGGATGAAAGAGCGTGTGGATGCGAAGCAGATCGTTCACCGCCGCCCGGCTTGCGGCGCGGCGCCGCCGTCGCTCGTCAGGATGGCCGAAAAAACGAGGCTCAAGAATGCGCCGAGCGCGACGGTCATGCCGATGCCGTGCAGTACCGGAAGCCGCGCGAAAGAGAGAATCCCAAAGCCGATCACGGTGCAGATATTGGCGAGCACGAGCGATGCTACCATGCGCTCGCTGTTCGGGTCGCTCCAATCCTGGCGCTCGAAGAAGATGCAGTAGTTCGAGCCGACGGCCACGGTGAGGAGGAGGCCGATGAGATTGAAGATCGAGAGCGTTCCTCCGCCGAGCGTCAGCAGCGCCGTGGTCACGATAACGGCGGCCGCGAGCGGTGCCGCCACGCGCGCCACGCGGCGCACGGAGCGCAGGCTGATCGCAAGCAGCACGAGAATGACGAGGCTGCCGATTAGCGCGAGCATCAGCGCCTCGCTGCGATAAACCTCGAGGAGATTGTTGGACTGGGCCTTGAGATCGACGAACATCGCATTGGCAACGCCGCTGCCCGCGATTTGCCGAGAGACGAGGCCCGGATCGGTGAGACCGCGCAGCGACAGAAGCGCGGTCCAGCCGCTTGCGCGCTGAAACAGCAGGGAATCGAGCTTCAAAGCGAGACTCGTTCCTTCGAAGGAATGTCGGTCGAGGATCGGTGCCGCGCGCGCCGCCGCGACATCGGCGATGAAGGGCTCGAAGGTATCGGGTTGGAAGGGCAAGCCCTCGAGCGCGGAGGCGAGCCGGGCGCGCAATGTCGCCGTATCGGGCAGCGCCGCCTGTCTGGCACGCTGGGTCGCGGCGCTCGGCAGGTAGCGGGTCGGTGCGTCGTAGCCGGTGAGGACATGACGGGCGACGAGCGCGTTCAGCTTCCCCGTCAAGCGTTCGCTTGCAGCGAGAGCCCCTTGCTCGTCCGGGGCCGTGACGATCAGCAGATAGCGAACATCCGGCGCGCCGATATCGCCGCGCAGGCTCTGATCGAGCTTCTGGTCGCCCGAAGGTATGGGGCTTAGGCTCGAAAGATCGTCCTCCCAAAAGTTGCCGCGGTGGAAGGGCAGGACCGCGAGCGCGGCGACAACGATGAGCGCGGCGAAAAGCCGGAGGAAGCGCGCTCGTCGTACGATGGCGAGCAGGGCTGGCGCGAAAACCGTCGAGCGCGCGGTCGCGAAATTGGCCGGCAGCAACGCCGGCAGAACGAAGCGCGTGACCGCGACGGCGACGAGGAGCCCGGTGATCGAGAACAGGCCGAGCTGCGCAAAGCCGGTGAAGCGCGAAAACAACATCGCGCTGAAGCCGCAAACCGAGATCAGGACGCCGAGACGCAGGATCGGCCAAATCCGCGGCAGCGTCGCCGTCGCGGTGGCGCCGGGCGCCGTCTGCGTGAAGAGATAGATCGCGTAATCGACGGCCTCGCCGATCAAAGTGACGCCGAAACCGAGCGTGACGCCATGGACGAAGCCGAATCCGAGGCTGACCGCCGCCACCCCGGCGAGCGCGCCGCTCGCGACCGGCACCAGCGCCAGCACGAGGATACGCGGCGAGCGGTAGGTGAAAAGGAGGATGGCGGCGACGAGCACGGTCGCGATGAGCGAGAGCCACGAGATGTCTTGCTTCATCTCGGTTTTGGTGTGAACCGCGAAGACCGCCGGTCCCGTGACCAGCAATCGCGCGGATGCGGCCGCCGGGATCGCCGCCCGCGCCGCCGCGAAATCGGCATCGAGCGCCGCCAGAGCCGTTTCCTCGCGAGCGATGTCGAAGCCAGCGGCGCGCGTTTGGGCGAGGAGGAGGGCGCGGCGGCCATCCCGCGAGAACCACACGCCGTCGCGCGATGCCGGGCGGCTTTCGCTCGCAAATTGATCAGCCAGAGCGAGAATTGCGCCGGTCGGATCGGCCGGCAGGCTTTGCTTGATCATGCCGCCGAGATCGGAGCCGAGCAGGCGCAAATCGCCAAGCAGCGCCTGGTGCAAGCCCGCGACGGTGAAGCGTTCGGGCGTCGCCGCGGGGCTCAAGAGATAGCGGTTGCGCCAGACGAAGTCATAATCCGCCTCGAGCCCGCCGCCGATGGCCGCGCCCTCGCCGTTGTTCACCAGCACGAAGGCGGGATTGGCGCGTAGGCGCTGGCCGAGCCCCTTGCTGAGATCGGCCAGCACCGGCGCGGGCGATCCCTCGAGGCCGATGAGGATCAGGCGCGATGCGACGCCATTCTGCATCTGCTCGACCAGAATTTGCTCGGCCGCCGTGGGGGCGCGCGGCAGGAATGCCGTCATGTCGGCGCTGAAGCGCGTCGTCGCGATGATCGCGATGCATCCCGCAACCGCCAGCAACCAGACTGCCACGGCCGCCGCTGTGCGGCGAGTCACGGCTTATCCTCGGTGATCGTCATCTCCGACCGGTCGCCCTGTCCCTCGTCGGTGACGATGCGCCGGATATGAGCGCCGTCGCCGGAGATGAGCACCGAGCGAACCGCCTTCTCGATCTTGGGATCGCGCGGCACGAGCGACAATTGCCAGGACTCGGCGCTGCCGTGGAGCGTCACGATGTAATAATTCTCGAGGGCGGAACGATCGCCCGCCAAGGTTCCGCGAATTCCTTCGATGATCGCCCACAGCTCCGGATAGTCCTTGAGCTGCAATGTCTGGGATTTGCCCTCACGGTCGATGGTGAGGATATCGCGATCGATGCTCAGCTTCTCGACCTGCGGTTCGAGCGTGTCTTTGCGCAGCTGATCCGGAGCGCGATAAAACAAGGTCCCGCTATCGACCAGCGGCTCTTTCAGCATGCGGAGATAGCGATGCTCGACGAAATGCGCCGACGCGGTTTTGACCGCAGCCAGCTGCTGCATCAATTGCGCAAGGTCCCATTTCGCCGCGGCGGGCTGCGCGCCAACACCGCCGGCCGACAGGGCCAGCGCGCCTGCGAGGAACACCAGAATGGCGGGAGCCGCGCGCGGCATTTTCCGCCTCACCGCCAGAAATCATAGAAGTTGAACCAATTATACGGCGCCGCGCGGCAATAATATTGGAGCCGCGTGACATAGCGCCGCAGCGCGAGGACGATCTCCTCGCGTTGCGCCGCGCGAGGGAGATCGGTGAAATCGACGAGCGGCTCGAAATGCACCTCGTACCGCCTGCCGCCGCGATAGAGCCCGACCATCATAAAAACCCGCCGGCGCAAGACCGCCGCCAGACGGAATGGACCAACGGGAAAGCGCGCAGGTTCGCCGAGAAACTCGATTTCGGCTTCCTCCTCCGCGCCGGACGAAATCCCGCGATCGGCGAGAATGCCGATCAAGTGCCCCTGGTCGAGGCGCTGCTCGACCGCCAGCATCGAATCGGTATGGCCAAGCGCGATGACTTCGAGCGCAAGGTCGGGATTGATCGCATCGAGCACAGAATTGATCTTGCGGGCGTTCTCCTCATACATGAGAAGGCTCAGCTTGATATCGGGCTGGCGATGGGCAAGCGCGCGGAGAATCTCGAAGCTGCCCAAATGCGCGCCGAACAGAAAACCGCCAGTGCCGTGCGCGAGTTCCGCCTTGACGAGGTCCTCGCCCTCGATCACGACCTCGAACAAGTCGATCTGGTCGTTGAGAAGATAGACGCGGTCGAGCACGCAAGATGCGAAGGCAAAGTAATGCCGGAAGGAATCGGCGAGCCGCGGCCCGCGATTGAGGGTCCGGTGCAGATAGTCGCGCGAGGCCGCACGGGAATCCTTGGAGAAGGTGAGAAAATAAAGGCAGATCGGATAGAGCAGCAGCCGCGTCGCGGGCCGCCGCAGGTGAAGCGCGATCCACACGATGAGCTTGATCGCAGCCGCGGCGCCGCGCTCGCGGCGGGCCACCCAGGCGCGTTCCCCGCCATGCGGCTGGCTCATTTCGGAACGCTCGGGACACGCAGCGTTCCGCTCACGGCGATTTGCGCGTCGTCGATGAGCACGCATTGAAATTGCGTGAGGCCGCGCTCTTCGTGCCATTCGATGCGTATCCGGTTGCCGGGCCGCACCGGGCGAAGGAACTTGACCGCCCGTAGCTCGTATGGCGCCACGATCATCTGCGCTGCGTCAATGG
>DATEKH010000284.1:0-3086 GCA_035277525.1 Allostellaceae bacterium
CCGGTGCTGCGCGAGGGCAATTCCGACCGCCGCGCCGCCGGCGCCGTGAAGCAGTACGCGCGCAACAATCCGCATAGGATGGGCGCCTGGACCAAGGACTCGAAATCGCGCGTGGCGCACATGTCGGGCGGCGATTTCTACGGTTCGGAGGTCGCGACGACCATGGCGGCGCCGGCCAATGCCCGTATCGAGTTGGTCGCCGGCGATGGCGCGGTCACGGTGCTGAAGGCGAAGACGCCGCTTCAGGCCGGCGAGATCATCGACGCGTCGGTGATGAACCGCAAGGCGCTACGCGCCTTCTTCGCCGCTCAGATCGACGCCGCGAAGAAGGACGGCGTCCTCTTCTCGCTGCACGTCAAGACGACGATGATGAAGATCTCCGATCCCATCATCTTCGGTCACGCGGTTTCCGTGTACTTCGCCGATGTGTTCGAAAAATATGGCGCTACGCTGACGCGCCTGGGCGTCGATCCGGACAACGGCATGGCCGACATGCTGACTCGGATCGAGACCTTGCCTGAGGCTGAAAAGGCAGCGATCAAGGCCGATATCCAGGCCACCTACGCGAAGCAGCCCGGCCTAGCGATGGTCAATTCCGACCGGGGAATCACCAATCTGCACGTGCCGAGCGACGTTATCATCGATGCATCGATGCCGGCGATGATCCGCGAAGGCGGGCACATGTGGGGCGCCGACGGCAAGCTGCACGACGTGATCGCCGCGATCCCCGATCGTTGCTACGCGACGCTGTTCAAGACCGTCATCGAGGACTGCAAGGCGCATGGCGCCTTCGACCCGAAGACGATGGGCTCTGTGCCGAATGTCGGGCTGATGGCGCAGCAAGCCGAGGAGTATGGCTCGCACGACAAGACGTTCGAGGTCGCCACGGGCGGAACGGTGCGCGTCGTTGCCGATGACGGCACGGTTCTGCTGTCGCGGCCGGTCGAGACCGGCGACATCTTCCGGATGTGCCAGGTCAAGGACGCGCCGATCCGCGACTGGGTCAAGCTTGGGGTGCGCCGCGCGCGCCTGACCAAGACTCCGGCGGTGTTCTGGCTCGACGCCAAGCGCGCGCACGACGCGCAATTGATCGCCAAGGTCGAGACCTACCTGAAGAACGAAGACACATCGGGTCTCGACATCCGCATCCTGGCGCCGGTCGAAGCGATGAAGTTCTCGCTCGATCGCATCCGCAAGGGGCTCGACACCATCTCGGTCACCGGCAATGTGCTGCGCGACTACTTGACCGATCTGTTCCCGATCATGGAGCTGGGCACGTCGGCCAAGATGCTGTCGATCGTTCCGCTGCTCGCAGGCGGCGGGTTGTTCGAGACCGGAGCCGGCGGTTCGGCGCCCAAGCATGTGGAGCAGTTTCAGCGCGAAGGCTATCTACGCTGGGATTCGCTGGGCGAGTTCTTGGCGCTTGGCGCTTCGCTGGAGCATCTGGCGCAGACCAGCGGGAACAAGGACGTGCAGGTTCTGGCCGAGACGCTCGATGAGGCCAACGGCGAGATCCTCGAGCACAACCGCTCGCCGGCGCGGAAGGTCGGCGAACTCGATAATCGCGGCAGCCATTTCTACCTGGCGCTCTATTGGGCACAGGCGCTGGCCAGACAAGCCAAGAGCTCGGAGCTGGCAGCCCGCTTCAAGCCGCTGGCGGATAGACTGGCGGCGAACGAGGCCAAGATCAATGCCGAGCTGATCGCCGCGCAAGGCAAGCCGGTGGATATTGGCGGCTATTATTTGCCCGATCCGGCCAAGGCATCGGCGGCGATGCGGCCGAGTGCAACGCTGAACGCTGCGATTGCCGCTCTCTGAGAAGCTATAAGCTGTTAGCTTTAAGCTTTAAGCCAACCGCAATGCGGTCATCGCGAGGACGCCGAGCTTGGCGAGGTGGACGAAGCGATCCAGAATATGGATTGCTTCGGCTTTCCCTTCGACGAGCTCAGGGTCAGCCTCGCAATGACGCGAGACTGAAAGCTGACGGCTGATGGTTTAAAGCTAAGAGCTTTAAGCTTACAGCTTCAAACAACCGCCGCCGCTTTGTCCGCGATCGCGCGCTCGATCGCCTCGAGCGCGGCGGGCGCGCGGCTCGGATCGGGACCGCCGGCCTGCGCCATATCGGGCCGGCCGCCCCCGCCCTTGCCACCGAGCGCCTCGGCGCCGAGCCGCACGAGATCGACCGCGTTGAAACGTTGGACGAGATCGTCGGTGACGCCGACGACGATCGAGGCCTTGCCGTCGGCCGAGGCGACCAGCGCGACGACGCCCGATCCGACCTCGCGCTTCAGATCGTCGGCGAGGCTCTTCAATTCCTTGGCCGGCACGTTCTCGACCGCGCGGCCGGCAAATTTGATGCCGGCAATCTCCTTGGACGAAGCCTTGGCCGCACCGCCGCCGGTCGCGGCCGCGCGCCGCGCTTCGCTGAGTTCGCGCTCGAGCTTCTTGCGCTCCTCGATCAACGCGGCAAGCCGCCCCGGCAGCTCCGCGGCGGAGGTGCGCAACGCATTCGCCGCCTCGTGCAGCAAGGCGGCCTCTTCATCGACATAAGCCTCGGCCGCGGCGCCGGTCACCGCCTCGATGCGGCGCACGCCCGAGGCGACCGCACTCTCCGAGACGATCTTGAAGAAGCCGATATCGCCGGTGCGCCGCACATGCGTGCCGCCGCAGAGCTCGACCGAGAACGGCCGCGTCGCGTGATCGTCGCGATCCTCGCCCATCGAGACGACACGCACCTCATCGCCGTATTTCTCGCCGAAGAGCGCCATCGCGCCGGCCTCGATCGCGCGCTCGGGCGTCATCAGCCGCGTGCCGACCTCGGCGTTCTCGCGGATGCGCTTGTTGACCTCGGCCTCGACGGCGTGGAGGTCCTCGGCCGTCGGCGCGCGCGGATGGCTGAAATCGAAGCGCAGGCGATCGGGCGCGACGAGCGAGCCCTTCTGCGTCACATGCTCGCCGAGGCGGCGGCGCAGCGCCTGATGGAGAAGATGCGTGACGGAGTGGTTGGCGCGCAGCCGCGTGCGCCGCTCCTCGTCGATGCGCAGCTCGACGATGTCGCCGAGCTTCAAGCTGCCATGCGCGACGCG
>DATEKH010000285.1:0-2775 GCA_035277525.1 Allostellaceae bacterium
ATCCGGCTGCCGCCGCCCGTGAAATCCTGGATTTGCAGGTCAAGCCCGTGCTTTTTGAACAAGCCGGCGTCGTAACCCACATTGACGGTCATGATCGATTCCGCCTCGGGATTGGCTTTGCCGACGACGAGGGTCGTATCCGCAGCGGCGGGAAACCCGGGCGCGGCCGAGCCAAGCGCCACCGCAACGGCGAGAATCCCAAGGCGTGACATCCTTGTGTCCATGAGTCCTCCCTTCCCCTGCGCGGCTCTCGATCCGTTCTTTTTGCAGCGCAACCGCAATGTTTTGCAGAGCGTATCAATCCCGCGCTGGGAGCGCCGCCGCCGGTGGTTGCCCGCCCGGACGAAAGCGGCCAGCGCCGCAATTAACCCTTACGGCCCAGACGCCGGTTGTATCGCCAAGCAGCGCTACCTATCATGACGTGGTTCTCAAAAGAAAGAAAACCGTCCATGCATGACACCGAATTCGAGCATGAGCATGGCGAGCCGCCGAACGAGGAGCAGCGCGCGCAGCTCGCCGCCTTCATCTGGAGTCAGGAACATGTCGAGCTCAAGACCGTGGGCATCGACATCGGCAGCTCGACCTCGCATCTCCTTTTCGCGAAGGTTCTGCTTCAGCGTCACAATCAGGGGCTTTCCAGCCGCTTCGTCGTGGTCGATCGCCAGGTCCTGTGGCGCTCGCCCATCATGCTCACACCCTTCCTGCCCGACGGCACGATCGACGCGCATCGCCTCGCGCATTTCATCGAGGATTCCTATGTCGCGGCCGGCTTCGCCCGCGGCGATATCGACAGCGGCGCCGTTATCCTCACCGGCGAGGCGATCAAGCGGAAGAACGCGCGCGCGATCGATGAATTGTTCGCGAACGAGGCGGGAAAATTCGTCTGCGCGACCGCCGGGCACATTCTGGAATGCCGGCTCGCCGCCCATGGCTCGGGCGCGGTACGCCTGTCGAAAGAGCGCCAGCAATGCGTCCTGCACGTCGATATGGGCGGCGGCACGACCAAGCTCGCCCTGATCGACCGCGGCGTCATCCAGAGTTCGGCGGCGTTTGCCGTCGGCGGGCGTCTGATCGCGACCGACGACGCAGGAAAATGGACCCGGGTCGATGATTCGGCGCAGCTCGTCGCCAAAGAGCTCGGGCTCGGCATCGCGCCGCATCACTTGGCGGATCCGGAGACGCGCGATGCGCTGGCCCGGCGGCTCGCGGCGGTCGCGGCCGACCACATTCTGGGCGCGCCGCTCGATACCCTCGGCACTGCGCTACAGCTGACCGAAGGCTTGCGGCGCGAGGCCGTGCCGACGGCGCTTACCTTTTCCGGGGGGGTCTCGGAATATATTTTCGGCACCGAATCACGCCAATACGGCGATATTGCCCTACCGCTCGCGCGCGCGCTCACGGCGGAGCTCAGCCGGCGCGCCCGCCTGCCGCTGATCGATCCCGGGCAGCGGATCCGCGCCACCGTGATCGGCGCCTCGCAATTCACCATCCAGGTCAGCGGCAAGACGATCTATATGTCCGATCCGTCGATCCTGCCGGTCCATGGCGTGCCCGTGATGCATGTCGGCCGTGCGGCCGAGGAATCGCCCGAGGCGCTCGTCGACATCATTCGCCGAGGCTTCGCCGATTTCGACCTCGATCCGGATTCGCGTGTCGCCATTGCCTTTTCCTGGCAAGGCGACCCGGCCTTTGAGCGTCTCGCCGCCGCCGGCCGCGCGATCGTCGCGGCGGCCGCGCCGAAGGGCGTGCGTCTTGAGCCGCTTTTTCTTATGATCGATGGCGATATCGGCCGCACCCTCGGCCGGCTCTTGCATGAGGAATTGGGCCTGCCGGGTCCGCTGGTGTCGATCGACGGCGTCCAGCTCCAGGACCTCGACTATGTCGATGTCGGGGCGCTGATGTCGCCGCCCGGCGTGGTGCCGGTGGTCATCAAATCGCTGTTGTTTTCGTAAAGCCGATGAGAGAATAGCCGTCAAGGAGGAAGCCATGTCAGACGAGAAGATTCCGCGCGTTCGCGTCGACTCCTACCAGGAATGGGTGAAGGGCGAAGGCATCCCCGTTCACGAGGATTACGGTATCGATCTCTTCTCGGTCTCGACCGCGCCGTGGCCGCGCTACGGCATGAAAGGCGCGGCCTGCCATTTGAAGGGCCGCGGCGATTTCACCAGCATGTTCCTTTACGAGATTCCGCCGGGCGGCTCCTCGACGCCGCAGCACCACCTCTATGAGTGCGTGACCTATATTCTCGAAGGCAGCGGCAGCACCCAGCTCGAATTCCCGGACGGCGCCAAGCGCAGCTTCGAATGGGGCGCGCGCAGCATGTTCGCGATCCCGCTCAATGCGAAGTACCGCCACTTCAACGGCAGCGGTCAGAATCGCGTGCTGATGGTGTGCACCACCAACATGCCGCTGGTGATGAATCTCTTCCACAACGAGACCTTCATCTTCAACAACGTCGCGGTGTTCGGCGACCGCATGGGCAAGGACGAATATTACAATGGCGAGGGCGATCTCACTTTGATCCGCCCCGGCAGCCACGTCTGGGAAACCAATTTCGTGCCCGATCTCGAAAAGCTCGAGCTCCAAACCTGGGAGGATCGCGGCGCCGGCAGCTCCAATATCATGTTCGTGCTCGCCGACAGCACCATGCACGCCCATATCTCGGAAATGCCGCCGGGCACTTATAAAAAGGCGCATCGGCATGGCCCCGGCGCCCATGTCATGTGCGTCGTCGGCACCGGCTTCTCGCTGTTGTGGTTCGAGGGCGAGAAAGAT
>DATEKH010000286.1:0-14584 GCA_035277525.1 Allostellaceae bacterium
GTCGGGCGTTCCCCCGAGCCCCTACGGGTCCCCCCGCGACGGGGCTTCGGGCGCCCGGCTATCCCCCTAGCCGGGCGCCTTTTGTTTGAGTGTCTGCTCGCCGCGTTCTCCGGGAACGACGCGTTGTTCCGCCGCTGCAGCGTCACGCAGCGCGCAGGCGCTGCGGATTGCTTTCTCTTCTAGCCGCACCGCTTTTGTGCTTCAAACAGCGGCTTGAGGAGGAGAGGCACCGATCATGGCGGCAACCGAGCCTTTGACGATCGCGCGGCAGGGCTATCTCTTCGCCGGCGGCCGCTACGAGACGATGGACGGCAAGCGCATCCTCACCGGTCAACTCTATGCGGAATTCCAGATCCCGCAAAACCTCGCTTACCCCTGTCCGGTCATCATGGTTCATGGCGGCAGCCAGTCGGGCACGAATTACACCGGCACGCCCGATGGCCGCGAAGGCTGGGCGCAGCATTTTCTGCGCCGCGGTTACGCGGTTTATGTCGTCGATCAGGTCGGGCGCGGCCGTTCCGCCTATCGCGCCGCGTGCCATGGTCCGATCCGCGACCCCGATGTCGATGCCGCGCAACAGCGCTTCGTCGCGATCAAGCGCCAAGGTCTGTGGCCGCAGGCGGCACTCCATACGCAATGGCCGGGCGGCGACGCGCCCGGCGATGTGGTATTCGATCAGTTCTTCGCCTCGCAAATGCCGACGATCGCCGATTTCGCGCGCCAGCAGGAACTGAACCGCGATGCGCTGATCGCGCTCATCGACAAGATCGGGCCGTCGATCCTGCTTACCCATTCGCAATCGGGCGCGTTCGGCTGGCCGGTCGCCGACGCGCGGCCGGACACGGTCAAGGCGCTGCTTCAGGTCGAACCGAGCGGGCCGCCCTTCTACGAAATCGGGCTCCAGCATGTCGGGCCGCCGGAATTCTATCACGCCGGCAGCAGGGCGCGGCCCTGGGGCCTCACGTCGATTCCGCTGACCTATGACCCGCCGGTATCGTCGCCCTGGGAGTTGGTGCCGGTGCGGCAGGCCGTGCCCGACGGTCCAGGCCTCGCGCGCGGCTGGCTGCAGCAGGAGCCGGCGCGGCAATTGCCCAATCTTCGCAAGGTGCCGATCCTCGTTCTGACGGGCGAAGCGTCCTACCACGCGGTGTTCGATCATCTCACGGTCAAGTTCCTCGAGCAGGCCGGCGTGCATCCCAGTTTTATCCAGCTCAAGGATGTCGGCGTGCGCGGCAACGGTCATATGCTGATGCTCGAAAAGAACAACGCGGAGATCGCGGCGGTGATGATGGACTGGCTCGAGCGCAGCTTGCCGGCAAAGGCGGACTAGACCCTTGGCGCTCACCCTCGTCACTTGGAACATCAATTCCGTCCGGCTGCGCATCGATCTCGTCAAGCGCGCGGTCGAGGAACTGAAGCCCGACATTCTTTGCCTGCAGGAAACCAAAACGCCCGACGAATTCTTCCCGCGCGAAGCAGCCGAGGCGTTGGGATTTCGGAACATGCTGGTCCACGGCATGAAGGGCTATAACGGCGTCGCCATCCTGTCGCGGGTTCCGCTCGAAAACGCGCGCAGCGAAGGCTGGTGCGGGCGCGCGGATTGCCGCCACGCGATCGGCGAGTTGCCGGGCGGAATCGAGCTGCACAATCTTTATGTGCCGGCGGGCGGCGACATTCCCGATCCCGAAGAAAATCCGAAATTCGCGCATAAATTGCGCTTTCTCGATGAGGTCACGGGATGGTTCAAAGGCCGGCGGCGCGCGGACAAGCCGATGATTCTCGTCGGCGATCTCAACATCGCGCCGCTCGAGACCGATGTCTGGTCGCACAAGCAGCTCCTCGACGTGGTCAGCCACACGCCGATCGAGGTCGAAAAGCTTGGCCGGCTGCAAGATTCGGCCAGTTTCGTCGATGCCGTGCGGCATTTCATCCCGCCCGAGCAAAAGCTCTACACATGGTGGAGCTATCGCGCGCGCGATTGGGCGGCTTCCGACCGCGGGCGGCGGCTCGATCACGTCTGGGTCACGCCGGTCTTGAAGGAGCGGCTCGCCGGCGCCGCGGTGCATCGCACCGCGCGCGATTGGGAGCGGGGCTCCGATCACGTGCCCGTGCTCGTTCGCATCTACGATTAACGATCCAGCCGGGGCGGCGACGCGGCTGGTTGCCGATCGCCCCCGGCCAATGCTAGGACAGGCGCAAGGCCGCACGCGGCAACGGCAAGAAAGGCGGGAGGGTCGAAATGATCAAGACGCAATTCATCGAATACCGGCAGGGCGACACGGCGTGCGAGGGCTATCTCGCTTATGACGACGCGAAATCGGGCAAGCGGCCCGGCATCCTCGTCGCGCATGAATGGAACGGCTGCCAAGAATACATGCACAAGCGCAGCCAAATGCTGGCCGAGCTCGGCTATGTCGCCTTCGCGCTCGATGTCTTCGGCAAGGGCGTGCGCGCCAAGACCTTTCCCGAATGCGAGCAGATCTCGGCGCCCTATTACAAGGATCGCGCCTTGACGCGGGCGCGGGCCAAGGCCGGCCTCGATATCCTGGTGAAGCAGCCGCAGGTCGACACGAAGAAAGTTGCCGCAATCGGCTATTGCTTTGGCGGCATCGTGGTGCTGGAGCTCGCGCGCAGCGGTGCCGATTTGGCCGGCGTCGTCAGCTTCCACGGCCAGCTCAACACGCCCAACACGGCCGACGCCAGGAACATCAAGGGCAAGGTGCTGGTGCTGCACGGCGCGATCGATCCGGTCGTGCCGCCGCCCGAGGTCGCCGCGTTCGAGAAGGAGATGGAAGACGCGAAGGTCGATTGGCAGTTCGTCTCTTATGGCGGCGCCGTCCATACCTTCACCAACTGGAATCTGCCGACCACTGGCCTGCCTGCGGCTTATAACGAGAAGGCCGATAAGCGCTCATGGCAGGCGATGCGTAATTTCTTCGACGAGATCTTCGCCGCCTGACGCGGCGCCGGCTCGATCGCTACGATTGAAGAGGAGGGTGGCATGAAGCTCGCAACCTTGCGCACGAGCGATCGCGACGGCGAATTGGTCGTGGTGTCGCGCGATCTGAAGCGCATGACCAGCGCGGCCGACATCGCCCCCTCTTTGCGCGCGGCCTTCGACCGCTGGGCCGAGTGCAAGCCTCTGCTCGAGGACCGCTACCGCCGGCTGATGGACGGGCTCAACAACGCGACGGCGTTCGACGAAGCGCTGTGCCACTCGCCCTTGCCGCGCTCCTTTCAATGGCTCGATGGTACGGCTTATGAATCGCATCGCTATCGCATGACCAAGGGCCGGCCCGCGCCCGACTGGTTCCAAAAAGAGCCGAGCGTTTATCAGGGTCGATCCGACGGGTTCCTGGCCCCGACCCAGGACGTGCCGATCGGCAGCGAGGATTGGGGCGTCGATTTCGAAGGCGAGGTCGCGGTCGTCACCAGCGAGGTGCCTTATGGCGCGAGTCCCGAGGTCGCGGCGTCGAAGATCGAGCTCGTGATGCTGGTCAACGACGTCTCGCTGCGCAATCTCCAAGCAGTCGAGTTGCAAAGGTCTTTCGGCTTCACGCGCTCGAAGCCCGCTTCGGTCTTCACGCCGGTCTGCGTCACGCCCGACGAGCTTGGGCCGGCCTGGCGCGATACACGGCTGCATCTGCCGATTCGCTGCTCGATCAACGGCAAGCTGTTCGGCGATCCCAATGCCGGCGAAGCGGTGCACGGCTTCGACAAGATGATTTCCTATTGCGCGCTCACGCAAAGCTTGAGCCCCGGCACGATCGTCGGCGGCGGCACCGTGTCCAATCACGATCCGAAGCGCGGTTATGCCACCATCGCCGAGGCGCGCGCGGTCGAAGAGATGAACGGCGGCTCGGCCAAGACGCCGTTTCTCAAATACGGCGACCGCGTCCGCATTGAAATGCTCGACGCCGGGGGCCGCTCGATCTTCGGCGCCATCGATCACATGATGGCAAAGCCGGTCTAAGCGAGATCAAACCAGCAAGACCCGCATCACGTGCAGCGCGGCATAGAGCGCCGCGACCGATAGCACGAGCGATGCGACCGCGTAGGATATAGCCGCGACGAGTTCGCCGCGGCCGAGCAGCGTGACGACATCGAGCGAGAAGGTCGAGAAGGTCGTGTAGCCGCCGCAGATGCCGACGACGAGAAAGACTCGCGTCGCTTGCGCGGCATCCCAGCGCAGCGCAAAGGCCTCGGCGAAGGCGCCGATGAGGAATGATCCCGAGACATTGATGAAGAGCGTTCCCCAAGGGAAGGCGGTCCCGAGCCATCGGCCGATATAGATTCCGGCCGCGTAGCGGGCGAGCGAGCCGAGTGCGCCGCCCAGCGCGACGCTGATCAAGGCCGCGGGATTCATTCGGCGTGTCTCGCGAGAACGCCGCTAGGTTTCGCTCGAAGGTTCACCGCCCGCCTCCCGTGCTCCGCGCAAGCAATAAAAAACCCGCCTTGCGCGGCGGGTCACAGGCGCACTCCGCCCGCGGTCGTCGCGCGGCAGGAGTCATCAGCCCTCGCGGGCGGTTTCGGGGAACTCCATCCCCATCTCGTCAAAGAATAGCGCGTTAGGAGGCCGACGGAAAGATGTGGATGGTCACGGTGAGCGTGACGCTGCCGCGTGGGAAATAGCTCGGCAAGGGCGGGAAGGGCGCGGCTTCTTCGATCATGTTGCGCGCCGTCGTATCGAGCACCGGCGCGCCCGAGGAGCGCTCGAGTCGAATGCCTTCGAGCGCGCCTGCAGGGGAAACGGCAATCAGGTAGACGGCCGTGCCCTCGAGCCGCAGGCCGAGCGGACCGATCGCATTGGCCGGATAGGAGCGGTGCTGCTCGATCATCGCGTACATATGGTTGAGATAAGGGTCACCCTCGGTGGTGGTCTCGCCCGGAGCGCGATTGACCGATCCGCGCTTGTGCGGCTCAGGCGCCATTTCGCGGTTGGCTTCCTTGGGCGCCGGCTTCGCCTTCGGTACCGCCGGCGGCGACGATGTGGCTTCGGCGAGGGCTGCGGCTTTGTCCTTTTTCTCTTCTTCGGACGCCGACTTCGGCGCGGCTTGCGGACCTTTAGCCTCGGCCTGCGGCGGCGCCGTGGTCGTCTGGTCGGGTCCGGACACGAGCTCGTGCGGCGGCTGACGCGGCGGAGCAGGGCGCGCAGGCGGCGGCGGTTTCGGGACTTCGGTGACGAGCGCGACCGAGATCGGGGCGGGCTCGGAGCGAGTCGGGGCGGGAAACGGCCAGCGCAGCAAAAACGCCGCGATGGCGGCCGCATGAAGCAGGCCCGCAGCGAGGATCGCGGTGCGGCGCAACCGCCCGTATCGAGCCTCGCGCTCCCGCGCCTCGCGAAACCGGGGATCGGCCGGCAACAGAAACGGTGTCTCGGCCACAAAGCTCATCGCGAAATAATATAGGGGAGGGCCATGCGAAATTGCTCACGCCCCGCCGGGGAAAGAGGCAAATTGGCGTGATGGACCTGCTGGTGAACGGGGACGGCACGGCGCTATGGAACGGCCGCTCGCTGCGCTGCGCGATCGGCCGCAACGGGATCAGCGCGGCCAAGCGCGAAGGGGACGGCGCGACCCCTGCCGGCCGGCTCCCCATGCGCTTCCTGATGTACCGCCCGGATCGCCTCGCCCCGCCGCCCACCGGCTTGCCATTGCGGCCGATCGCCCGCGACGACGGGTGGTGCGACGCGGCCACCGATCAGGGATATAATTCTTTGATCTGCCTACCTTATTCGGCGCACGCCGAAGCCTTGTGGCGGGCCGACGAGCTTTACGATCTGGTGGTTCCGCTTGGCTATAACGACCTGCCCGTCATCGCCGGGATGGGCAGCGCGATCTTCCTGCATCTCGCGAGCGCGGATTTCGCGCCGACCGCCGGCTGCGTCGCGTTAGCGAAGCCGGATTTGCTCGCGGTGCTCGCCGACGCGGACCAGGAAAGCTGCGTCGTCACCCGGGCCCCGTCTTAGCGGGCTCGTGCCGATGACCGAAGATTGCAGTGCCGACGCGCACGAGCGTCGCGCCGCGAGCAATCGCGATCTCGAAATCCGCGGTCATGCCCATGCTGAGCGCCGAGAGACCGTTGCGCTTGGCGATCCCCGCGAGGAGATCGAAATAGGGCGCCGGATCCTGTCCTTCGGGCGGGATGCACATCAGGCCGCGCACATCGAGCTTCCAGCGCGTGCGGCATTCGGCGACGAAAGCGTCGGCCGCCTCGGGCAGAATGCCGGCCTTTTGCGGCTCGCGGCCAGTGTTGATCTCGATGAAGCAGGGCAGGGGCCGCAGCTGCCGCTGCATTTCCTTAGCCAGCGCCTCCGCCAGGCGCGGACGATCGAGCGTCTCGATCACATCGAACAGCGCGACCGCCTCCTTGACCTTGTTGGTCTGTAACGGCCCGATGAGATGGAGGCGGAGATCGGGGAAGCGCGCCTTGAATGGCGGATACTTTGCCTGCGCCTCCTGGACCCGGTTTTCGCCAAAGACGCGCTGACCGGCGGCGAGCGCCGCCTCGACCGCCTCGGCCGGATGGGTCTTTGACACGGCCACGAGCTCGATCGCCCCGGGATCGCGGCGCGCAGCTGTTGCTGCCGCCGCCATTCTTTGGCGCAGCGCGGCGAGGTTCGCGGCAATGGCACGGGGCTCGAGCAAGTCCTCATCGCCGCTTCGAGCGGCGCCTCCTGACGGCAAGGCTGCAAGCCGGCCGCGCTTCGGTCAAGCCCGCACCCATCGCGAAAGCCGCACAATTCCTCACGAAGTCTTGAACTGAAAGCGCCACCATGCCTGCCAGAATTCGCGCGCATGAAATCACAACAGAATGCTGCGCTGGCACGCTACGTCTCCCGCGGCCGCAAATCGATCGACGGCTGGTTCGCGCGCACGGATGCCGAGATTTTTCGCGCCGTCCTGCTCGGCCAAAGCGCGTGCAACCTGGCGGGATCGGCGGTCGAGATCGGCGCTCACCACGGCAGGTCGTTGGTCGCCATCTGCCTCGGCTTGAGCGGCGCCGAGAAAGCCTATTGCATTGATATTTTCGAACAGCAGCAGCTCAATCGGGACCGGTCCGGAAGAGGCGACCGAGCGATTTTGGAGAGCAACCTCGCACGTTTTGGCGTTGATGCCGGGCGCGTCGTCATCGACCCTCGGTCGTCCCAGACGGTCAAGCCCGACGACGTCCTCAACCAGGTCGGGCCGGCCCGTCTCTTCAGCATCGATGGCGGCCATTGGCAGGAGATTGTCGAAAGCGATCTGCGGCTTGCCGAGGCGACGATCGCTGCGCATGGCGTGATCGCGCTCGACGATTTCCTCCGGGTGGGTTGGCCGAATGTGACGGCGGGATATTTCGCCTGGTATGGCTCGCGCCGCAAGCCGCTCGTGCCCTTCGCCATGGGCTTCAACAAGCTCTATCTCTGTCACGAAGGCCACGTCGCCTTTTACCAGGAGCTTCTCGCCAGCGATCCGTTTCTCCGCTTTTTCGTCACGCAGCGCGTCGATTATCTCGGGCACGACGTGCTCGTCTACAAGGAATATATCTCGCCGGATATGGGGCTGCGTGCGTGGTTCCTGATCTGTTTTCGGTACGCCATGCCGAATTTTTATGCGCGGCTGCGGCGCTGGCTGAAGCGCCCGCCGCCGGGGGTGTTACCGACCGAACCGAACCGCTCCCCCTCCCACGGCCGCGCCGCTTGAAGCGGCGCTCTTTGCGCGGGCGTCGCTCTGGGTTAAGCTGTTGACTTGAGGGGGCGCACGGCGCCGCCGAAGCAAAAAGCGTGCGCAAGGAGCGGGGCGATGTGGGTCAAAGCCGGTCGGATCGGGTATCGCATCGGGTTGTGCGTCGTCGCGCTGACCCTGGTCGGCGGCTGCTCGAGCTGGTTCGATCCCAACCGCTGGGGCAACAACGACCCGGACGCGCAACGCCGCGCCGCGGACCCCTATGGCGTCGATCCGCGCTGGAGCGATCCGACCGATTACTCCGACTACCGCGATCGCCCCGAAGGCGGCAAGCCGACGAGCCTGATAGACACCTTGTTCGCGCCCGACAAGGGCAACAATTCGGGCGGTGGCGGCAGCGCCATCGGCGTCAACAGTTTCCTGTGGCACGCCTCGCTCGACACGATTTCGTTCATGCCCCTCGCCTCGGCCGATCCCTTCGGCGGCACCATCATCACCGACTGGTACAGCCCGCCCGAAACGCCCAATGAGCGGTTCAAGATCAACATCTTCATCCTTGGCCGCGATTTGCGCGCCGATGGCGTGCGCGCCCGCGTCTTCCGCCAGGACAAAAACAAGGATGGGCAATGGGTCGACGCACCGGTCGATCAGACCACGGGGACCGGCATCGAGAATGCGATTCTGGCGCGCGCGCGCCAGATCCGCATGAGCAGCGTGGCGCAGTAAGCGGTCGCGTGCCGGAGCATCGATAGGAGCCGGACGGGCTTCGCGGGCATGCCGCGTTACAACGCCAAGGAAACCGAGGAGAAGTGGCAGACGGTCTGGCGCGAGCGCGGCGTGTTTCACGTCGAGGCGGCGCCCGGACGGCCGAAATACTACGTGCTCGAGATGTTTCCCTATCCCTCGGGCAAGCTCCATGTCGGCCATGTTCGCAATTACACCATGGGCGACGTGGTCGCGCGCTACAAGCGCGCCCAGGGCTTCAACGTGCTGCATCCGATGGGATGGGACGCGTTCGGCCTGCCGGCGGAGAACGCGGCGATCGCGAGCAAGGTTCATCCCGCGAGCTGGACGCTGCAGAACATCGCGGTGATGCGCACGCAGCTGAAGCGCATGGGATTGGCTTATGATTGGCGGCGCGAGATTGCGACCTGCCATCCCGGCTATTACCGCCACGAACAGAAGATGTTTCTCGATTTCCTCGCGGCCGGCCTCGCCTACCGCAAGGAGTCCTGGGTGAATTGGGATCCCGCCGAACACAGCGTTCTCGCCAACGAGCAAGTGATCGACGGCCGCGGCTGGCGCTCCGGCGCGCTCGTCGAGAAGCGCTTGCTGTCGCAATGGTTCTTGAAGATCACGGACTATGCCGACGATCTGCTCGCTGCGCTGAAGACATTGGAGCGCTGGCCCGAGCGCGTGCGCGTGATGCAGGAGAACTGGATCGGAAAATCCGAAGGGGCGCGCGCCTTCTTCGCTCTGAAAACCCGCAGCGACCGGCTCGAGGTCTTTACGACGCGGCCCGACACGCTCTACGGCGCCGCGTTCTGCGCGATCGCGCCCAATCATCCGCTCGCGGCCGAGCTCGCAGCGAAGAACACAGCGCTTGCCGATTTTATCGCCGAGTGCAACCGCATGGGCACGAGCGAGGCCGTGCTCGAGACCGCGGAAAAGCGCGGCTTCGATACCGGCATCAAGGCGATCCATCCCTTCGTGCCCGGCTGGGAGCTGCCGGTCTACGTCGCCAATTTCGTGCTGATGGAATATGGCAGCGGCGCGATCTTCGGCTGTCCGGCCCATGACCAGCGCGACCTCGATTTCGCGCGCAAATACGGCCTGCCGGTGAAACCCGTCGTGCTGCCGCCCGGCGCCGACCCCAAGAGTTTCGCAATCGGCGGCGAGGCCTATACCGAACCCGGCACCGTCTTCAACTCGGACTTCCTCGACGGGCTCGAGACCGCCGCGGCCAAGCGCGCCGCCGCCGACAAGCTGTTGGCGCTGGGGTCGGGCGAGCGCACCATCGCCTACCGACTGCGCGATTGGGGCGTGTCGCGCCAACGCTACTGGGGCTGTCCGATCCCGGTGATCCATTGCGGCCAATGCGGCATCGTGCCGGTGCCGGAGAAGGACCTCCCGGTAAAGCTGCCCGAGGATGTGAGCTTCGATCAGCCGGGCAACCCGCTCGCGCATCATCCGACCTGGAAGCACGTCAAATGCCCGCGCTGCGGCGGCGCCGCCGAGCGCGAGACCGACACGTTCGACACGTTCTTCGAATCCTCGTGGTATTTCGCGCGCTTCTGCTCGCCGCGCGCCGCGAGCGCGATGGTCCGATCCGAAGTCGATTACTGGCTTCCGGTCGATCAATATATCGGCGGCATCGAGCACGCCGTGCTCCATCTGCTCTATTCGCGCTTCTTCACCCGCGCGTTGAAGCAGTGCGGCTATCTCGGCGTCACCGAGCCCTTCGCCGGACTTTTCACCCAGGGCATGGTGTGCCACGAGACCTATAAGAGCGCCGACGGCGAATGGCTGTTTCCAGAAGAGGTCACCAGGACCGCCGCCGGCGCCGCGGTCGATGCGCAGGGCAAGCCCGTCACCATCGGCCGCATCGAGAAAATGTCGAAATCGCACAAGAACCTGGTCGGGCTCGATGCGATCGTCGACGCCTTTGGTGCGGACACGGCACGGCTCTATCTCCTCTCCGACAGCCCGCCCGAGCGCGATCTCGAATGGACGGATGCTGGGATCGAAGGCGCATGGCGTTACGTCAATCGGCTTCACCGGCTGGTGAGCGAGCCGGCGATCCCGCTGCCCCGCCCGGGTGTGGCGATGCCGGCTAAGCTCGGCCCATCAAGCGCGGAGCTGCGCGGCGCCATCCACCGCACCATCCGCGACGTCACCGACGACCTCGACAAGTTTCGCTTCAACCGCGCGGTCGCGCGCATCCGCGAGCTCACCAATCGCCTCGAGGCGGTTGACGCGGGGAGCGATCCGCAACAGCTCGGCGCGGTGCTGCGCGAAGGGCTCGAAGCCGCGGTGCGGCTCGCCGGCCCGATGATGCCGCATCTGTGCGAAGAGCTATGGCAGATCTTGCGCCCCGGGCGGCTATTGGCCGACGAGCCCTGGCCCAGCTTCGACCCCGCGCTCGCCGCCGAAGAGACGGTCACGCTCGCGGTGCAAGTCAACGGCAAGCTGCGCGGCACGGTCGATCTGCCGCGCGATGCCTCGCAGGAAACCTCGACCGCGGCGGCGCTGGGCCTACCCGCCGTGGTCAAGGCGCTCGGCGGCAAGACGCCGCGCAAAACCATCGTCGTGCCCAATCGGATCGTCAATGTCGTGCTCTAACGCAGCGCTCTCGCGGCGCGGCATCCTCCTCCCTCTCGCGCTCGCGCTTGCTGGCTGCGGCTTCCGCCCGCTTTACGCGCGGCGCGGCACGCAAGAGTGGGACCCGGAGCTCGCGGCGATCGTGGTCGACCCGATTCGCGACCGCCCTGGACAGATTCTCGAGCTGGCGTTGCGCGAGAACCTCAATCCCGCGGGAAGATCCGTGCCGGCGCAATGGCGCTTGCAGACGCTCCTCACCGTGTCGCGCGCGGATCTCGGCATCCAGCGCAATGCCACGGCGGCCAGTAGCGAGATCACCGTGAGCGCCAGCTATTCGCTGTTCGACATCCAAAGCGGCAAGGCGCTCTACTCCAATTCGAGCCGCGCCATCAGCGATTTCAATCAGCTCACCGATTCCTACGCGACGCAGGTTGCGGCGGATGACGCGCGCGACCGCGCGCTGCAGCAGGTGGCCCAGGAAATGACGATGCGCATGTCCATCTTCATGCACCAGTTGCGCGCGAAATCTGCGGCGCGATGAAGCTTCCCGCAGCGCGGATCGCGGCGTTCCTCAAATCGCCCGACAAGGAGATCCGGGCTGCTCTCGTCTTCGGACCCGATGCCGGCCTGGTGCGCGAGCGCGCCGGCTGGCTCGCCGCCGCGGTCTGCCCCGATCTCAACGATGCGTTTCGGGTTTCGGAGCTCGAGGGCGGGACGCTCGCCGGCGATCCGGCGCGGCTCAGCGACGAAGCGGCGAGTCTCAGTCTGACCGGCGGCAGGCGGCTCTTGCGCGTGCGTGGCGGCGATGACGCGCTCGGCGCGGCGTTCGAGCGTTTTTTCAAGGCCCCGCCACCTGGCGATGCGTTCATCCTCGTCGAGGCCGGCGATCTCGGCCCGCGCTCGAGCCTACGGCGCGCCTTCGAGAGCGCCAAAGCGGCAGCGGCGATCGCGTGCTATCTCGACGGTCCGCGCGAGATCGCCGAGCTCGCGCGCGAGATCCTCGGCGCCCGCAAGATCGTACTGCGGTCCGAGGCGATCCCCTATCTCACCGCACATTTGGGCGGCGATCGCGAATTGAGCCGGCGCGAGTTGGAAAAGCTCGCGCTCTACGCCGGCGATGGCGGCACGGTCGGCGAGGCCGAGGTCATGGCGACCATTGGCGACAGCGCCGACTTATCGGCCGACGAAGTCGCTTTCGCCGCCGCCGAGGGCGATGCCGGCCAACTCGAGCGCGCGCTCAATCGCGCCTTCGGCGAGGGCGCGCAGCCGGTGGCCGTGCTGCGCGCCGAATTGCGCCATTTCCAGCGGCTCCATCTCGCGGGCGTCCGCCTCGCCGCCGGCGCCAGCGAGGATGAGGCTTTGAAGCTGCGCCCGCCGCTGTTCTTCAAGCTCGTCGATCGCTTCAAGCAGCAGCTGCGGCTGTGGCCGCCGCCGCGCGCCGAAGCCGCGCTCGAGGCGTTGCACCAAGCCGAGGCCGACGCGAAGAGCACCGGCATCCCGGCCGAATCGATCTGCCGCGCCGCACTGATGCGCATTGCGCGCAGCGCCGCCGCAGCCCGGACACGCCGCTAAGTCAGCGCGATCGCGACCGGCACCGAAAAGACCGGTGCGGCCGCCGCTTTACATGCTTCCGGAGCCGCCATTCGGGGCGATCACATCGCCCCATCCCGGAAGCGGAAAGCCCTGAGCGTCGCGGACCTGGTCGGTCCAGTCATAGCTTGCGCTGTTGATGACCGGACGACGGGCCGGAAAGTCGGCGCAGGCCGCCAATTGAAGACCGGCGAGCGTGATGAGGGCGATGCGGGAGATCATGGTCTATTTTATTGCGGGCGAACCGGAATTTGACAAATCACTAAGCCGCGACCGCCGACTTGGCAAATAACGGTGACGGGAATGGACAATAGCAGACAATATTCAGCGTCGACGATCTTTTGACCAAGCAGGGAATGCGCCGAAGATTCAGTGCGGGGTGCGCAGCTTGGCAAGAACCAGATCGAGCTGATCGAGCGTCCTGTAGCGGATCGACAAAGCGCCGCCATCCTGATCGGCGCGGATCGTAACCTTCAACCCGAGAAGCTGGGCAAGCTCTTGTTCGAGCGCTGCGACATTCGGATCTTTGGGTTGATCGGAGCGTTTGCCGCCGGACTTGCCGTCACGCTGATTACCGCGCGCGCGGACATAGCCTTCGGTCTGCCGCACGTTCAAGCCTTGCGCGATGATCTCGTGCGCGATCTGCACCGGATCGCTGACTGTCACGAGCGCGCGCGCATGTCCGGCGGTCAGGCGTCCGTCGGCGATCATCGTCTGAATCTCGTCGGGCAGATTGAGTAACCGCAGCGTGTTGGCAATGTGGCTGCGGCTTTTCCCGAGCGCGCTCGCGAGCGCGTCTTGCGTGTGGCCGAATTCGTCGATCAGTCGGTGATAGCCTTGCGCTTCCTCGATCGGATTGAGATCCTGGCGCTGAACATTTTCGACCAGCGCGATTTCCGAGGCCTCGCGGTCGCCCAATTCGCGCACCAGCACCGGGACTTCGTGCAGACGCGCCGCCTGCGCCGCGCGCCATCGCCGCTCGCCCGCGAGAATTTCGTAGTGGTTCGGATTTTCGGGGCTGCGCCGCACCAGGATCGGCTGGAGGATACCCTGCGCGCGCACGGAGTCGGCGAGCGCGTCCAAGCTCTCCTGGTCGAAATGCCGTCGCGGTTGGAAACGTCCCGGCTGCAACAGCTCGGTTGCAACATGGCGCAAATTCTTGGCGGCTTCCTCGCTGGCGCCATCGCCCAACAGCGCGGACAAGCCACGTCCCAAGCCACGGCCCATCATTCGCGGGCGCGGTTCTTCGCTCATGCGGTCAGTCTCCTCTCGCGCTTCAAGATTTCGCTCGCCAGAAGCACGTAGGCCTGCGCGCCGGGCGAGCGGAAATCGTAGAGCAGCACGGGTTTGCCATGGGATGGCGATTCCGAAATCCGCACGTTGCGTGGGATCACGGTCTCATAGACGCGGTCGCCGAAATGATTGCGCACATCGGCGGCAACCAGTTCGGAGAGATTGTTGCGCCGGTCTAACATGGTAAGGACGACGCCCTGGATCTCGAGCCCGGGGTTGAGGTGCTGGCGCACGCGCTCGATGGTGCGCACAAGGTGCGACAAGCCCTCGAGTGCGTAGAATTCGCATTGCAGCGGCACCAGCACGCCATTCGCCGCGACAAGCGCGTTGAGCGTCAGCAATCCGAGCGATGGCGGACAATCGATCAGCACATAGTCGAACTCCAACGGCGCCGCCTGCAGCGCGTCGGCCAGACGAAATTCGCGCCGATCCTCGACCACGAGCTCAAGCTCGGCACCGACAAGCTCGACCGATGATGGAAGGATGGCGAGCCGCGGCACGATGGTCGAAACCACCGCAGCGTTGAGCGGTTGTTCGCCGGCGAGCACGTCATAGCTGGTCACCCGCCGGGCCGCAGTTGCGATCCCCAATCCCGTCGAGGCATTGCCTTGGGGATCGAGATCGATCAGCAGGACGCGCTCGCCCGCCGCTGCCAAGGCCGTGGCGAGATTGATGGCCGTGGTGGTTTTGCCGACGCCGCCCTTCTGGTTGGC
>DATEKH010000287.1:0-15495 GCA_035277525.1 Allostellaceae bacterium
GAGCGCGCCGTCGGGCGTGCTCGCGCGCAAGCCGACGACGCGCCCGTCCTCCTCGATCAACTCTCTCGCCTCGGCGCGCCGCATCAGGCCGAAGCGGGGCAGGCGTTCGGCATGGCCGGCAAGGAAATCGAGAAAATCCCATTGCGGCATGAAGGCGATATAGGGGCAGCGGAGTTTGAGATGCGAGAAATCCGCCATGGTCACGGCGGTATCGCCGATCTGCGCCGAGAGCGTCGTCGCCTTTTGATGCGGCAGCGCCAGAAACGCCTCGAGCAATCCCAGCTCGTGCATGACTTCGAGGGTCGAGGGATGGATCGTGTCGCCGCGGAAATCGCGCAGGAAATCCGCGTGCTTTTCGATCACAATCACGTCAATGCCGGCGCGGGCGAGCAGCAATCCCGCCATCACGCCGGCCGGGCCGCCGCCCACGACGCAGCATCGGACCGAGATTTTCTGCATTGGACTCCCCGCGCGATTGTGGGCCGCGCGATGGGCAGGATCAAGCCGCGCGACCCTTGCGCATCGCCCGTCAATCCCTCAATCTGTCGGCCATCGTAAGCCGGCCGCGTGAGGATCGAGGGGAGACAAGCAAGCATGATCAAGATAACAGAACAGATTCGCAACCTGCTGAATTCGGCGCTCGCCGACGGCACGCCCTGCCTGGTCGGAACCTCGACCAAGGACGGCCGTCCGCAGATCAGCCCCAAGGGCAGCGTCGTTGCCTTCAACGACGACACGCTGTGCTATTGGGAGCGCAGCGGCCGCAGCGCCCTGACGCGCGTCAACGAGAACCCGCACATCGTCGTGTTCTATCGCAACGCCGCGCGCGCGAAGGAAATTCCCTATCGCGGCGGTGTCATACGCTTTTACGGCGACGCCCGGGTGCTCACGAGCGGCGCCGACCGCGACAAGGTGTGGGAATTGATCCCCGAGGCCGAGCGCAAGCCCGATCCCGAGAAGAAGGGCGCAGCCGTGCTCGTCCGCCTCGACCGGATCGAGGAAATCTCCGGCAATATCATCATGCAGCGCGACTGACGCCGCAGCCCGCCGGCTGGGGCTCACGCCTCGGCCGAGCGCGGGCTCTGCCGTTCGGTGATGAATTCGAGGAGGGCCGGCGTGCCCTCCTTGGTCTTTTCGACCGCGCGCTTGATCGCAGGCACGATCGCTTGCGGCTCGGTCACGCGCTCGCCCCAGGCGCCGAGAGCGCGCGCGAAATCCGCGTAATTGCCGCTGATATCGGTCGAGTGATAGGTCTCGGTCGAATACTTCATCACGTTGAGCTCGGCCGCCATCACCGAATTGTTCATGAGGATCGACAGGATCGGCAGCTTGGCGCGCACCGCCGTCTCGATATCCATGCCGGTGAAGCCGATCGCGGCATCGCCCCAGACATTGATGCAGAGCTTTTCGGGCGCGGCGAGCTTGGCGCCGATCGCAAGCCCGAGGCCATAGCCCAGCTGCGTGCTCTTGCCCCAGCCAATATAGGAGCGCGGCGTCTTCGACACCCAGAACGGCACGAGCTGATCGCGCGGGCTGCCCGAATCATGCGTCACGATCGTGTTGGCGACATCGACCGTATGCATCAGATCCCAGATCACGCGGTAGGGCGAGAGCGGCGCGGTGTTGGAGGTCAAATGCGGCATCCACGTCCCGAGCCATTCCTCCTTGAGCGCGCGGATCTCGCCCGTCACCGCGGCGAGCCGCCCGCGCGGCTTGCCGTGAAGCCGATCGCGCAATTCCTCGAGGAGCGCATCGAGCGCCAGCCCCGCATCGCCGACCAGCGCGAGATTGCTGGCAATGTCCTTGTTGATATCGCCCGGATCGAGCGTCAGATGCACCATCGCCTTGCCCTTGGGCATCTGCATGTTGAAGGGCGTCGCGGTCCAGCTGCAGCCGACGCCGAAGATGAGATCGGCCTTCTGCAGCATGCGGTGGAATTGCTTCGAATGCGTCGTGCTGCCGGCGCCCAAGGCCAAGGGATGCGTCTCATCGAAAGCGCTTTTGCCGGGATTGCTGGTGCCGACCGGCGCTTCCAAAAGCTCGGCCAGATCCTGAAGCTGCTTCCAGGCCTTGGCATAATGGATGCCCTGGCCGGCGAAGATCACTGGCCGCTCGGCCGCAAGGAGGGCCTCGGCCACGGCCGAGACCGCGCGCGGATCGGGCCCGACCTTGAGACGCGGCGTCTTTTGATAGACCAGCGGCTCCGGCACCTCCTCGGTCCAGAGATCGACCGGCACCTCGACCATGGCCGGGCCGGGTCGGCCGTTCTTCGCCTGAGTGAAGGCGCGGCGCATGGCATCGGGCACCGCTGACGGCACGGTCACCTGCTCGACCGATTTGGTGACGTTGCGGAAATTGACTGCGGCGCTGAAATTGGGCTTGACGCCGGCCTGGGCGCGCGGATGCCCCGCCGGGATCACCACGAGCGGTACGGATTCGGCAAAGGCTTGAGCGACGCCGCCAAAGGCGTTCTCGGTACCGGGCCCCTGCTGCATGGCGAAGACGCCGACGCGGTCGCCGCAGGAAACCCGCCCGAGCGCATCCGCCATGTGCACGCCGGTGCGCTCTTGCCGCACAAGGATCGGCCGGATCCCCGCTTCGGCGGCCGCCTCGATCAAGCCGTTGCGCGGATAGCAGACGAGGTCGGTCACGCCTTCGCGTTTCAGGATCTCGGCGATCGCGGCATTGACCTTCATGACGCCTCCCTTTCTCAAGTTAAACCGTCATTCCCGCTTGCAAGCGGGAATCCAGGGTCAAATTCAAGCATTCCCTGGGTCCCCGCTCCCGAGCTTGACGAAGGGCGCGGGGACGACGAAGAGGGATAGGGCTCGTTGGCCGACAAACTATTCTGCCGCCTGCCGCGCGGCGCGGCGCTCGTGCTTCCAGTCGGCGAGGTTCGGCTCGAGCTTGAAGAGCTTCAGCGCGTTGCCGCCGAGAATGTTGCGCTTGCCCTCTTCGGAGAGGAAGGGCAGATCGTAGATCGTTGCAGGCAGATCCGTATCCCAATGCGGATAGTCCGAGGAATAGCAGAGCTGCGTCTCGGCGTTGATCATCTTGAAGGTGAGCTCGAGCGCCTCGCGGTTGTTCACCATCTCCATGGGTTGCGAGGAGTAATACAATGAATTCAACGATCTGCGCATAAGACATCGTCTCGAGGTGATGGCCGTCGACATCGACGATCGGGAAATCTTCATAGCGGCGCTGCTCCGCCTGCTGGCGGGCATGGGCGAGCAAGGTCGACGTATTGAATTCCTCAACCGCGAGATCGCGGAACCGGACATCCTCGAGCGTATCCATGGGCCCTCCCCTCCCGGCCGCGGCCCGGGCTCTCCGCCGAGTTTACGAGCGGCCGCGGGCGGAGGGCAAATGGAGGTTTGGTGTCTCCCGAGGGCCCATGCTCAACGCGGAACGCCGTGGAAGCCGCGCGAAAGCGCAGAGCGTTGCACCCTTGCCTCGATCTGCAGTACGAAAGAGCGAAGAAGAGACAAAACGACGCGCAGCGGCGTGCCGATCGTGCGGCATCGAACCAAGGGAGGGACGAGATGAAGCCTCTATCGCTGGCGCTGGCGATGCTTTGCTTCCTTGTCGGCGGCGCCAAAGCGGAAACCGTGCAGGTGGGAACGACCCGGCTCGTCGGCTATGTCGGCGTCCCGGTCGGAATCGCCCTGGGCTATTTCAAGGCCGAAGGGCTCGAGGTGAAGGACATCTATTTCACCAGCGCCGAACCGATCGCGGTCGCGACGGCGTCCGGCGATGTCGATTTCGGTGTCTGCGGCCCTTCCGCCGGATTCTACAACCTCGCGGCTCACGGCCAGGTGAAGCTCATCGGCGCGAGCGGCGGCGACGCCAAGGGCTTTCACGCGCTCGAATTCCTGGCCTCGAACAAGGCCTACGCCGCCGGCCTCAAATCGCCGCACGATCTCCCGGGGCATAGCGTCGGCATCACGCAGCCCGGCACGGCGCTCCACAACATCATCGGCATCCTTGCCGAGCGCGACGGGTTTCCCATGAGCGCGGTCCAGGTGAAGCCGCTGCAGTCGAACTCGGCGGTGACCTCGGCCTTGATCGGCGGCACGGTCGATGCCGCGGTCATGCCGAACGGGCCGATTCTCAACCTCGTCACCGAAGGGAAGATCAAGTTCCTGGGCTGGACGTCGGACTACGCGCCGAACAAGGCCGGCGTCATGCTGCTCGTCTCGAAGCGCGACGCCGATCAGCGCGGCGACATGGTGAGGCGTTTCCTGGCCGCTTATCGCAAGGCGGCGCGCGATATTCACGACGCCTTCACCGCGCCGGACGGAACCCGCCGCGACGGACCAACGGCGCCCGCAATCATCAAGATCATCGCCGATTTCACCGGCCTGCCGCCCGAACTGGTCGAAAAGGGTGCGCCCGCGATGGATCCGGAGGCGCGGATCAATATCTCAGGCTACGACAACCAGATCGCCTGGCTGCGATCGCAAGGGTTCCTCAAGACTGACATCCACGTGGCGGATCTGATCGACAAGCGCTACGCCCTCACCTCGGCCGAGGGCCGGTGATATCAGCCCGTCGCGCATGACGAGAAGCGGCTCCCCGCACCCGGCCGAGGGCGGATGGCAAATCCTGGTTTCGCGGTTCCCCGGGATCGGCGCGTCTAAAGCATGATCTCCCAGGAGATCATCCTCTAGCGACGGAAGGGCAACTCGCCCGCGGCGGCGAGCTCGCGCGCGCCGAGGTCCATCTTCAAATCCGCGAACTTCAAAGGGGGGCCGGCGCGCTGTGCCTGAACCACGTAAGGCACCGGATAACCGGCCGTTCCGAAGGTCGCGGCGATCAAGCGGTTGGTGTCGAAATAAACCTGCCAGTAGTGGTCGGTATGGCAATAGGGGCGCGCGGCCAGCACCGTTCCCATCGCATTGAACTCGAGAATTTCGACATCCGGCGGCGGATCCGCCACGACATTGGGAATTGAGGCGAGGGCCGGTTTGAGGCGCGCAATTGCATCGAGCGGATCGACCCCGAACGCCAGCTGCGCGGTGCGGTCCACACGGCGAAATCCGTTCGTGCTGAAATTCTTGATGGTCTCGCCCGACACTTTGGCGTTTCCGACGATGGTCGTAACGCTGTCAGGCGTCAGCAGCGTGGTGTTGAAGAGCCCGATCTCGACCACCGTACCCTCGACCCCTCCGGCGACCACGTAATCGCCGACCCTGTACGGCCGAAACATTATGAGAAATGCGCCGGCCGCGAAATTCGCCAGCATTCCAGACCATGCCGCGCCGACGGCGAGACCAACTCCGGCCAACAAGGCGGCGAAGCTTGTCGTCTCAACCCCGAAATAGCCGAGGATCGCGACGAGGAGGACAATATTGAGGCCGACATCGAGGATGCTGACGACGTAACGCATCAGCGTGGCATCGAAATGTCGTGCCGCCAAGACGCGCGAAAGAAGCCTGATCGACAGCCTGATCAGCCAGCGCCCGACCAAGTAGAGAACGATCGCGCCAACGACCTTGAATGCTACAGTGGTGATGATTGGTGCCGCCGAGTTCCACCAGCTCAACATGTCCATTGGCTCGGATCCCCATTGCCTCTGCGCCTCGGCCGATGGTTGCAACCAACAACCTCTCGGTGGTGGCGCCGCCGCTGCTGGCAGCGAGCGTCACCCCCCGGAGGAGGCGTCGCAATCGGGTATTCCTCTGAGTCCCTTGGCGAAATCGGCAGTACAGCGGCTGTCCGATGACGCGGGAGGCGTCGATACCGGAATCGCAAAGCGATCGGATTCCGACTCCAGGCCGGGGCGCTGTTTCGCGAGGCCCGCCCTATTGCGCCGCGGATTGTGCCAGGCGCTTGATCTTCGTTTCCGAGAGAATCGGCTCGAGGTTGAAGACGCGGCGTGCATTGCCGCCGAGGATATTGCGCTTGGCGGTCTCGGAGAGGAACGGCAGATCGTAGATCGTCGAGGGCAAATCCATGTCCCAATGGGGATAGTCGGACGCGTACATCAGCTGCGTCTCGGCGTTGATCATCTTGAAGGTCAGCTCCAGGGCTTCCTTGTTGTTGACCATCTCCATGGGCTGGCTCGAATAGTACATCTCGCGCATATAGTCGCTGGGCCGGCGCTTCAAGAGCGGCACCTCGGAGGAGCGCATCATCCATTCATTGTCGAGGCGCTGCATCAGGAATGGTATCCAGGCAAGGCCGCTCTCGATCCAGCACACTTTCAATTTCGGGAAGCGCTCGGGCAGCCCGTTCACCAGCCAATTGGTGAGATGGATGACGTTGAACCAGACGAAGCCGAGCGCGTGCACGCCGATGAAGCGGTTGCAGAGCGACAGGCTCTGATCCTCGCCCCAGGCATAGGCGCCGTGGAAAACGAGGGTGAGGTTGCGCTCTTCCATGGCGCGCCAAGTCTTCATGAAGGCGTTGTCGTGGACGCTCTTGTAGTGCGGCGAGACCACGGTGAAGCCGATCACGCCCTTCTTGTCGCCGAACTCCTCGACCATTTTGTAGCAGGCTTCGGGATCCTTGAACGGCAGATAGAGCGTCGATTTGATGCGCGGCTCATGCGCGAGGATTTCCTCGCAGAGCCAGCGATTATAAGCGCGCGCCAGCGCCACCTCGACCTCGGTTCGGGGCGTCGTGCCGAGGAAGAGCATCGGCGTCGGGAACATGCAGGAAATATCGACCCCGATCGCATCCATCCAGCGCTTGGTCATGGTGATGTCGCGATGCGGCGTGGGCGGGGTCTTTTCGAGCCGGCGCCCGCGGTTGCGCGTGACGCGGCCCATGAGGTTCTGATAAGAGCCGGAGGTCGAGGTGAGGCCCTGCGCGCCATAGCCCTGATAGCGCGCCTGCTCGCGCATCACCGGGTCTTCGATGTAATTGCAGATCTGGGCGAAGGACTCGGTCTCGTAGTGATGGGCGTCGACATCGACGATCAGGAAATCTTCGTAGCGGCGCTGGATCGCCTGCTGACTGGCATGGGCGAGCAGCGTCCTGGTGTCGAATTCCTCGACCGAGAGATCGCGGAAGTTGACGGTATCCATTCTCGAGAATCCTCCGAACGTGACGGGCTAGTTTAGTGACGCACACTGATCCTGACGCTTGCTTCTCCTTCCCCGTCATACCCGCGGAAAGCGAGCATCCAGAGCAGTGGTCGCTGGATTCCGGCTCTCCGCTTCGCTGCGGCCGGAACGACAACGGAAGGATCGAGCGTCAGAACCATAATCTACGCCGAGACCCGCGCGGCGAGGCGCTTGGTCTTAAGCTCCGAGATCACCGGCTCGAGATTGAAGAGGCGGCGCGCATTGCCGCCCAGGATGCTGCGCTTGGCGTGCTCGGACAAGAACGGCAGATCGTAGATCGTCGAGGGCAGGTCCATGTCCCAATGCGGGTAGTCCGATGAATAGCAAAGCTGCGTCTCGGCGTTGATCATCTTGAAGGTCAGCTCCAAGGCTTCCCTGTTGTTCACCATCTCCATGGGCTGCGTCGAGTAATACATCTCGCGCATGTAATCCGACGGCCGGCGCTTTAGGAGCGGCACCTCCGACGAGCGCATCATCCATTCATTGTCGAGGCGCTGCATCAGGAAGGGAACCCAGGCGAGGCCGCTTTCGACCCAGCAGGTTTTGAGCTTGGGGAAGCGCTCGGGCAACCCGTTCACCAGCCAGTTGGTCATGTGCAGGATGTTGAACCAGGTGAAGCCCAGCGAATGCACCGCCATGAAGCGGTTGCACAGCTCGAGGCTCTTATCGCCGCCCCAGGCATAGGCGCCGTGGAACACGAGCGGCAGCCCCGCCTCTTCGAGGAGCGCGTAGGTCTTCATATAGGCGTTGTCGTAGACCGCCTTGTAGCGCGGCGAGACGATGGTGAAGCCGATAACGCCCTTCTTGCCGGCAAAGTCCTTGACCATCTTATAGGTCGCTTCGGGATCGTTCAGCGGCAAATAGAGCGTCGAGCAGATGCGCGGCTCCTGCGTCAGCACGGTCTCGCACAGCCAGCGGTTATAGGCGCGGGCCATCGCGTTCTCGACATCGTGCCGCGGCGTCAGGCCGAGGGTGAGCATCGGCGTCGGGAACAAACAGACGATGTCGATGCCGATCGCGTCCATCCAGCGCTTGGTCAAGGTGACGTCGCGATGCGGCGAGGGCGGCGTCTTCTCATTGGGATTGCCGCCCGTGCGCCGCGTCACGCGGCCGAGCAGATTCTGATAGCCGCCGCCCGCGGTCGCCGAGGTGATGCCGCCGACGCCGTACCCTTGGTACTTCGCCTGATCGCGCATCACCGGATCGTCGATGTATTCGCAAATCTGGGCGAAGGAGGCGGTCTCGAAATGATGGCCGTCGACATCGACGATGAGAAAATCCTCGTAATGGCGCTGGATCGCCTGCTCGCTCGCATGGGCGAGGAGCGTCTTGGTGTCGATTTCGGCGATCGAGAGATCGCGGAAGCTGACCGTGTCCATGGCTTAAGTTTCCTCCGTTCGCGTTCGCTTCAGCCGGCCGGCGCGGCGCCGCGCGCGGCCAGGCGCTTGATCTTGGCTTCGGACATGACGGGATCGAGCTTGAAGACGCGCTTGGCGTTGCCGCCCAAGATGTTGCGCTTGCCCGTCTCGCTCAGGAACGGCAGATCATAGATCGTCGAGGGCAGGTCCATGTCCCAATGCGGATAATCCGACGCATACATCAGCTGCGTCTCGGCGTTGATCATCTTGAAGGTGAGCTGGAGCGCCTCTTTGTTGTGCACCATCTCCATCGGCTGCGTCGAGTAATACATCTCGCGCATATAGTCCGATGGGCGGCGCTTTAGGAGCGGCACCTCCGAGGAGCGCATCATCCACTCATTGTCGAGCCGCTGCATCAGGAACGGCACCCAGGCGAGGCCGCTTTCGATCCAGATGGTCTTGAGCTTGGGGAAGCGCTCGGGCATGCCGTTCACGAGCCAATTGGTGCAGTGCAGGATGTTGAACCAGGAGAAGCCCAGCGCATGCACGGCCAGGAAGCGGTTGCACAGCGAGATACTCTTGTCCGCGCCCCAGGCGAAGGCGCCGTGATAGACGAGCGGCAGGCCCATCTCCTCGATCAGGGCGTAGGTCTTCACATAGGCGTTGTCGTAGGTCGCCTTGTAATGCGGCGAGCAGATAGTGAAACCGATCACGCCTTTCCTGTCGCCGAAATCCTTGACCATCTTATAGGTCGCCTCGGGATCGTTGATCGGCAAATAGAGCGAGGATTTGATGCGCGGCTCTTCCGCCAGCACCGTCTCGCAGAGCCAGCGGTTATAGGCGCGTGCCAAAGCCACTTCGACCTCGGGCCGGGGCGTCAGGCCGAGGCTCAACATCGGGGTTGGGAAAAGACAGATCTGATCGATGCCGATCGCATCCATCCAGCGCTTGGTCATCGTCACGTCGCGATGCGCGCCGGCGGGATATTTCTCCTTGCCGCGCCCGGCATAGCGCGTGACGCGCGGCCCCAGGGATTGATAGCCGCCATTGGCCGAGGTGATGCCGCCGCCGCCGAAGCCCTGATACTTCGCCTGATCGCGCATCACCGGATCTTCGATGTATTCGCACATCTGGGCGTAGGAATAGGTCTCGTAATGATGCCCATCGATGTCGGCGATGAAGAAATCCTCGTAGCGGCGCTGGATCGCCTGCTGGGTCGCGTGATCGAGCAAGGTCGTGGTGTCGAATTCTTCAACCGACAAATCGCGAAAGCTGACGGTGTCCATTCGATCGCTCCTCGGGAGGGTTAACCGCCGGCGCCGTTCTCGGCGTCTTCGGGCACGCGCTTGCCAACATTCGACCAGGACTGCCACAGGGCGAGATCGAAGAGCGGGACGTTCACGCCTTCGAGCATCGCCGTGGCGCTGATCATCACGTCGCTCGCCGTGATGCCGCTGTTGCGCGCGAAAGGCCGCGGCGGGTTGCCGAGCTGCGCCTTGGCCGCGTAAAGCCGCACCACGCTCGCAAACAACTGTCCCAGGGAATCGTCCGGGACCTCGCTCAGCTGGTCGGTTTCGATGGTTTCGGCGAAGGCCGCGGCGATGTCGCTCGCCAGCTCCGTCAGCCTCGCCTTGCGATCGTCAGACGTCGACATAAACCGCGCCATCCTTGGCGATGACGTTGAATTTCTGCAGCCGGATGCGCTTGTCGCAGACATTGACGCCGGTTTCGAGATGGTACTCGTAAGCGTGCCACGGGCAGACGATGTGCATATCGTTGCGGTCGTAATCCTGGTGCAGGAAGGTTTTGTCGGGCGCAATCACGTCGAGCACGGCCGGCATGCGGATGCCCTCGCAGACCGGGCCGCCCTGATGCGGGCAGTGATTGCGATAGGCGTAATATTTCCCGCCATGGCGGATCACGCCGACCTCGACCGCGCCGGCCTGAACCACCCGGACCCCGCCCTCGGCGATCTCTCCATCCTTGCAAACCAACACTTCTGCCATTTTGCGCGCTCCCATTCCCTCTCGCGTTTACGGATTGGCCGAATAATAACTTTTCACCCTGTGCTTGCCCATAGGGATTGCAGGGGATTTCCCGGCGCTTTCCTGCATTGGGCCCATGCTTGAGGCGCAGCCCCGCGACCCAACCCCGCATCGGGACGCCGGCTCCCGCCATGGTGGTGCGCTGGCGATGCGCCGCTCAGTCGGTCATCACATAGGTGTTGAAGACGTGTCGTCCGGTGCGCGAGGGAAAGCCGCCGCGCACCGCACCCGGCCGCTGATCCTGGTAGATCGTGGCCATGAGGGGGCTCAACGGCCGGCTGTTTGGGACCGCCAGCCACATCCGCAGCAGGTGGCGGCAGCGCTCGGGCTCGGGCCAATCCTCGAACGCGGTGCGGGCGTGGAAGCAGGTGTGATTATTGACAAGTTGAAGATCGCCCGGCTGGAACATCATCGAGAAGTTGAACTCCTCGCTATTGGCGAGGGTGTCGATCATGGCCCGTGCCTCGATCTGCGCCGGGGTGAAGCGCGGCACCTCGGGGAAGGCCTGGGCATTCTTGATCTGGCCGTCGATATAGCGGCAGGAGAAATACCCGTCGCATTCGCTGAAAATCGGCTGCTCGTAATAAGGCTTCTCGCCCGGCGGCTCTTGCTTGTTCCAGCTCCAGAAAAACGGCTCGTAGAGTACCTCGAGCAGATCGGGCCGTTGCCGCGCGATCTCGTTCCGGACCGCGACCGAGCTCGCGAGCTTGCTGAGGCCGCCGCTCTTCGCCGTGTGCAGCACGAAGAGGCCGGTTACATCGCAGCTATCGGTGTGAAAATTGAGCCGCTGGTTCGACTGGTAGCCCCGCCCGCCGGCGCTTGCCGTGATGACGCCGAAATTCTTCACATCCCCCAGGAGATCGCCGACGCGGCTTTGCGAGCGCGCCGTGCCGAGATGCTTGCCCATTCCCCAATAGATGAGCCGCAGCTCGTCCTTGCTGTGGCGCTCGGTCGGAAAGCCGCGGAAAAGCTGGAGGCCGCAGCCATTTTCGAGCCGCTCGCGCGCCGTCGTGAAGAGTCGCGAGACCCGGGGCAGCGGGAAATCCTCACGCTCCAGGGTCTCGAGCGTCTTGTCGCGCGCCGTCGCCGTGGCAAAAGCCTCTTCGATTTCGGCGATTTCGCCTTGCGACCAGTCATGGATCCACCCGCGCGATGCCGCGAGCTCCGGCCCGCGCCAGTCCGCCGGCCCCGGGATGAGTTTCGCCACGCGTTTTCTCCCTGTGGGGAATTCGCAACCAGCTCGCCCAAAACCTACGCCGCGGCGGCGGCCGAGTCCATGCGAGTGGGATTGGCGCAGCGCGACCCCGAGCCGGGGCATCGCATCGACTTGGCCAGCGCTTTCCCCTATCCTGTCGCCCTTCGCTCAAGGGGGAGGCAAAATGAAAATGAATCGTTATGGCCGTCTAATTGCGAGCGCCGCCGCACTGCTGGGCGCCACTCTTGCCAGCCATCACGCGCAAGCGCTCGACAAGGTCCATGCCGGCAAGGCCGTTGCCGTCGCCTGGTCCTTCCTTCCGCTCGATGTCGGCGTGGCCGAGGGCATTTATGCCAAATACGGGCTTGACGTCGACATCACCGCGTTCGGCGGCGACGCCAAGCTGCAGCAGGGCCTCGCCTCGGGCAGCACGGATTTCGGCCTGGGCAGCGGGCCGGGCATGGCCTTCGTCGCCAAAGGCGCGCCGGTGATCGCGGTCGCGGCTTTCGCCACCGAGCCGCGCAATCTTTCGGTCATCGTCGGCACGGACTCGCCGATCCACAAGGTTGCCGACCTTAAGGGCAAGCTCATCGGCGTGACGACCCAAGGCTCGCTGACCGACTGGCTGGTGCACCGGCTTGCCGCCACCGAGGGCTGGGGCAAGAACGGCGTGCGCACCGCGGCGCTCGGACCTTTCGACTCGCAGCTTGCGGCGATGAAGACGCACCAGATCGACGGCATGATGGTCGCGACCGAAGCCGGTTATCTGCTCGAGGAAAAGCACGAAGGCCGGATCATCGTCGGAATGGAGAAATATGCGCCGAAATTCCACACCCATGTGGTGTTCGCGCGCCGCGAACTGGTCGAGAAGAACCCCGATCTCGTCAACCGCTTCCTCAAAGGATTCTTCGCCTCGATCGCCTTCGAGAAGGCGAACAAGGAGAAGACCTCGGAGATCGCGGTCAAGGTGCTGCACGAGACGCCGACGGTCGCGAGCCGCACCTGGGATTATGAGATTTCGATGCTCGAGACCGACGGGCATTTCGATGCGCAAGCCGTCGAAGTGTTGAAGGAATCCTGGCTCGAGCTCGGGATGCTCGACAAGAAGCCGAGCGACGATCAGCTCTTCACCACCAAATTCCTGCCGGTGAAGCCGTAAGCGCGGACGACGCGGCGATGGTGAGGCGGTTGGGTCCGAGGTTGGTCGCGGCGAGCGCCGCTTGCGCGTTGCTGCTCGCGGCGATCGGGCCGGCGCGAGCGGCCGACAAGCTCCATGTCGGCAAGGCGATCAACGTGCTCTGGATCTACACGGTCCTCGATATCGGGGTCGATCAGGGCATTTTCAGCAAATATGGCCTCGATGTCGAGATTTCGGTGCTGCCGGGCGATGCGAAGTTCCAGCAGGCCCTGATCTCGAAAAGCATCGATATCGGGCTCGCCAGCGCGACCTCGATGGCGCTGTCGGTCAAGGGCTCGCCGGCGATCGCGGTCGCCGCATTTTCCGGCGCGCCGCGGAATTTCTCGGTCATCGTCGCCGCCGATTCCGATATCAAGGAGGTGAAGGACCTGAAGGGCAGGTTGCTGGCGAGCGCGACCGCGGGCTCGCTGCCGCAATGGCTGATGAAGCGCCTCGCGCTCAAAGAGGGCTGGGGCGTCAACGGCATCCGCATGACCGCGACTGGCGGTTTCGAGGCGAGCATGGCGGCGACGCTGACCCACGCGGTCGATGGCTTCATGGGCGCGACCGAGGCGGGCCTCAAGCTCGAGAAGGAGAAACGCGCGCGGATCGTCACCAACATGGAGAAATATGCGCCGCGCTTCATCACGCAGGTCGTCTCGACCCGCAAGGACTTCGTGGCCGAGCATCCCGAGCTGGTCGAGCGCTTCCTCAAGGGACTGTTCGCGACGATCGCGTACGTCAAGACTCACAAAGAGAAGACGACCGAAATCGCCACCCGCGTGCTGCATCAGGACAGGGATGTGATGGAGAAGACCTACGATCTCGAACTGCCGATGCTGTCGAGCGATGGCACCTTCGATGGGCCGTCGATCGAGGTGCTCAAGGATTCCTATATCGAGATGGGAATACTCGAGAAGAAACCGGACGACGCCCAGCTCTTCACCACCAAGTTCCTGCCGGTGAAGCCATGAACCGCCGCATGCGGACGATCCTCCGCTCCTCGCGCTGCGTTCTTCTGGCCGCTTGTCTCCTCGGCGCGCTCGCGCCCTCGGCTTTCGCAGCGGACACAGTCCACGCGGCCAAGGCGGTGGCAACGCAATGGGCCTTCCTGCCACTCGATATTGGCCTCGAGGAGGGCACCTTCACCAAGCATGGCATCGATCTCGACATCGTCGCGATGACCGGCGAGGCGAAGCTGATGCAGGGGCTGACCGCCGGCAGCCTCGATTTCGGCCTCGCGGGAAGCCCGGGTGCCGCGCTCGCGGTCAAAGGCGCGCCGGTGATCGGGGTCGCGGTTCTGACCAACGAGCCGCGCAATTTCTCGGTGGTCGTCACCAAGGATTCGCCGATCAAGACCATCGCTGATCTCAAGGGCAAGCTGATCTCGGGGGCGACCGCCGGCGGGTTGCCGGAATGGCTCGTCAAGCATCTGGCCGTGGTCAAGGGCTGGGGACCGACCGGCATCCGCACGATCGCGCTGGGCTCGCCAAGCGCCAGCCTCTCGGCCGTCATGACCCACCAGGTCGACGGCATGATGACCTCGACGACCACCGGCTATCAGCTCGAAGAAAAGGGCGAAGGCCGGATCATCACGCAGATGGGCGATTTCGCGCCGCATTTTCACACCGAGATGGTGTTCGCGCGCCGCTCTCTGGTCGACGACAATCCCGCTCTGGTGAAGCGGTTCTTGCAAGGCCTCTTCGCCTCGGTCGCCTTCATCAAGACGAACAAGGAGAAGACCGACGAAATCGCCATGCGCGTTCTGCGTCAATCGGCGATGGTCGCGCGCCGGACCTATGACAACGAGGTCCGGACGTTTTCGAGCGACGGGCATTTCGATCCCGCGGCGCTCGCGGTGCTGAAGCAATCCTTCATCGAGATGAAGATCCTGACCTCGAAGCCGAGCGATGCGCAGATGCTGACGACGAAATTCGTGCCGGTGAAGTTTTAGCGCGGCCGGACCTCACGGCGCGCAAGCAGCGGCAAGGCGGCGCACCGCGCCGGGGCCGGCAAGCGATGCGACTGCCTTCTCGATCGCGGCGAGCCGCTCGATGGCAAAAAGCGGCGCCGCGTTGTTGCGGAATTTCGCCCGGATGTCCTCGTCGCTCAAGGGCCGCTCGGCGCTGCCGCGATTATGCGGCTCGACCTGCTCGAAGCGCTCGCCGTTATTTGTCTCGATGATGACCCAGCCCTTGAACTGGCCCGGCGTCGCGCTGTCGTCGATTTTGTATTTCACCTTCTGCGCCAGCGCGCGGACGGCGGCGCGGGTTTGCGGATCGCCGCGATAGCTGTGCCCATCGAGACGCCCGGTCACGAGCGCTTCGGCGACGGAATATTGCAGCGAGGCGCGGCCCTGCCAGTCATTGAGCGGCGCGATCTTGCTTTCGCGCGGCTCGCACACCACGCCGATCATGTAGTCGGCGATTGGACAAATGATGCGCGCGACCGCTTCCGCCCGCACGCCCCTCGCGCGCAGCGTCAAGGCCGCATCGATGAAGGCGTGGATCACATGGGCGCAGGGATAGGGCTTGAGCGAGACCTGCTGGTACTCCCATCTCCGGCCGAGCCCTGCGGTCACGGACGCAAAATCGAAGCGGTAATCGGGATCCTGCACATGCGCGCGGAAGAGACCGGAGCCGCCTTCGAA
>DATEKH010000288.1:0-43345 GCA_035277525.1 Allostellaceae bacterium
CGCACCAGCCGTCGAACTCCGGCCCCTATGACGGCCCGGACTTCGTCATTCCGTTGAGCCAGACCTACTGAGTCGGCTCCCCGTGTTCGGGATAAGGCAACCGGCGCCGTGCTTTGGCGCCGGTCGCTCCCGCCGGTTCCGTGCGCGAAACCGGACCCGAAAATCGCGCTCAGGGCAGATCGAACAGGAGGATTTCGGTGCGCGGATCGTGCGCCGCGATCGCGATCGAGTTCAGCCCTTCGACCGCCGCCCCGTCGCCGGTGCGCAACCATTCGCCTTCGAGATCGAGACTGCCGCGCACCACTTGTACCCAGGCTCGGCGGCCTGTGGCGAGCGCATGGGTCAAGCGCCACCCTTCATCGAGGCTCGCATCGTAGATCCGCGCGTCCTGGTGGATCGTCACCGAGCCGTCGGCGCCATCTGGCGAGACCACGAGACGCAAAGTGTTGCGCTTGCCCTCCGCCGGAAAGCTCTTCTGCTCATAGCCGGGCTTCAGCCCCTCTTGCCGCGGCAGGAGCCAGATCTGCAGGAAATGCACCGGCTCTTTCTGCGACGGATTGAACTCGCTGTGGCGGATGCCGGTGCCGGCGGTCATGCGCTGCACCTCGCCGGGCCGGATGACCGAACCGGTGCCGATGCTGTCCTTGTGCTCGAGCGCGCCTTCGAGCACGTAGGAGACGATCTCCATGTCGCGGTGGCCATGCGTGTCGAAGCCGGCGCCTGGCTCGACGCGATCCTCGTTGATGACGCGCAAGGGGCCGAAGCCCATATGGCGCGGATCGTGGTAATCGCCGAAAGAGAAACTGTGCCGGCTCTTCAGCCAGCCGAGATTCGCAAGACCGCGCTCTTCGGCGGGCCGGACGGTGATCATGGCGGAGCTCCAAGATGCGGGGTTGTTTCTGCCTATGTTGGGACGATGCCGCGTTTCGGCAATCCGCCGCGCGGCGTGGCGGCCCCGCCCCGCGCTGCATGAGCGGTCAAGCACGTCAGCCTATAGTACTGCTATTGGTTCTGCGGCTGTCGATCAAACGCTGTCGATCAAACGCCTCTGAACACAAACCGCGTGCCCACTGCGGAGTGAATCACCATGTCGCCAAGCTCGGCACGGGCGAGATCGTAGAAGCGGTCGCCGGTGCAGTGTCCCGCAATGATGTATTTGGGATCGATATCGCGGAACTCGGCAATCGCGCGGCGGATATAGTCGTCATCGAGCGGCGGGACGATGTGGAACCCCCCGATGACGGCGAGCACTTGGTCAGTGCCAGAGGCGGACATCGCGGCGCGCACTGTATTGATCACACCGCGATGGCTGCAGGATGTGAGCACGACGAGACCGCGTCCCTTCACAAGGTAGATAGTAGCGATCTCGTGATCGAAGTCATCTGGGATGTAGGTGCCTGTGTTCTTTTCCGGCGGCATTTTCTCAGCGCAGCAGCCGAAGTCATCAAAAATGCCGATGATTTCCGTGGTCGGGCGCAAAGGCACCTCGAACGATACCTGCCCGATGCGGCCGGTGGTGAAAGCGTGCTCGGCGACAACTGCGGGCTCGGAGGCCATCATCAGCATCAGCCCCGAATTGAGAATTGCCTTACGGTCGAGCGCGCCGAAGTTGCCTTCGACATTGCGTCGCAGGCAAAACGCATCTTCGCCGCCAACATAGAACGGTATCTCCTTCTTCAGCAAACGGCCATGCTTCTCAAGGAATCCGACTAGGCCGCCGAAATGGTCGTAATGCCCGTGGCTCAGAACCATGGCGTCAAACTTGGATGGATCGATGCCGATCACGGCCATATTGTTATTGAGGACCTCGGGCGTGAATCCGAAATCGATAAGGACGTTGCGCTCCTCGCTGCCCGCAAAGGACTGCGCGTGCATTGAGAGGCCGAATTCGGCATTCAAAACGTGCCGCGGTGGCCGGTCAGGAAAACTATGGGGGACGCGTCGTTCGATGAAGAGGCCGTCGCGCGTCTCTTCGGGCACGAACAGCTGCGTGAGATTGTCCGTGACGATGCGCACGGCCAGGCCGTCGACTTCGGGGACATCGGCCTGCAATGTTTTCGCCGGCCGTGTCCGCTCATTCTCGGCGAGTGTCGCGATCACCGCGCTAACGAATCCTGCTCCACCCGCGCACAAGTGTGCGGCAGTTGATGCGAGCGGCGACGCGTGATCGCAAAGATTCAACGTCATGGAATCTTCCTCCTCAGTCCCCCCTCGACCAGAGCTCGCCGAGGCACATCGATCGACCGCATAGGCTTCGTCTCGGAGCATACATCGAGCCGCGGCTCGGGTTTGTGAGCGTGGGCGCTAGGGCGCCGGATAATGTGTGTGCAGCTTCTGGCCGCCCGCCTCGGCCGGCTTGGCATCGATCAGGATGAAAGCGAAGACGCAAGGCTTCGTCCCGTTATTGACCCAGTCATGCATCGTGCCGCGCTGGATCACGACATCGCGCTCTTTCAAATGCACCCTCTTGCCGTCATCGAGCTCGAGATCGCATTCGCCCGAAAGGATGATCGCGTAGTCGAGCGTCTCGGTGCGGTGCATGAATTTGGGCCCGCCGGGCTCGAGCTGGGTGATGCGGATCACCGTGCCCGCGCCATTGCCGACATAATTGTAGCGCTTGACGAAGCCCTGGCGTTGCGCCGCCTCGGCCTCGGCGGAATTGTCGACCGGCATGGTGTCGCTCGACCAGATCTCGCAGCCGGTGAGGTAGGGCCCGCGCCGCTGCACCGCGTTGAGCGTTTCATCGCGCGCGACAATGGCTTTGCCGTTTTTGTCATGACCGGTGATCACCCGGCGCACCGCGAGTGCCATGCCCTCCTCCCTTTCGTGCCTTGCGATAACGGCGCTGTTCAGCCGCGCTTGGCGAGCGCCTTCTTCAACGATGCGGTCGGCTTCATGAAGAAGACCAGCATGGTGCAGCCATTGGGCGCGACCGGCGCGTGGCGGCTGCCCTTGGCGCGGATGACGAAATTCCCCGCGGTGCAGGCGCCTTCGTGATCCTCGAGCGAGCCCTCGAGCACGAGCGTCTGCTCCAGATCCTCGTGCACATGCTCGGGGATGCCAGCGCCGGGCTCGAGCTTCGTTAGGATCGTCAGCATGTCGGTCGCCGGATCGTGATAGAGCACTTTCATCTTGTTGCCCGGCGCGGTGTCGATCCAGGGAATGGACTCGATGTCGACGAAGCGCGAAGCGAGCGAACCCAGGGATGATGCTTCGGCCATGGCGGCCTCCCTTCGATTGGTCGGGAGACAAAGCCTAAGCCTTCCGGACGCCTCGGTCCATCGCTTTGGCTTTCTGCCCGCCGCTTGCCTCGATGCGGCGGCGATCGATGGTCAGCGCGGCGCAAAGCGAGGAGGCGACGGCGAGCGCGGCGGCGATCAGCATGACGAGGCGGAAACTCGCGAGATAAGAGAGGGCGAAGGCGTGCCCGAGCGCTTGCGCTTCGCCCGGCGCGAGGCCTGCCGGCAACGGTAGCGCCGCAAGCCTGCCATGGCTCATCGCGACGAAATGCTCGGCCGCCGGGCTCAGGGCGAGCGTGCCGGTCGCGCTGGCGAGCGCATGGTCGAAGCCCGCGAGCGCCAGCGCGCCGAAGGCCGCGACCGCGACAAGCGAGGCGGCCTCGGAGACGGCGTTGTTGACGCCCGAAGCGACGCCCGCGCGCTCGGGTCCGACGGCGTTCATTACGGTCGTGGTCAGCGGCGCGATGCTGATCGCCATGCCGAGACCCAGAACGAGCATCGGCGGCACGAAATCCGCCCAATAGGATCCGGCGAGCCCGGCCCGCGCGAAGAGCGCGAAGCCCGCCGCCGCGATGAGCGGGCCGATGATGAGAGGCCGGCGCGCGCCGAAGCGGTCGATGAGACCGCCCGACCAGCGCGACAACAACCCGATGAGCGCGGTGAAGGGCAGAAATGTCGCGCCTGCCAGCGCCGCGCTGTAATGGCGCGCCTGGATGAGCTCGAACGGCAGAAAAAAGAACGCGCCGCCGAGCGCGGTATAAAGAAAGAGCGTGAGGAGGTTGGCGCCGCTGAAGGCGCGCGCGCGAAAAAGACCGAGCGGCACCATCGGCGCCCTGCGCTTGGCTTCGATCGCGACGAACCCCGACAGCAGCGCCGCCCCGCCGAGCAGCGCGCCCCAGACGACCGCACTCGACCAGCCGAGTGAACTCGAGCGGATGAGGCCGAAAGCGAGCGCGCCGAGGCCGCCCACGGCAAAGAGAGCGCCAGGCCAATCGAGACGCTCCGGCGCGTCGCTGCCACGGCTTTCCGGCAGATGGCGCCAGGCGATGCCGAGCGTCACCAGCGCCAGCGGCAGGTTCACGAAAAAGATCGCGCGCCAACTGACGGCGTCGGCAAGCCATCCACCCAGCACCGGCCCCAAGGCCGCCGCCATCGCAGAGCCGGCCGCCCAGGTCCCGATCGCCTTGCCGCGCTCTTCGGGCGGAAAGCTCGCGCCGATGATGGCGAGATTGCTTGGCACCAAGAGCGCGCCGCCAATCCCCTGAACACCGCGTGCCAGCGCGAGCTCGCCGGCGCCGCTCGCCAAGCCGCACCAAAGCGAGGCGAGAGCGAAGACCGCGATGCCGCTCATGAACACAAGCCGCCTGCCATAGCGGTCGCCGAGCGAGCCGCCGATCAGCATCAGCGCGGCGAGAAACACCGTATAGGCGTTTACCACCCATTGCATGGTGCCGAGCGATGCCCCGAGCTCCGCCTGGATCACGGGCAGCACGATGCTCACCGCGCTGCCATCGATATAGGCCATGCTCGATCCGAGGATGGCTGCGGCAAGGACGAAAGCTTGTTGCCGCGCGGTGCAGGGCAAACCCGCCGGCGCGGCGCGGATTGCGCCGTCCTCGCAAGGACGGGGCTGCGGGCTCACGCGCTCCTGCTCAACGGCGCTCGCTTATTCCGCAGCCTGCTGGTAGAGCCGCTCCGCATCGGCATGGAGCGCGGCGCGCGAGCCCGGCCGCAGATACATCATGTGCCCGCCGGGATAGAGCTTCAGCGCGATACGATCGCGCGGCACGGTCGGCGGCAGGTGATCGATGACATAACGGCTCATGAGATAGGGCGTGACCAGATCCGTCATACCATGCGCGATCATGATCTTGAGCTGCGGGTCGAGCGCCAAGGCGTGCGTCAGCTCCTCCGCCGCGCCGGCCGAGCCGCTCGGGCCTTGCAAATTCCATTGCCACCGGCGGCTGACCTCGCCGCTCAACAGCACGTAGCGCCGATCGGTCTTGAAGTTGAGCTCGTCGCGCAAATAGGCGACGAAGCCGCCGGTCAAAGGCGCGGTCATGCCGGCGAGGATCGGGTCGCCGCGCCGCGCGACATAAGCCGAGGGATCTGGATCGGGGCCTGCCACCGAACCGTCATAGCGGCTGACCACCTCGCCCTCGCCGCGATGAATGCTCTTGACGAAGACGCCGGTCGGCACGCGGCCGCGCCAGCGCGCGACCTCGGCTTCGGGAAGGCCGATGAGCGCGGCCACGCGCGCATCGATCTTCTGCGCAGCGGCGCCTGCACCGACTGGCGCCACCAGTGACGCAAGGTAATCGCCGAGCGCGAAGCTCTCGGCCGGCTTCAGCGCCTCGGGCGTGAGCGCGTTGCGCTTTTCGAGATTGACCGCGGCATAGGAGGGCAGCTCCAGCGCCCAGGGCAGCGGATCGAAATCATCGCCCTCCATGAGCGAGAATTCGAGCACCGGCGAGATCAGGATCGCGCCGCTGACGGCAATGCCTTCATCGCTTGCGAGGGTCGAAGGCAGGCGCGCCGCGCGAAACCCGCCATAGCTCTCGCCCACGAGATAGACCGGCGAGCCAAAGCGGTCGAGCTTTGCGAGCGCGCGGCGGATGATCGCGCCCAGGGATTGGAGATCCTGGTTGACGCCGAAAAACTCCTTGGGTGCGTCTTGCGGGTTTCCCGTCGCGATGCTGTAGCCGGTGCCGACCGGATCGATGAAGACGAGATCGGTCGCACCGAGCCAGCTATCGGGGTTGTCGATGAGCCGCGCCCGCGCCAAGGGCAGGCTGCGGCCGCCGCCGAAATCGAGAATGCGCGGCCCGATCGCTCCCATATCGAGATAGGCCGAGGCTGCGCCCGGGCCGCCATTCAGGGCGAAGGTGATCGGCCGCTTGGCTTTATCCGCGCCGTCGCGCGTATAGGCGATATAGAAGACCTCGGCGAGCTTCTGTCCGTTCTGGTCGGTGAGATCGAGCGTGCCGGCGCGCGCGGTATAGGCGATTTTCTGCCCGCCGAGGGTGATGCTATGCGCCGTCACCGCATCGGGCGGCAGGGGCGGCAGCGTCGTCCCCTGAGCGGGCTTTGCGCTCTCATTCTCCGGCGCCGCGGCCCCTGCCGGCGGCCGGGGCGGATGCGCGCGCTGCGCCAAAGCGGGAAGCGCAATTGCGCCGCCCGCCACCGCGAGCGCGACAAGCGCCGCCAGCACTCCGCGCCGCCTTACCGTGAGTTCGACAAAGCGCCTGGTACCCGGCATCAGAGTTGCCTGACACTACGGATGAGACGGTGGATGCCCCACCTCACCCTCCCGCTTGCGCGGGTCCCTCCCTCTCCGCCCCTCGGGGGCGGAGAGGGTTGGGGTGAGGTGGGGTGAGTCACAGACGTGCGATAGCGGATACTAACGTCGATGCGCATCGGATCGTCTCCCGCTCAAGCTTGAGGCCGAGCGGGGTTGCTAGAACCGCTCTCGCCCGGCCGCAAGGGCGCGGTCGAGGTGCCGAAAGCGCCGGCGAGCGACGACCGCGCTACTTCCCGTCCGGATGCAGCTCGCTCCAGGGATCCTTCACCATCTTGAAGGTCTCGAACTCGACATTGGCGAGCTTGCCGTTCTTCTTCTCGACGCGGCGGATATAGATGTTCTGCACGATTTGACGCGTCTTGGGGTCGATCGCGAAGGGGCCGCGCGGGCTGTCATCGGTCTTGTAGTGACTGAGGATCGCCATCGCCTGATCGCCGGTGAAATTGCCATGGGTCTTCTTGATCACGTCGAAGATCATTGCCATCCCGTCCCAGCCCTGAACCGCGACGAAATCCGGGATGACCTTCGGCCCATAGGCCTTCTCCCAGGCCGCGAGGAAGGCCTTGTTGGCCGGCCGGTCGGCGGCGACCGAATAGGTTCCCGAGCTCACCACCCCCAGCGGGATGTCGCCCATATTGGGAAGCTCGCTGTCGATCACGAGATCCTGCGTCGTCACCAGCGTGATGCCCGCCTGCTTCAAGCCCAGCGCGCTGTAGTCCTTCATCATCTCGGTCGATTCCGGCCCGCCGGGCACGAAGATGAAGAGCGTCTTCGGCTTGGCGTCCTTGATGCGCTGGAGATACGGCGTGAAATCGACATTCTCGACCGGGAAGCGGACGGAGCCGACGATCTTGCCGCCGCCATCGAGGATGCCTTTCTTGAAGCCGCCTTCCGCGTCCCAGCCGGGCGCGTAGTCGCTCACTGCGATATAGGCATCGCCCTGGCCGTGCTTCACCGCCCATTCGGCCATCGGATAGGAGACCTGCCACAGGGTGAAGGAATCGCGCACGATATAGGGCGATTTGAATGGCAGCACGGCCGCAGCCGCGTTCATATCGACGAACGGAATCTTGGCCTCGGTCATGATCGGCGCGATGGCGAGTGCATCGGGCGAATAGACGGCGCCGGCGATCATGTCGACATGGTCGCGGGTGATGAGTTCCTGCGCCAGGCGCTTGGCGACGTTCGGCGCAACGCCGGTGTCGTCGCGCTTGATGAGTTCGATCTTGACGCCCGCCGGAAGATCCTTCTCGTGCAGCTTCGTATAAAGCGTCAGCCCCTTGTCCATGGAGATGCCGGGGGGCGCCAAGGGTCCTGAATAGGTGGTGATGATGCCGATCTTGATGGTCTTCGCCGCGGCTGGTCCTGCGAGCGCGAGCGCGAGCGCTGCGACCGCCGCTGAGCCGAGCCTAATTCCCTGCCTTCTCATCGTCGTGCCTCCCTGAGGGTCTCAGTCAGAAACACGCGCGGGTGGTTTCTTGCTGCCGGGACGGAGCCTAGGCCAATCCCGCCTCGGAGGCAATTCGCGGTCCGCTCGGAAGCCCGGAGCGCGATAGCAATTCAATCCAATCCGTCAACGCCCTAGACTCCGCGCTCCACGATCCGACGCGAGGAGCGCGCCCATGGCAACCGAGCAAAGCACCAAGGTTCATTTGACCGCCGAGGATTACCGCCGCCTCCTCGAGCTGCGCCATCAGCGCCCCACCGAGCGTCGGGCGCCCCATCTGAAGCTCGGCCAACGCGTCGCCGACCGCGTCGCGGCGACGGTCGGCTCGTGGCGCTTCATCATCGTCCAATCGCTCATCCTGGCGCTCTGGATCGCACTCAACGTGGTGGCCGTTATTGCGCACTGGGATCCCTATCCTTTCATCCTCTTGAACCTCATCCTCTCCTTCCAGGCCGCCTACACCGCGCCGATCATCATGATGAGCCAGAACCGGCAATACGAGATCGACCGGCGCCACGCCGAGCACGACTATCACGTCAACGTCAAGGCCGAGCTCGAGATCGAGCTGCTGCATCAGAAGATCGACATGCTGCGCGAGCAGGAAGTGGCGCGGCTCCTGACCGTGCTCGAGAACGTCTCGGCGCATCTGGCGGCCGATGCGGCGAAATCGTAACGCGCCCCACGAGCGAGAGCTGACAGCTCAAAGCTTAAAGCTAAAAGCTGACAGCTTAAAGCTGAGAGCTTAAAGCTGAGAGCTGAGAGCTCTCAGCTATTTGTTCAGGTGATTGTAGACGTCGTGGAAGGTGTAGATCTCCTTGTTGATGAGCTCGCCATTGCGCCGCTCGATCTGGCGAATATAGATCGGCTGGACCACGTCGCGCGTCTCGGGATCGATCCGGATCTTGCCGCGCGGACTGTCGAGCGACAGCGTCTTGAACGCCGCCATCGCCTTGTCGCCGTCGATCTTGCCCTTGAGCTCTGATATCACGCGATAAATGCCCGCCATCCCGTCATAGCCCGACACCGACATGAAATCGGGATGCAGCTCGGCGCCGACATATTTGGTGTAGTCCGCGACGTATTTCTTGTTCACCGGATTGTCGAGCGTCCACGAGTAATCCTGCACGGAATAGGCGCCGATCTCGGCGTCGCTCGTCGAGCGCGCCGCCTCGGGCGAGGCGGCGAAGAGGTCGGTCGCGCCGAGCAGCTTCGTTCCGGCGGCTTTCATGCCGGTCTGCACATAGAGCTTGGCGAATGTTTCGGACTGCTTGGTGCTGGCGAGAAAGACGAAAATCGCCTGCGGCTTGACGTCGGCGATGCGCTGCACATAGGCGGCAAAGTCGAGCTCCTGCAGCGGCACGCCGATCTCGCCGACGATCTCGCCGCCGGCCTTGGTGAACGCCTTCTTGAACGCGTCGCCCGCGGCATGGCCCGCGACATAGTCGGCGACGACGACGTAGCATCGCTTGACGCCGTTGGCCGCGGTCCATTCGCCGAACTTGGTTTCAAGCGCCTCGAGCGTCGAAGCGACACGCACGAAATAGGGCGAGCTGTCGGTGATCGACATGGTTGCGGCGGTCATCACCATGGTCGGCTTCTTCGCCTCGGTGATGAGCGGGGCGATCGCGAAGGCGGTCGGGCTGAAATCGATGCCGGCGATGAAATCGACCTTGTCGCGGGCGATCAGCTCTTGCGCCAGCTGCTTGGCGCGTTCGGGATTGGGACCGCCCTGGTCGCGCTTCAGGATCTCGATCTTCTTGCCGGCGACATGGTCGCCATGCTCGCGGACATAGGTTTCGATGCCGTTCCCGATCTGCTGGCCGAAATCGCCAAACATGCCCGAGAATTGCGCGATGACGCCGATCTTGATCGTGTCTTCGGCGCGGGCGGGCGACGTTCCCGCGAGCGCCGCCGCGAGCACGGCAAGTACAGTTGCCTGCAGCCAATGATTACGTCGCTTCATTGCGATGTCCCTCCCCCTTGTCCGGCCTCTTCCCGGGCTTTCGCTCAGCATGCGCGCATTAGGCCTCAAGGGCAACCCGCTCGGCGGCGAATAGCGCGTCGGCCGCTCAACCCATATTGACGACGAAATACTCGCCGCGATCGACGAAATCGGCGACGAGCTTCACCCATTGCGGGGCTGCGGCGATCGGCATTTCATGCGCCGCGCCATGGATGAGGATCCGCGTGCAATGGGGGATCGACTCCTGATAGGGCTCGAGCGCTGCCTCAGGCACCATCTCGTCGCCCGTTGCACAGATGAGCAAGGTCGGGACCGCGATCTCGGAAAGCCGCGCTCTCAGATCGCTGTTGCCCTCGGGCGCCGAAAAGCGGCCCATATTCTCGCGCGCGTTGCGGGCGATGCGCTGGCGCTCTCCTTCGGTCGGCGGCTCCGACCAGCTCGGATGGTCGCCGTAAAGCCGCTTCTCGATCGCCTCCATCGGCGGCGGCGCACCGCCCGGAGGGCCGTGGCGGACGGCGAAAGCAGCCGGCGCCGACAGCACCAGACTCTCGACCAGCGCCGGATGGCGGATGGCGAGCCAGCATCCGATCGCGCCGCCCGCCGATTGCGCGACGAGATGCACTTTGGCCGGCGCGACGCATTGGATGAACTCCGCCATGCGGTCGACCACGTCGAGAAGCGTCTTGCACGCGCCGACCGGGGTTTCATCGAAGCCCGGGCGCGAGGGGATAATAAGACGATGCCGTTCGGCCAGCATCGCAACGAAAGAGGCGCCGCGCGGTGGCGCGCCGCCCGCGCCGTGAAGAAAGACGATGGTCTTGCCCTGCCCCGCCTCGCGATAGTAGAGCGGCCCGCCGCCCAGCTCGACGGCCTTCTCCTCGATGACCTGGCTCACAGCGTTTTTCCCTCGGGCATGACTTCCTTGGCGAAGAGCTGGATCGAGCGGATCTTTTTGTCCGGGCTGCCGGCGCGGTCGAAGATCAGGTTCAAGACGCCGCAGCCGATCTCGTCATGGAGCCGCTTGATCTGCTTCAGCGCCGATTTCGGCCCGCCGCAGATAATGGTGCCGCGCTCGATCGCCTCCTCGACCGAGCGCGGCTCGTCGGCCTCGAGATTGCGAAAGCGCTCGACGAGTTTTTGATCGCCGCGGCCGAAGAAGCCCGATGTGGCGACCAGCCGGTTGGCTTCGACCAGCCCGCCGGTCAAGGCGCTCCCGGCGAACATCGGCCGCACGGTCTCGAACGCCTCCTCGTCGGTCTCGCCGACATAGATCGGCAGCTGATAGACGATCTGCTCCGCGCCCGGCTGCCAGCCATATTCCGCGCAGCGCGCACGGTAATGCTGCGCCGCTTCCGCGGCGAGCGGACGGTTGGTGAAGGCGAGGCCGAGACCCACTTTCTTCCGCGCGGCGAACTCGCCCGATTCCTTGCTGGAGCCTGAGACATAGATTGGCGGCGTCGGCTGTTGCAGCGGCCGCGGCCAGATCGAGACGTTGCGATAGTGATAGTGCCGGCCTTCCCAACCGAAGGGCATGCGGTCGGTCCAGGCGCGCACGATCAGATCCCAGGCTTCTTCGAAGCGCGTGCGCGATTCCGCGGGGTTGACGTTGTAGACGAGATATTCGTAGGGCGCGCCGCGCAGCAGGCCCGCGATCAGCCGCCCGCCCGATAGATTGTCGATCATCGCATATTCTTCGGCGATGCGAACGGGATTGCCGGTCAAGGGAATGAGCGCGCCGAGGATGGCGATCTTGGCGCGCTTCACCTTTTGCGTCAGCGCGCTCGCCAGCACCGTGACGTTGGGCGCGAGGTTGAAGGGCGAATAGTGATGCTCGGCGCAGGCGATCCAGTCGAAGCCGAGCTCGTCCTCCATCTCGACCTCCGCGAGGCAGTTCGCGACGGCTCGGCGCGCCTGATCGGGCTCGAAGAAGCGATTGGGCACGGGCCAGCGATTGCCCTGCATGCGAATGCGCCCGTAGGGCATGCCGTTGAAGATCGAGAATTTCATGAGCGATCTGCTTTCCTGATATCGCTAACGGTTGAGCGCAGGCGCTAGATGCTTTAGAGCGCATTCTGAAGAGAGGGAATTGCCCCTCTCCGCGCGAAGCGGGGAGAGGGGACGCCCCGGCCAATCGCTCTTCGCGATTGGCCCCGAAGGGTTCGAGCGCGAGAGCGATCGAACGGGACGTCCCACTGCGAAGCAATGGGAGGGTGAGGTGCTCTTGGCGCGACCCACCTCACCCGCGCGCTGCGCGCGCACCCTCTCCCCCCGCAAGCGGGCGGAGAGGGTTTGTTTGTTGCGCGACTCATTCGTTCCATCTCACGAGGTACGCTTTAGCGCGGCAGATAGGCTTCGGTCACGACCTTCTCCGCATCGGGCGCCTTGTCGAGCACGCCGAGATCGACGAAAGAGCGCGCCATGATCCCGAGGGCCTTGGGCGAAAATTTTCCGTCGCTCGAGAAGGACGGCATCATGACGTCATAGGTGCTCGCGCTGATGTCGGGATCGGCATGCTGGATCTGCGCCGCGATCGCGACGGATTTCGCCTTGTTGGCGCGCATGAAGGCGATCGTCTCGTACCAGGCTTTGAGGAATTTGCGCAGCGTGTCGGGATGATTGTCGATCAACGCCTTGTTGGCGATGAAGACATAGGCGTGAAAATCTTTGACATAGTCGCCGAATTTCAAGAACAGCTTGCCCTTGCCCTGGCGCTGCAGCTGCAAGGCGGTCGAGAGATCGATGGTGAAGCCGTCGACATTGCCGGCAATGAGGCTCGCCATGCCGCCCGTACCCGAGGCGACGAGCTCGATGCCTTTCATGCCCCAACCCTGCTGGCGCGAGATTTCGCTGACGAGCCAACCCGTCAGCGTGCTCACCTGCGAGACCGCGATCCGCTTGCCTTTGAGATCGGCGATCGTCTTCATCGTCGTGTTGGGCGCGGCAACGATGGTGATCTCCAAGGGCGCATTGCCGATCGCGCCGACGCCCAAACCCGGCAGGCCCTTCGCGATCATCGCGATGTCGGAGCCGCCATCGAGCCCGATATCGACCGCGTCGGCGGTCAGCGCCTGCACCAGCATCGGCGCGCCGCCGAAGCTCGTGATCTCGATATCGAGCCCTTCTTTCTTGAAGATCCCCTCGCGCACGCCGACATCGAGCGGCACGAAGCCGAAAGCGGTCGGGAAAGCCTTGCCGGCGCGCACGGTCTCGGCAACGCCTTGACCCGCGAAACCGAGCACGCCCGCCACAACAACGCCGAGTCCGATGCTCAGCCGCAGCCGCCGATAAACCGATAGAGCCTTCACGGATCGTCTCCCCATTCCCCAATTCGCGATTGACACTATCGCGCGCGCTGGGCGCAGGCCAGTCGCTTGCGCCGATCACTTCTCGAGCCGCGCCGCCGCTTCCTTGACGAGCGACATATCGACATAGGGCTTCACGTCGATCGCGGTTGCGATGATGCCCGCCTCCTTCATCGTCTCGACGTTCTTTTGCAGCCGTGCGACATCCACCATGGCGTGCGGGTCGTAGTAATAATCGCCCTTGCTGTAGACCCAGGTCGCGAGCTGCCCCTCGGGCATCTTGGTCGCGTCGGCGAGCTGCTTCACTGCCTCCATGCGCGTCTTCGGGTCGAACATCCAGCGCCGCATGCGCATGTTGTCCTCGAGGAAATCGACCAGCGCCGCGCGATTCTTCTCAACGAAATCCGCCTTCGCCATCCACATCAGCGTCTCGACCGGGCCGAACGCATCACCGACGCTGAAGATCGGTTTCAGATCGGGATTGCCGGCCGCCTTCAGATGGAAGGGCGTCACCAGCACGGCGGCATCGACCTTACCCGCTTCGAGCGCGGGCAGTTGCGCCGGAAACGGCACCTCGATGATCTGGTAATCGCGCGGCGTGGTCATGCCGTGCTTCGCCATCACCATCTCGGCCGCGGAATCGACATTGGAGCCGCGCACGCTGACGCCGATCACCTTGCCCTTCAAATCGTCGATGGTCTTGATCCTGTTCTTGTTCACCCAGAAATAGGTTTGCAGATAGCCCGGCACCTCGGTCGAGATCTGTTGGCCGATGACGCGCAGATTGAGCTTGGCGTTGGTAACGCCCAGGACCAGCGCCTGCGGGCTCAAGGTGCTGAGATCGGTCTCGCCCACCGCGAGCGCCGTCAAAGTGGCGCCGCCGCCCGCGAGATGGAGCGGCTCGACCACATAGGATTTGCCGTAATGGCGATAAATATCTGGCGCGTATCGCGGCACGGTCGGGATGAGCGGCGCGAACTGGCCGGGGATGATGTTCCAATCGGCGCGGATCTTGAGCGGCTCGGCTTTCGCCGATGCACCCGCCACGGCGAAGATGAGAGCGCCCGTAGCCGCCATTCGCAGAAATTGCATCACGATGTCCCCCTCGGTTTCGATGCCGCGCGGTTATTTGTCCGGCGCGACGACGAGATTGGCGAAGCCGCCCGGCCGCTCCTCGCGAATGTCGCGCAGCGCATCGTTGACGCCGGCAAGCGGGTAGATGCGCGGCTCCCAGGGCGAGAGATCGAGCGCGCCGACCCGCGCCATCTCGGCCATCAGCGCCGCTTCCTCGTTGCCGAACCAGTTTGAGCCGCGATACTGCTTGCCCGCGGTCATGAATTGCGTCGGGATCAGCGGCAGCGGCTCGGCGAGCGCGCCGATATTGACCGTCATGCCGCCGCGCTTGACCGCGCCTTGCGCTTCGAGCACGGGCGCCGCCGGCCCGCCGCGCCCGGTGCAGTCGAGAAGGAGATCGACGCCCGCGCCCTCGGTGCGCTCCAGCACCCAGGGCACGATTGGCTGATCGCCCAGCGCCATGGTGTCGACGCGCTTGGGCGAGAGTTGCTTCAGCCGCTCGAGCACCGCGCGATTGCGGCCCCAGCCGAGAATGCGCGTCGCACCCATGGCGAGGGCCAGCATCACCGCGCCGACGCCGAGCGTGCCGGTAATGCCGTTGATCGCGATCCAGCTTCCCGCGCCGACGCCGCCGCGGCGCAGGCCGGAGAAGGAGGTGCCGAGATAGCCCCATCGCGCGCCCTGCTCGAAACTCACCTCTTCGGGCAGCTTGATAAGGCTTTGCGCCGAGGCGGTGATGTATTCGCTAAGGCCCCCATAGGGGTATTCGTCGAGCAGCTCGGCGCCTTTGGGCGAGAAGCCGAAATAGCCGCGGAGCGCGGCATCGGCGCAGAACAGCGGCCGGCCGGCGCGGCAATGGATGCAGACGCCGCAGGCGAGAAACGGGTTGATATAGACCCGGTCGCCGGGCTTGACCGCCGAGCGACCCGCGGGTGGCGTCACCACGATGCCGGCCGCATCGAGCCCCATGATCGCCGGCATTTTCGGCAGGTGATGCCAGAGCTTGCCGCCGACAATCGTGTTCATGTTGGGAATGATGCCGCAGGCCTTGACGGCGATGAGCGCGTCTTGTGGCCGCGGCTCGGGCCGGGCGATGACGTCGATCCGAAACGGCTCGCCGGCCGCGGGAAGCCGCGCCGCGCGCATCTCCTTGGCCATGATCGCCCTCCCCTCGCTCGCGCCGCATTCAATGCCGCGCCGTACCCAGCTGCGAGATTGCGCGCTTCGGCCGCAGCCGTAAAGGGCGGAACCACCGCGCGCGCGGCAAGGCGGCATGCGCCGCCCGCATCGCGCACCGCCCTGAAAGAGCCTAAACCGGCTTCGGCGAGTTCTTCTCCGGCGCAGCCCACAGCGACAGGACCGCGCCCAGCACAACCCCGGCGATGCCGAGAGCCAGAACGAGCGAAAACGCCTCGGGTCCGGGCATCGGCTGGCGCCGCCCGCGCCGGCGATCATCAAGACTGGACATCAATTCCCCCAACTATTCGACTGCTCGCCTCCCTCTTTTATCACGGGATAAACCGCGCGCTACGACCGTTTCCGGCAGGAGCGCGCTTTTTTTCAACAACGTGTCGGTGAAGACGAGGTCCGGGCCTGGACGAAGGCAGAGGACGAGGCGGTTCTCGCCAAGCCCGCGCCGCTTACGCCGCCTCGTCGGAGAGGCGCGCCATCTCGCGCTCGATCAGGGCGCGATAGGGACCGGCGCGCTGCATCAGCGCGTCGGGCGATCCCTGCTCGATGATGCGGCCGGCCTGCAGCACGACGATGCGGTCGAAATTGCGCAAGGTGGAGAGGCGATGCGCGATCGCGATCACCGTGCGGTTGCGCTCGAGCCGATCGAGCGCGTCGCGAATATCGGCTTCGGATTCGCTGTCGAGCGCCGAGGTCGCCTCGTCGAGCAGCAGGATCGGCGCGTCTTTGAGGATGGCGCGCGCGATCGCGATGCGCTGACGCTGTCCGCCCGAGAGCTTGACGCCGCGATCGCCAAGGATGGTGGCAAAGCCTTCCGGCAGCTCGGCGATGAAATCGGCGCATTTCGCGGCTTCGGCGGCTTTCATCACCTCCTCGAGCGACGCGTCGGGCCGGCCATAGCGGATATTCTCGATCGCCGAGCGGTTGAGCAACGCGATATCCTGCGGCACCACGGCAATCGCCTCTGGCAAGCTTTCCTGCGCGACCAGCGCGATATCCTGCCCGTCGATGCGGATGCGCCCGCCATGGAGATCGTGGAAGCGCTGCAAGAGCGCGAGCAAGGTCGATTTGCCTCCGCCCGATTCGCCGACAAGGCCGACGCGCTCGCCCGGCTCGACCCGCAAGGTAAAGCCCTCGAAAACCCGGCGCCCATCGGGATAGGCGAAGCGAATATTATCGATCTCGACGAGACCGCGCTTCTTCACCAGCGAGGGCGCCTGCGGCACGTCGAGCAATTGGTGCGGCGCAAGCAGGGTCGCGATGGCCTCCGCGAGCCGCGCGACATGCTGCGTTGCATCGACCAGCGCCACGGCGAGATCGCGTGTCGCGTGCAGCACGCCGAAGCCCAGCGTACTGACGAGCACCACATCGCCGGTCGTGGCCTCGCCCTTCTGCCACAGTAGAATCGCCCAAGCGAGCAGGCCCGCGGTCAGCACCGCGGTGATCCCGGCGTGCAGCACGCGCAACTTCTCGAGATAGTCGAGGCTGCGCTTGCGCGCGCCCATCTCGCGTCCAACGGTCGCGTCGAAGCGCTGATGCTCGCGGCCGATGCCGCCGAAGGATCGCACCAGCGGGAGGTTGGCGATGACATCAACCAGTTCGCCATCGACCGCGGCGGCGCGGTCGGCGTAATGGAGATGAAGCGGCGCTCCCGCCGCCGCAAGCCGAAACAGCACGACGACGAGAATGCCGGCGACGAGCGCCATGACGCCCGTCATCGCGGCGCTCACCGCGACGAGATAAGCCATGGCGCCGAGGATCGCGATGCACGGCGGCAGCACGTTCCAGATGAACATGCTCTCCATGGTGAAGATCGCGTTGGCCGTCGCAGTGATGCGGCTCGCGAGCGTGCCGGCTGGGCGGTCGACGAAATAGCTCGGCGCGTGCAGCGTCAGATAGCGGAAGAGATCGCCGCGCAAATCGCCGGTGACGCCGACGAAGGTGCGGTTGGCGAACCAGCCGCCGAGCCGCCACAACAAATTGTCGCCGGCGATCAGCGCGATCAGTAGGGCGAAGGGCTGCCAGGGCGAGGCCCCGGCTTCTCCGCCATGCGACAAAACGTCGACGAGAAACTTCAGCCCGTATTGCGTGCTGACCGAGCAGCCGACCGCGCCGAGGATCGCCGCCAGAATGACGAGATGCGCGATCGGCCGTCTGCCGACATAACGCATGAGGAAGCCGAAGGGCCGCTTGGCATAGCGCGCAAGTTCGTCCATGTGCAATTTTTACTCAACACCGCGACAACGATGATTGATGCAACAACGCTGCGAGGTCGTCGCTATTCCGAGCGCGATGGCACGTGCTTGCGGCTTGCGCTGCTCCATTCCGCCGAAATGGCGCGAATTTGCGGCTCGCGCAATCGCTAGTCCCAAAAAGGTCACGGGCCGCGCGTGCAACCCTTGTCCCTGAACTTGGGATGGAAGAAGGCCGCGGGACTAGCCAACGCTTCCAAGGGTTTCTCGCCTCGAACATCGATATCCAGCGGCCGTGCGCGAGGGCGCTCTCTCGTGCGTTCGCTGCGACAGATTGCCCTCGCCTGGAAGTTTGCGCGCCGAGCGCACGTTTTGAACACAATGCTCTGTGAACGTTGCACCGTTTTGCTGCTTACCCGTCATCGACAGGAGACGTGTTTATGCGTATCGCCCAAATAGCGCCCCTGACCGAGGCCATTCCCCCCAAGCTTTACGGCGGCACGGAGCGCGTTGTCTCCTGGCTGACGGAAGAGCTCGTGGCCATGGGGCACGAGGTCACGCTGTTCGCGAGCGGCGATTCCAGGACCAGCGCCAAGCTCGACGCCATTTGGCCGACGGCCCTGCGCTTCGACGCCTCGATCCGCGACCCCAATGCGCTGCACATGACCATGCTCGAGCGGGTCTATCGCCGCGCTTCGAGCTTCGACGTTCTGCATTTTCATCTCGACTACTATCCCTTCTCGCTATTCTCGCGCCATGACACGCCGTTCATCACGACGCTGCATGGTCGTCTCGATCTGAACGAGCATCAGACGCTGTTTCGTACCTTCGCTTCGGCGCCGGTCATCTCGATCTCCGACGCGCAGCGCAAGCCTGTGCCCTATGCCGGCTGGGTTCGGACGATTCATCACGGCCTGCCTGAGACGCTGCTGACGCCGAGCGGCGAGACGCCGCGCTACTTGGCGTTTCTCGGCCGCATCTCGCCGGAAAAGGCCCTCGATCGCGCGATCGCGATCGCGATCCGCGCCGGCTTGCCGCTCAAGATCGCGGCCAAGGTCGACAAGGTCGACGTCGACTATTACGAGGAGCAGATCCGCCCCCTGCTGCGCCTGCCCGGCATCGACTATATCGGCGAGATCAACGATCACGAGAAGAGCGACTTCCTCAATGGCGCCATCGCGCTGCTCGTGCCGATCGATTGGCCCGAACCCTTCGGCCTCGTCATGATCGAAGCGATGGCCTGCGGCACGCCGGTCATCGCCTTCAACGCCGGCGCGGTATCGGAGATCGTCGAGCCCGGTCTCACCGGCTTCATCGCGCGGGATGAGACCGACGCCGTCGACGCACTCGAGCGCGTGCCGCTGCTGTCGCGCAAGAAAATCCGCGAGCGCTTCGAGGAGCGCTTCACCGCGCGGCGCATGGCCGCGGACTACCTCCAGGTTTATCGCGAGCTGATTCGAAGCCGGCGCCACCGTCCCGATCTCGCCCTCGCGGGCGATTAGAGCCCGCGCCGAGGCCGCTCAGCCCCAAGGCCCTTTCGGTCGCGTATCCGGCTCCGGATTCCACGGACCCGGCGGGGCTTGGCCGCCGTCCCAGGGACCGGGCCCTTGCTGGGGCGGCGAAGGCGGCGCGCCCCATGGACCGCTCTCGGGCTCGGCCGCAGGCGATGCCGGCAGCGGCGCTTCGGCCTCCTCGGCCGAGATCGGCGCGCCGCCCAGATTACGCAGCCGCGCGATCCGGTCCGGGATCGGCGGATGGGTCGAGAACAGGCCGGTGAGGAATCCGCCTTTGGGCGCGGCGATGCACAGCGCCGAGACCGGCGAGTCCGCGCGCGCGATATTGGTGTCGCTCGCCTCGAGCCGCCGCAGCGCATGGATGAGACCCAGCGGATTGCGGGTGAGCTTTGCCGAGCTCGCATCGGCGAGATATTCGCGCTGGCGCGAGATCGCCATCTGCACGAGGCGCGAGGCGAGCGGCGCGACGATCAGCAGCACGACGAGGACCACCACGACGACGAGCGTCAACGCGATGCGCGCGCCCGAAGCGCCGTCATTGCGGCTGCGCGATCCGCGATAGCCGCCATAGCCATAGCCATAGCCGCCCCAACCGAAGGACCAGCGCGCGACACCGCCCAGGAAGTGCGCGAGCAGCACGACGACGCCCGCCATCGCCGCGACCACCGTGGTGTAGCGCACGTCGTAGTCGGCGACATGGCCCATCTCGTGCCCGACCACCGCCTGCAATTCCTCGCGCGTGCAGGCGGCGAGAATTCCGGTCGTCGCGGTGATCATCGCGCGCTTGGGCGAGAAGCCGGTGGCAAAGGCATTGAGCGCGGGAGTTTCGACCACCATCGCCTGAGGCGGCGGCACGCCGGCGGCGATCGCCATCTCCGCGACCACGTCGATGAAGCGCCGCTCCGCCGGGTTGGTCTCGTCGGCCGGTCGCGCGCCGGCAAAAGCCGCGAGGATCGACTCGCCCGAGGCCAGCGTGATGAGGCCCCAGAGCAGGCCGCAACCGCTGACGATGGCGGCGCCCAGAAGCGCCTGCGGGCGCGGCGGGCCGAAGAGATCGAGCAGCACCGCGCCGGCGCTGAGGCGGCTCACCTCTTCCGCCGGCAAATTCCAGATGAGATCGATGATCGCGAGGCCCCAGCCGAGGACATAGCCGACGATGACGGAAATCGCGACCAGGACGGCGAACAGCAGCAGCGTGTTGCGCTTGTTGCGCGCGATCGCCGCGGCGAAATCGGTGTTGTAGAGCGTGGCCGACGGATCAGCCATGGCGCGAGGGCTTAGCTCAGCCGGACTTCAGGCACCGCCTCGACCGCCGCCCGCTCCGCCTCGCCCACTTCGAACATCGTCTCCGTGGAAAAGCCGAAGCTCGAGGCGAGGAGAACGCCCGGGAAGGATTTCACCCGAATGTTCTGCGCCTGAACCGCATCGTTGTAGTGCTGGCGCGCGAAGCTGATGCGGTTCTCGGTCGAGGACAGCTCCTCCATGAGATTCGATACGTTCTGCTGCGAGCGCAGCTGCGGATAGGATTCGACGAGCGCGAAGAGATTCTTCAGCGCCCCGGTCAGCATGTTCTCCGCCTTCATCGAATCCTCGGGGCTGCGCGCGCCGACCGCCTGGTTGCGCGCCGCGATCACGGCGGTGAGTTGCGACTGCTCGACCTTCATCGCATCCTTCACGGCATTGACGAGGTTGGGGATGAGGTCGTGCCGGCGTTTCAGCTGAATATCGATCTGCGACCAGGCGTTGCGCACCTCCTGCCGGCCCGAGACGAGGCCGTTATAGATGCCGATCGCGACAATCACGACCAGCACGACGAGGCCGATCAACACCCAAAGACCGGTCGACATCGAAAGATCTCCCTCTTAAGCGCGCGGCTGAGCAAGGCAGCGGCGGCAGCCTAGAGCGGCCGATGTTTCCCCGCAAACCCGCGCGCGACCGCTTACCGGTCAGCTCTTATGGCCGGAAGCCAGCCGCATCGGCGGCGCGGCGTAATCGCGCCGCCCTTTCGCCGGGCGCAAGGCGCGGCGCAGGACGAGCACCACTCCGTACGCCGGAGCGAGAACGACGCCCAGAACGACGATGGCGATCGCGAGGCCAAAGGGCAGCGCCGCGCTCACGAGGAAGATCGCGATGTAATTGATGCTGCCCGCGCCGGGCATGGGCGCCGCGCTGTTTTGGGCCAGCCAATAGCACGCGCCATCGACCGCGAAGGACAGCAGCGTCAGGACGAACCAGATCCGCAGCGCGCTCTTGTAATAAATGCCCATGCCGCCCTCGCGAAGCCCGCGCGTCAAGCCGCGCACCCACGAACACGCGCACAATATTCACCGGTTCAAGGCTGCTTCGCCTTGATCTAAATCATCTGGGCGGCTGGGCGCGGCTTTTCAAGCGACCGCGCCCGCCGCGGCGGGAAGGGTCCTCCGTACGATCAGCCGTGCCCCGGCCCGTCGAGCCGCGCGCCCAATGCACGCAGCAGGCCCGCGCCATCGCCGCGCCACGCAGATCCATGCATGCAGGCGAGGGTTTGCGGCTTGAACGCGGCAAGCCGCTCGATCATCGCGCCGGCGCCCTTGGCGTGCGAAAAATAATCGAGCTGGACGCGAAACGCCTCGCTCGGCTCGAGGATGTCGGCTTCCGTGACCGCCGGATGGGTCGCCCCGCCCTGGGTGAAGAGATCGCCGCACAGCAAGGTGCGCGTGCTCTCCTCCATGAGAAAGCCGCATTCCCAGGCATGCGGGAGATGCGGCGTCGCGATCCAGCGCAGCTTGTGCTTGCCAATCGAGACGAGGTCGCCGTCATCGAGCACGCGCGGCGCGCGGTCGGCGACGTCGCCAACCGAAACCATGGCAGCGATGCTGCCGCAGAGCGGCGCCGCCCGCGGCGCGACGCCGAGAAAGTCGTTGAGGGCGCCGCATTCATCCGCCTCGTAATGCGAGAACGAGATGTGGCGCAGGCGCTCCACCGGCATCACCGCGGCAATCGCCTCCCGCACCAGCGGAAAAGCCTTGCGCAGCCCGGTGTGAAACAGCAGCGGCTCCTCATCGAGGATGAGGTACTGATTGAAGCTGAACCCGCCCGGCACCACGGTCACGGGCGTGCTGATGCGGTAGATAGCCTCGGCGATCTCGTCGATCCGTGTGCCGGAATCCTGATTGGTGAGCATTGGACCCTCCTTTCCTATCGCCCTTGGATGTGTAACGGGAAGGCCGCTCGTTACACTTCCCCATGAAAGGTTTTTCGATATGCTGTCGCGATGGAGGCCGCGAAAACCGAGGCGGCGAGCGACGCCGCCCTGGTGTGCGCGATCGCCGGAGCCGCGCCGGGCTGTGACAGCCGGGCGGAGGCCGAGCTTTATCGGCGTTTGGCGCCGCGCGTCCGGCTTTACGGGCTGCGCCATTTGCGTGACGCGCAAGCCGCCGCGGACCTGACGCAGCAGGTGCTCTTGATGACGATCGAAAAACTCCGCGCCGGCGCACTTCGCGATCCCGAGAAGCTCGCCTCCTTCGTGCTTGGTACCTGCCGCCTCGTCGTCCTCGATCTGCGCCGCGGCGCCTTGCGGCGCGAGGCGCTGCTGCGGCGTTACGGCGAGGAGGCAGAGAGCGAGCTGCCCGCCGCGTCCGACACGCTCGACCGAGAGAAGCTCGTACGCTGCCTCGAAGGCCTCGCCGAGCGCGAGCGCTCGGTGCTGATCGCGAGCTTCTTCTCCGAGAAATCCGCCGCGGAGGTCGGGCAGGCGCTCGGCCTCAGCGGTGAAAATGTCCGGGTCATTCGCCACCGCGCGCTGCGCCGCTTGCGCGACTGCATGGGAATCGCGGGAGGAACGCCGTGACGGAAGGCTGCGCCGCGCCGATCCCCTTTGCGATGCTCATCGAATATTGGTGCGGCGAGATCGACGGCGCGGCCGAAGCGCGGATCGAGGAACATTTCCTTGGCTGCGCCTCCTGCAGCGCGAGGCTCGATGCCTTGGCGGCGCTTGCCCAAGGCGTGCGCGCGGCCTTCGCGCAAGGCGCGGTCCATGCTGCGATCTCGGCGCCATTCCTCGATGAGATGAAGCGGCAGGGCTTGCGCGTGCGCGAATATCCCGTGGCTCCCGGCGAGAGCGTTCACTGCACCGTCGCTGCCAGCGACGATGCCGTGATCAGCCGGCTCAAAGCATCGCTCGCCGGGATCGCGCGCCTCGATCTCGTCAGCATGAACGAGCGCGGCGAGCTTCGTTATCGGCTCGAGGATATTCCGTTCGATCCGGAGGCCGGCGAGGTGCTGTTCTGTCCAGCGACCGCGGCACTGAAGGGACACCCGGCCTATATCGACCATTTCCGGCTGCTCGCGGTCGGCGCGGACGGCGAGCGCGCGGTCGGCGATTACACCTTCATTCATACGCCGAGCTGAGCGGCGCGCGCGGCAGTATTAGGCGTGCGCCGGCTCGGCGGAGCGGCGAACCTGGATCGGCGCCTTGGCCTTGCCCGCCGCGATATCGGCCAGCATCGGCAGCTCGATCACGAAGAAAGTGCCTCCCTTGGGCGACGCGATCTCGCCGACATCGGCGCCCGCCTGCACGAACATGTAAGTGCCGGTATCCTTGGTCTTACCGCCCTGCCAGGCCTTGCCGCCATAGGTGATCGAGCCGTCGATCAGATAGCGGATCTCGGCATCCTCCTCGCGGCGCGCCGGAATCTTGGCGCCGGGCGCCATCCGCGTGAGGCGGATGCCCGAGCCGCCGAACATGCCGAGGCGCTTGTGCTCGACGCCATTCAAATGGCGATCGCCGATCCAGGGATGGCCTTGCGGACGCATCACGATCGGCTTCTCGAACCGGCCTTCGGGGAATTCGAGCCTCTGGCCGGTGAGATACTCCGTGCAGGCGGCGTGGCTGTCCTTGTTGATCTTGCGGCCGTCGGGAAGAATCTTGGTATAGATGCCGTCCTTGAAGGTACCGCCTTCGGCCTCGAGCGCCTTGCGCGCATTGCGCAGATCGACATGGGTCAGATAAGGCAGGCCACTCATGCCTTGGAACTGCAGTCCGAGGCCAATGGTCGGCTCTTCCTGCATCTGCGGCCCGTAATAAACCCCCTCGGGATAGAAGCCGCATTCGCCGGGTTCCAAGAATCCATCCTCGATCATGCGCCGGCCTTCGAGCGCGAAGCGGTACTGGTCAAAGGTGTGCCGATGGCGCGGCGTACTGTAGCCCTTGCCGTAGGAATTCCACGAGAATTCGAGCTGCACCCCGGGCACGCCGGTGTCGAGCGGAAACTGCTTCACGGCGAGGCTGCCTTCGCGGCCGATGCCGCCTTGGACGAGTTCGATATCGGCAACGCTCATGATGGTGACGCTCGGCTTCATCGCTTTCTCCCTTTGATCGCGCGTACCGCAACCGGCACGCAAAGCGCGGCGCTACCGCCCGCCATCTCCGCTGGGCCCGCGCGTCGCGCCCGACTTGCCGGGTCATTGTCCGCCCGCGGCACGCCGCTGACAAGGCCGAACCATACCCCTTGCGCGAGGTCTGCCATGCTCGATGCGGGTGGGCAAAGCGCCGCCGCGGCGGCATTCTTGTTGTCACGTCGTGGCCGATTTGATTTATTTGTACCAACAAAGTCGGGCCGGCTCGGCCGCCTCGGGCAAGCGGCTTTCATGTCAAGGGAGATGAGCGGTGAAACCCAGCGTGACGATCGTCAGCATCGCCGACATTCCGATGCATATTCCCTCGGGCATCGGCCGCGAGGGCTCGAGCGCGAGCAAGCCGTTTCCGCTCGATTCGGGTGTGCCCGGCGTGCGCCTCGAATTCACCTGGCGGCGCTACGACAAGGGTTACGGCACGCCCCGTCACAAGCACATCTTCGATCAATATCGCTACAACATGACCGGCAAGCGCCAGATCAAGGACGGATTCATCGAGGCGGGCGAAGTCGCCTTCTACCCCGAAGGCGTCTATTACGGCCCGCAATTGCAGGAAGAGGAATGCACGGGCCTCGGCCTGCAGTTCCAGGGCCTGACCGGCATCCCCTATCTGACCCACAAGGAATTGAACGATGCGCGCAAGGCGCTCTCGGCCGAGGGCGCGATCTTCAAAGGCGGAATCTACACGAAGATTCTGCCCGACGGCCGCAAGATCAACAAGGACAGCCACGTCGCCTGCAGCGAGTATGTGAGCGGCAAGCCGATCGAGTTTCCCAAAGGCCGCTTCGAGAAGCCGATCGTGATGCGCCCGCAAGCTCATCCCTGGATCGGCGACCGCCACTTGGACGGCGTCGAGCACAAGCGCCTTGGCACCTTTGGCGGCTCGGGCATCCGCTTCACGCGCATCCTCCCCGGCGCCAAGATTCCGGCGCGCCGCGAGGACGATGCGGAGATCCGTTATCTCATCGAAGGCTCGATCGAGTATGACGGCAAGAGCTGGAAGGGCGGCCAGACGCCGGAGGAAGGCACCTATATGTTCGTCCAGGCCGGTGCCGATGTCGGCGAGATCACGTCCAAGGGCGGCGGCGTCTTCTACGTGATCGAATTGCCGATGCTCGCCGATATTCAGGCGCAGCGCGCGCGGGAAGCGCGCAAATCGGCGGCGCCGGGCGCGATGGCGGCCGCGCAATAAGGCCGGCCATTCGCAAGCGCGCCATCGCCGTTCGCGTCGCACCTCGGGTCGAGGTTCTGACGGTTCATTCTCATTCGTCATGCCCGCGAAAAGCGGGCATGGTGAATGTAGCGTCTTTAGCCCTGGATTACGGCTCTACGCTTCGCTTCGGCCGGAATGACGATGAGACCGCCGCTTGCCGGGCGCGAGCCATTTTGCCTAGGGGGAGAGGATGGCGAAGACGAGAAGGGTCCTGATCGGCGGCGCGCTCGCGCTCGTCCTCGCAGCGCCGACGCGTGCCGACGTGACCTTGACGATGAACATTCCGATGCCCCGCGCCTCGTCGTTCTTCGTCGGCGTGCAGGGACCCTGGGCCAAGGCGGTCGAGGCGGAATCGCACGGCCATATCAAATTCGTCATGCCGGCGGCCTCGCTCGCGCCGATCTCGCGGCAATGGGAGACGGTGACCAGCGGCATTGCCGACATTTCGCTGACACCGAGCGAGTATATCCGCGACCGCGTCAAGCTTCCGACCCTCGCCGAAATTCCGTTCCTCGCGCCCAACGGCGTCGCCGCCTCGGTCGCGATCTGGCGCACCTACGTCAAATATTTCGCCGCCGCGAACGAATACAAGGGCGTGAAGCTCCTCGGGATGTGGGCGACGGGTGGCAACGTGCTGCAGACGCGCAAGCAGCCGGTCACCAAGATCGCGGATTTCCAAGGCCTCAAAATCTGGGTCGCGACGCCGAACATGGCAAAGGTGATCGCGAATTTCGGCGCTACGCCGGTGCCGGCGAACAACAGCAACATGTATGACATGATGTCGGGCGGCATCGTTGACGGGGCGGTCGCGGGAATGGGCGCGCTGATCTCGTTCCAGCTCGCGCATTACACCAAGGAGATCACGATCTTCCCGGGCCAGCTCGGCTACACGCTCCAATCCTTCATCATGAACGAGCGCAAATACAAGAGCCTCTCGCCCGAGGATCGGGCCGTGATCGACCAGCTCTCGGGCGAGTCCTTCGCGCGCATGGCCGGCCAAGGCTTCGTCGATCAGGACGAGCGCGCCCTGCCGCTCATCAAGGAGAACGGCATCGAGACGCATGACGCGAGCCCCGACTTCATGAAGGTCCTTCGCGAGCGGGTCGGGTTCTATAAGACCAATTGGCTGGCGGCGGCGAAGTCGCGCGGCATCGACGGCGAGGCCGCTTATGACTATTACGTCAACACTGCGCAGGCCAGCGCCGCGCTGATGAAGTGATGCGGGCGGCAGACGGATCGGGCGGCGCGAGATGAGCGACGAAGTCGAGCGGCATTACGCCGCGCTGCTCGCCCGGCACTACAGCCGCATGGCGGGTATGCCGTTCGAGGACAAGGTCGCGGAGCAGCGCGCCCTGCTTTCGAGCCTCGGCCTGGCGCCAGGCAGCCATGGCCTGGCGGTCGATCTCGGCAGCGGCCCCGGCTTCCAGGCCTTTGCCTTGGCCGAGCTCGGGTTTTCGCGCGTGCTCGCGATCGATACCAGCGATCTCTTGCTCGAGGAGCTTCGCTCGCGAAGGAGCGAGCAGCCGATCGAGACGATCCGCGCCGATCTGACCGAGCTGCCGCGCCTCGTCGAACGCGGCAGTGCCGCGGCGATCGTGTGCATGGGCGACACGCTTACCCATCTCGAGCATCGCCGCGCCGTCTCGCGGCTCTTCGCCGATGCCCATGCGGCGCTCGCGCCGGGCGGAATTCTGGTGCTGACCTTCCGCGATCTGTCGCAGGAGCTTATCGGGCTCGACCGTATCGTCCCGGTTCACGCCGACGCAGACCGGATCATGGGCTGCTTTCTCGAATACGAAGCCGAAACCGTCGTCGTCAACGATATCATCTACACGCGCGAGGGCGAGAGCTGGCGTCTCGCCAAGGGCAGCTACCGCAAGCTGCGGCTCGCGCCGCATGATCTGGCGGGCGAATTGCAGGAGATCGGCTTTGCCGTGCTTCGCGACGAACCCGCCGGGCGGCTGCACGCGATCCTCGCCCGCCGTTAAGCGGCGCCCGCTGGCGCGTTCCGAGATGCGCGGCCGCACGGGAGCGACTAGAATGACGGCGCCGTTCCAGCTTGGGCGGCATTTGAGGGATTGCGCCCCGTGTGGCTCTCAAAGTCGCGCTCAGCCGGCCCGACACCTTGATCGTGCTGGCGTTGTCGATCCTCATCATCAGCCCGGTCGTGATCCTCAGGACGCCATCTTTCCCAACATCAACATCCCCGTCATCTCCGTCGCCTGGACCTATACCGGGCTCAATCCCGAAGAGATGGAAGGCCGCATCACCACCGTGTTCGAGCGCGCGCTCACCCCCACGGTCGACAACATCCGGCACATCGAATCGACCACCATCAACGGCGTGTCGATCACCAAGGTTTTCTTGCAGCCGAGCGCGAGCCTCGACACCGCCAACGCCCAGGTGACCGCGATTTCGCAGACGATGCTGCGCGGCCTGCCGCCCGGCTCGCAGCCGCCCCTCATCGTCAATTACAGCGCCTCGAGCGTCCCCGTTCTCCGGCTCGGACTTTCGGGTAAGGGTCTCACCGAGCAGCAGCTCTTCGATCTCGGCGTCAATTTTCTGCGCATCCAGCTCGTCACCGTGCCGAGCGCCGTCATCCCCTTCCCCTTCGGCGGCAAGCAGCGTCAGGCGATGATCTACCTCCGCCCCGATCTCCGCAAGGAAGGACCGCGCGTCGCGCTCGTCCGCGAGGGCAAGGCGAAGCTTGTGCCGATCACGATCGGCCGCGACTACGGCACCAAGGTCGAGGTGGTCTCGGGACTCGCTGCCGAGGATGAGGTCATCCTCGATCCTGCGGATTCCTTGACCGACGGCGCTGCGGTGCGGGTCCAGCCCGAGGCGCTCGTCCGCTCGGCGCCATAGCGCGGCCTCGCCTCAGTTGATCCCGGTCGCGAAGACCGTCAAGTCGGTGCGCATTGCCGGCGCGCCCGTGCCATCGGCCGCCGACGGCAACGCGCTCTTGCGCGCGGCGCTCGCGCGCAGCGTGTTGCGCAGTCGCGTTGTCGCCGCGAGATCGAGTGAGAGATCCGCGCGCAGCACCACGCCGTAGAGCTCGCCGGCCGCCTTTGGCGAGACATATTGTTCGATCACATCCCAGCGCACGCGCTCGGGATCGCGCTCCAACGGATCGCCCCAGCCACCGCCGCCCGGCTGGCGCGCGATCACCTGCGTATCGGCGGGCACGAGAGTGCGATGGCCGTAAAGCTCGCGGAATTCGTTCTCGCCGGCCTTCATCACGAGATAGCCGCCGGTCGCGCCGGCCTGCCCGCCCCAGAGACCCCAGGAGGCGAGGCCTTGCCGATAGGGGCGGTTCAGATTCCAGCGCCCCTCGACGAAGTTGCGCACATGAAGCTCGACGCCGAGCCCGCCGCGGAACTTGCCGGCGCCGCCCGTATCCTGGCGCAACCCGCGGCGCTCGATCATCAAGGGGCATTTCAGCTCGATCGCCTCGATCGAGCCGTTGCGCACATCGCCCTGGCAGATCGAGACCGAGCCGGACTCTCCGTCCTCATGCGGCCTTCCGCCCCAGCCGCCGCCCTCGATGCTTTGCAGGACGAAGCGCCGCTTGGTCTTGGGATCGATCCCGAAGAAGGCGACGCCGCCGAGATCGGAATGATGGCCGGCCGGCGCCTTCTCCTTCATCGCCGGCGCCAAAGCGGCAACGATCGTATCGGCCACGGTCGGCAGCATCAGGCTCCAGCCCGTCATCGGGATCGGGTGCCGCGCCATCATGAAATTGCCTTCGGGCAGCACGATGTCGAGCGCGCGGAACGAGCCTTCATTGACCGGATCATTGGGCGCGGTGATCGCCTTGTAGGCGATGCGCGCGCCGGCGAGCGAGCGGCAATTGGGCCCGTGCGGGCGCTCTTTCGAGCAGCCCGAGAGGTCGATCGTCATGGCGCCTTGCTTCACCGTAACCTTGGCGTGGATGCGCACCCGCGCGGGCGGCGTCTCGCCGGTGTCGTCCATGAAGGATTCGGCCTCGTAGACGCCGTCGACGAATTCCGCCACCGATTTGCGGCAGCGCTGCTCGGTCTCGTCGAAAATCTGGCGGATTGCCGCCATCACCGTGTCGCGGCCATAGCGCTCGAACAGCTCGTCGGCGCGGCGATTGCTGAGCCGGCATGCCGCCATCTGCGAGCGCAGATCACCCATCGAGGATTCGGGAAAGCGGATATTGTCGCGGATGCAGCGATTGAGCATCTCGTTGAGCTTGCCGCCCTCATAGAGCTTGAGCTGGTCGAATTGCAGCCCCTCCATCCAGGCATCTTGCGCCGCGCGGCCCGCGCCAAAGCCCGTGCTCATGCCGCCGACATCGATCCAATGCGCGCGCACCATCGAGAACAGCAGCAGCTCGCCCTTGTAGAAATAAGGCATGTAGATGCAGATGTTGTTGAGGTGCTGCCCGGCGACCGCCGGATGGTTCATGATCAGCACATCCTCGGGCTGGAATCCGTTCCGGCCATAGCGCTTCATCGCGTCGGTGATGATGACGCCCAGATCGGCGACGAAATGCGACACGCCGCCGACATTCTGGCTGACGAGCTCGCCCTCGGTGGTGATGAGCGCGGTGCAGAAATCGCGCACCTCGTAAATCATCATATTGTACGAGGTGCGCTGCAGATCGGCGGCCATCTCGTTGGAGATCGCCGGCAGCGCGTTGCGGATGACTTCGAGGGTGACGGGATCGAGCTTGGCGGGCATGTCATTATCTCTCTCGGCAGCCGTGAGCACATGGTAGGGTTGCGCTGCCGGCCTGACCAGCGGTGCGCCGCCTGTAATCGTCCTTCGCCCTCAGAAAGTGAATTATTCAGCCGCGCGCGTCATTGCCCGCTCATCGGCCAGCAGCCGCTCGACGATGCGACGCGCCTGCAAGCCACCGGCATCGCCGATAAGATCGATCTGCGCCGCCGCCGGATCGAGCTCGATGATGCGCTGCTCGGCTTCGAGCATGACGCGATCTTCGTCGAAAGCAACGCGGGTCGATTTCAGCAACGTCCCGCTGAGAGCCCGATCGTCGGTCGCGTAGTTGCGGCAGCTTCCCCAGAAATAATGGCATGTCGTCTCGGTCTCGGGCGTCATCGAATCGAGCACGACGAGCTTGCGGTTAACGCGGTTGGTCGGGTCGTCCTCGGCCTTGCCGGCCTCGACCGCGCTGATCTCGATCACGACATTCGCGGGCGGCGTAAAGGTCATGATCTTGGTCGAATCCGTCTTGAGCGCGTCGCCTTGCGCGATCTGGCGCTGCGAAGGCGAGATATTGCGCGCAACGCGCACGCCTCGCAGCAGATTGCCCTGCCGCTCCCAGGTGAGATGCGGGTTGGTGTCGTCAGCGGCGCCGATGGTCTTGATGTGAAGGAAGGCGAGATGCGACAGGTCGAGAAGATTGTCGACCAGCAGCAGATAATTCGCCTTCACATCGAGACACTCCCCGTATCCCGTCCATCCGGGTGCGTCGTACCAATGAAAGGCGGGGGCTGTCTTCCCATGGGCGAGCGCCGGATCGCCCATCCAGATCCACGCCCAGCCGTGCTTTTCGACGAAGGGATAGGATCTCACCTGCGCGCCCGGCGGCAGCTTGTCCTGACCCGGCGCCCAGATCACCTTGCCGCCCGGCTCGTAGAGGAGGCCGTGATAGCCGCAGCGGAGATTATCGCCCTCCACCTGCCCTTTCGATAATGGCGCGCGCCGATGACAGCAGCGATCTTCGAGTGCCACCGCGGCGCCGTCGCTCTTGCGATACATCACCACCGGCTCGCCCAAGAAGATGCGTCCGAGCGGCGCCTGCGTGATCTCATGCGACAAGGCCGCGCAATACCACTGGTTACGAAGTGCCCGCATCGCCTTCTCCGCTGGTATTTCGTAGCGATCCTAGCACGGCTGCCGCTCCGGGGTGTTATCGCTCCACAAGCGCGCGGCCGCGCGATACCCAAAAGCCAAGATAGATAAGTGGCATCATCGCGACGAGCATGATGACAACGATCGCCGAGGCTGGCGCGAATTGCGACGCCGTCCACAAATTCCAGATCTCGACCGACAGCGGCAGGTTGTCGTTGGTCGAGAGCAGGACCGGCACGGTCAGCTCGCGATAGGTGAGGAGCGCAATCCAGATGAAGGCATAGCCGAGGCTTGGTCGGAGCAGCGGCGCGAGCACGCTGCGCACAACGCCGCCGAGCCCGGCACCCGCCATCTGCGCGGCGTCCTCGAGGTCGCGATGGATCTGGATCAAGGCGGTGTTGGTGATGCGCGTCGCATAGGAGATGCGCGAGACGACATAGACCAGCAGCAGTAGCCACACCGTGCCGTAGATCGGAAGCACGCGGTTGAGCACGAACAGCGCCATCACCAGCGCCGCCATCGAGAAGACGATGCTCGGCACAGAGAGCGGCAAGAAGGCGACGAAATCGAACAGCCCCCGGCCCGGCACGCGCGAGCGCAGCACAATCCAGCTGATCGACACCGCAATCACAAGAGTGACGACCGGCGCCATCACCATCAGGAGCGCCGTGTTCTTGAGACCGCGCCAAATCATCGCCATCGGCAAATGCGCGTAATTGGCGAGGGACATGGTGGCGATGGCCTGCATCGTCGGCGGCTGCGGGAATTGCACCGTCGAGGTCCAGAAAATCACCAGCACCGGCAGCAGCTGCGACAGGAAAAGATAGACCGCAACGAAAGCGATCGCGAGCGTCTTGCCGCCGTCCGAAAGTGCGACAAGCCGCGGCCGATAGCCTTTGCCGGTGACCACGGCATATTGCGGCGCACGCTTCTGCATACGCGCGTACCACCACGACAAGAGCAGCCCCAGCGCCACCGTCACGGTCGAGAACGCGGCGACGTCGCCGTATTGCGGATCGCCCTGCGCGGGCTGCATCTGATCAAAGGTATAGGTCGCGAAAGTATAGACTTTGCCGGCGAGGCCGATGATCGCCGGCACGTCGAAGGCCGAAAAGCCGATCATGAAGATGAAGATGCCGGCCGCGAGCAGCCCCGGCCAGGCGAGCGGCACGGTCACGCGCAGCAGGGCGCGGCGCGGATGCGCACCGCTCACCGCCGCCGCGTCTTCGAGCGCCGGATCCATCGCACGCAGCACCACCGACGTCATGACGAAAGCGACCGGCGCGAGGCCGAGCCCCTGCACCCAGCCCATGCCCCAAAGATTCGTGATGCTGAACGGCGGACCCGAGAGGTGAAACAACGCCATCAGTGCGGTGTTGACCATTCCGATCCGCGGATGCAGCAGGAATTCCCAGCCGATCGCGGTGACGAAGCCGGGCACCAGTAGCCCGATGGTCATGGTCGCGAACACCGCCGTCTTGCCGGGAAAATCGGTGCGCTCAATGAGCCAGGCTATCGGTGAGCCGATCGCCATCGCGACGATAAGCGTCAGCCCGGAAAAGGCGAAGGTATTGGCGAGCACGCGCCAGATGAAGGGATCGCCGAAAGTTTCGACGTAATTCGCCGCCGTATAGGCGAGGTCTGGATCGCCGGGCTCGCCGTCGATGACGCTCATCCACAGCACGAGCGCGATGAGGACAAGGACGACAAGGCCGGCGATCCCTGCGACCGCGCCCATGCCAATCGCCCAGCCGCTCGGCCGCTCGGCTTTACGTCGCGGCGGCCGAGCGGCGAGGGTGATGGCGCTCATCGCTGGACCTCTTCGCCGCTTCAGCCGCCGCTGATTGCCTGCTGCAGCGCCTTGCCGAGCTTCGCCCCCGACTTGTCGACGCCGGGATTGTCCTTCCAGAACTTGTAATCGACGCGGTGGAACCTGATCCCCTTCGCCTCATTGTCGGCGACGAATTTGTGCATGTGGGTCTCGGGAAAATAGTCGAGATCGATGCCGCCGCCATTGTAGATGCCGCGTTGGCCTTGCTCAGTCATCAGATAGAGCGCGAAAAGGATCGCGGCATTGGGATGCTGCGCGTTCTTGGGTATCAGCACCTCGTAATATTGGAGCTGCGCCGAGTCGGCCGGTACGGCGAGGCCGAGCTTGCCTTTATAGAGAGCGACATTGGGATAGCCGCCGGTGCAATCGAGCACAAGGGCCTGGAACTCGCCCGAGGCGACGCGATCCTGGCCGCCGCAATTGAGGATGCCCTGCGCCTGGTGCCCGAGCTTGGCGATGTAATCGAGCATCTTGGGCTCGCCTTCCCAGCTCTTTGCCGACATCGCATCGAAGCCGTTGGCAAATGAGGTCGTGCCGAAGCGGCCCTTATATTGCGGCTTCAACAGATCTTCGATCGACTTGACCTGGGCGAAATCGGAGCCGGTCGCAAGATTGTAGAGCACGCCAGGCGTCCCGGTCGAAATGCCCAGGCTATCGCCCTCGGCGCCGATCTGCTGAGGGACGATGCGCTGCGGCCACAGCTTCTGCCACGGCACGTCGCGGAACATGCCGAGTTTCAAGAGCGGATCGTATTGCGCGATGCCGGCCGTCCAGAGGTCAACCGAGGAGGGCTGATTGGCGCGGAACTCGGTCGCGATCTTCGCGCCGACGATGCCGAACGGCCCGCCATTGGTGATGTTGAAATCGAGATCGACGCCGAATGTTTCCTTGATCCAGGCTTTGGCCGCGTCAACATTTGCCTGACCGCCGAAAACCAACGGATTGGTGCTGCTTAGCATCACCTTCTCGGCTCTGGCGCCGTCGATGATTTTTTGCAGTTCGGGCGTCATAGGCGGCTTCGACGCCTGCGCCTGCGCAGCGTGCGTCGAGCCGACGATTGCCAACGCCGCGACCGCGGCCAGAATTGCTCGTTTCATGTGTTTCCTCCCCGTCGCATCGCGTCGCGCGCCCCTTCCCGTGGTGACAGACGATCTTGGCTTGTCCGCCCATGCGCTGGCAAGCCGCTCGGCGGCCGTCATCGCAGCCCCGTCTTGTGGATCGGCTTGAACTTGCGGGCCGCTCGCCATCACCCGGTCTTGTAGAGCGCGAGCAACGATTAGCATCGGCAATGGGCCGAATGGCTCGTCGAGGGAAGCGCCGACTCCCAAGAGCCCGCGATTGGGCCGGTCATGACGAAGCGATGAAGGCCGCCCGTCACATTGTCACGGCTTCACCGGCAGGAATTTGGTCGTGAACATTTGGTCGTCCGCGGGCTCGGTCTTGAGCATCCCCATATCGAGAAAGGATTGCTTTAAGACGGCGACGGCTTTGGGATCGAAGGTGCCGTCGGGAATGAAGTTCGATATTTCGGAATCATAGGTCTTCTCCGCGACTTCCGGCGGCTCGTGCATCGCGCTGACGGAGACCGCAAGCGTCTCCGCCTTGTGCGTTTTCATATAGGCGATGGTGGCGAAGAGCCCTTTTAAGAACCGGTCGACCAGCTCGGGGTTCTTCGCGACGAGATCGCGGCGCGCGAACACCACATGGGTAATGAAGTTCGGCGCGAATTTCTCCATGTCGGTGAGGTTGCGGCCGATCTTCTTTCCCTCGAGCATCAGCCCGCCTTCGACCGAGGACATCATGCCGTCGATCTGATGGGTGCGCATCGCGGCGACGCCCGGCTCGAAGCCGCCCAGCGCCGCGATCCTGATCCCGTCGGGCCCCCAGCCCTGATCGAGCGAGACGCGCTGCAGCAGCCAGGCGGTGAGCGAGCCCTTGGGGCTCGAGCTGATGAGCTTGTCCTTCAGCTCCGCGACCGATTTGATCGGCGAGTCATAGGGCACGACGATCGAGATGTTCTTCGGCGCGCCGAACAGCGCCGCCACCGCCATCACCGGCGCACCCTTGACGACGAAGGCCATGGCCGGGCCGCCGCCGAGCCCGAAATCGATGCTGCCGGAGGCAAGCCCCTGCTGCATCTTCTGATCGCCGCCGAAGCTGGTGATTTCGACATCGAGATTGTATTTGGCGAAGATGCCTTGATGCACGCCGACATCGAGCGGCACGAACGCCCAAGCAATGTCGGAAGGATTGCCGGCATGGACCTTGTCGAGCGCCGCGGCGTCGACGCGCATCGTCATGAGCGCGGCGGCCAAGGCGGCGAGACTCACACAGACTCGATGCATCGGCGTCATCTCTCGCCTCCCTCGGCTTTCGGCGCACGCTCGCGGCGCGGCGCTCATTGTCGGCTCGGCGCCGAGGATAGCCAAAGCGCGTCCGGAAGTCTTTAATCCTTTGAATGGCGCCGCAGGGTTTTGGAACCAATGGCGAGGCGAGGCTTTGACGGCAAGACGGGATGGAAAATTTCGCTCGGCGGTGCATGCGAGCCGCGCCTCGTCGCAATCAACAGCGCGGCCGCGCGGGTGATGCAGCCTTGAAGATTCCGCCCTCCGGCTGGAAGGACATCGTCCTCCGCGTCTACGCCAATATCTGGGAGCATCGCGTGCTCTCGATCGCCGGCGGCGTCACCTTTTATTCGATCCTCGCGATTTTTCCGGCGATTGCCGCGCTGGTCTCGCTCTACGGCCTTTTCGCGGACACGGGAACAGTCAGCAGCACGGTCGAACACCTCCAAGGCATTCTGCCGAGCGGCGGCATCGAAGTCGTGCGCGCGCAGATCATGCGGATTGCCGCGCAACCTCACGGCACGCTCAGCTTCGGCGTCATCATCAGCCTTGCTTTCGCGCTGTGGAGCGCGAATTCGGCGATGACGGCGTTATTCGACGCGCTCAACATTGTCTATGGCGAGCGGGAGAAGCGCGGCCTCGTGAGGCTCTACGCCGAATCCCTGGCCTTCACCAGCGCTGCGCTCGTCTTCGGCCTTATCGCCATCGCGGCCGTCGTGGTGCTGCCTCCGGCCTTGAGCGCGCTCGATTTCGGCAATGGCATCGAGCCCGTGATCCGGATCGCGCGCTGGCCGCTCATGCTGGCGATCGTCGCGCTTGCGTTGGCCGTGCTCTACCGCTACGGCCCGAGCCGCGAGCATGCACGCTGGCGCTGGATCAGCTGGGGAAGCGGCGTCGCCGCGATCGGCTGGCTCGCCACCTCGATTCTGTTTTCGTGGTATGCGGCGAATTTCGGGCGCTTCAACGCGACCTATGGATCGCTCGGCGCCATCATCGGCTTCATGATGTGGATCTGGATCTCGGCTATCGTGATCCTGATCGGCGGCGAGCTCGACGCGGAAATCGAGCGTCAGATCGGTCAGGATTCGACCGCCGGCGGCCCCGGGCCAATGAGCGCACGCCGTGCCGCCACGGCGGATGCGCTCGATCCGGCGCATGACGAGTAGGCGTCAGCTTTTCTTCGGCAGATAAGCCTCGGTATAGAGCGGCGCCATGTCCGGCTCGGTCGGCAGCAATTGCAGCTCGACCATCGCCTTGCTGACCACTTGGAGCGCGGCCGGGTCGAAATGGCCGTCGCGCGAGAACATCGGCATCACCTCGTCATAGGTCGCGCTCGCGATCTCCGGATCGGTGATGTTGTCCGCCGCCATGTCGATCTTGACCGTCGGCGCCTTGTTGGCATGCATATAGTCGATGGTCGCGAACCACGCGACGAGGAAGCGGCGCAGCACATCGGGCCGCTTTTTCATCAGCGCGTCGCTCGCGAAGATCGCATGGGTCAGATAGAGCGTGACGTATTTGCCGTAATTGGCGAGCAGCTTGCCCTGACCCTGCTTTTCGAGGGTGTGCGCGACGTCGATCCCGACCGTCAGCGCGTCGACCTGCTTGGTCTTGAGCGCCGCAATATTGGCCGCCATGCCGCCGCTGACATAGATCGTCTGGATGCCGTCGAGGCCCCAGCCGAGCTTGTCCGAGAGGTGGCGCGTCAGCCAGTAGACAAGCGAATTGGGCGAGGCGATCGCGACCTTGCGGCCCTTCAGGTCCTGAACCGTCTCGATGCCGGTCCCCTTGCCGCCGAAGATGCCATAGGCCAAGGGCGGCCCCGCCATCGCGGCGACCGCGAGGCAAGGCGAGCCCTTCTTGACGAACGCCATATCGGTGCCCGAGCCGAGCCCGACATCGACATCGCCCGCCGTGATCCCTTGCTGCAGCTTGGCCGCGCCCTGGAAACCTTCGATCGTCACATCGAGCCCGTGCTTTGCCATGATGCCGGTCTCGACCCCGACATTGATCGGAATGAAGGCGAAGGAGGTCGGGAAAGCTTTGCCGACGACGAGCTTGTCGGCCGCCGCCGCGGGGCGGCAGGCAGAAGCGCACAGCATCGCAACCGCGACCGCGGCGCAGCGTGTGACGAGCGAAGCGCGCATGGATGTCTTCATCCTCCCCAGGCTTTGTTCGGCGGCGGCGCCGCGGCTCAGTTTGACCGATCCGAACGAGAATTTCTATTCAGCTTTGCCAGTGGCTTCGCCGCCTCCCGCGCGGCTTCAATGAAGAGCTTGGCCACAGGGCTCAAGGTGCGATGCTTGAGCCGGACGATGGCGACGGGCCTCGGCCGGATCGGCATTTCTATCGGCAGCGCCTTGACCGGCAGACCCGCCACGTTGAAGTGCAGCATCGAGGCCGGCACCACCGTGAGATACCGGCCCATCGCGACGAGGCTGTTGCGCAGGTGATAGGTGTAGGAGACGACGCTCGGCGCCGGAACTTCGAGGCCATGCGCGCGAAACGCCTCCTCGACCAGCGAGCGCGGCAGCGTGTCGGGCGGCGTGAGCAGCCAGGGCTCGTGGAGGAGCTCGGCCAGCGCGACTTTCCGCCGTCCTGCCCATTTGCTCTTCGACCCGGCCACAACCAGGATGGGCTCCTCGAAAAGAATCTCTGCATCGAGGTCCTTTTCGAGGAATGGCGCCGGGATTCTCACGACGGCAAGATCGAATGACCGGTCTCGCAACTCGCGATAGTCCGCGGTTGCCGTGTGCGCATGCTCGACATGAAAGACGATGCGCGGATATTGGCGCGACAGCCGCTCGATCACCACCGAGATCAATCCTGCTTCGAGCCATTCGGTGCAGCCGATGCGCAGCTCCCCGACCGTCGGATCGGCGAGAAACTCGATATCGTGCGCGCCCTGCTTCAGCTCGTCGAAAACAGCGACGCCGCGATCGAGGATCGCACGGCCAAAAAGGGTGAGCTCGACCCCTTGGGCGGTGCGATCGAAGAGCCGCACAGCGAGCGTGCGCTCGAGATCGGCTATAGCCTTAGAGATCACGGATTGCGAGGTCGCGAGATGCCGCGCCGCCTTCGCCATGCTGCCGTGCTGCGCCAGCGCAATGAGGATGTTGAGATCGCGCAGCTTGACGCGGCGCGCGAAGCGGTCGGCGAGATTCATGCCACCCTATCGTGAATCGCGATACCGGGAGTGAAAAATAGCGCTTCTCGGACGGAAAAATCACGCAGAAGATTGCATGGCGCCGGTTCGCCGGCGAGACTTGGAGGAGCCGCCATGTTCAAGCGCATCGATCACGTCGAGCTCGTCACCGACCAGCCCGACCGCACCGTCCAATTCTATACCGACATCCTCGGCTTCAAGGTGAGGGCGCGCGATCGCGTCGCGCGGTCGGGCGCGGGCGTTCCGATCGATCTCGTCTATCTCGAACTGGGCGGCACCACGGTCGAGCTCATCACCTATGACGGCGCCCAGCCGGCGCCCGCGCCCAGCGGCATCCACCTCGGCTACAACCTCATCGCCCTCGAGGTCGAAGATATGGGCAAGGCGGTCGATTACTTGAAGACGAAGGGCGTCGAGGTGGTCTGGGGACCGATGGTGCGCCCGGGGCAATCGGCGCGCGCCGAGATTTGCGATCCCAACGGCTATCACATCGAATTGCGGCAGTGGTTCTAGGCGGCATCCGCCGCCTCCTTCTTCTTCCCTTCTGTAGTCTGACGGAGACGACCCATGCTTGGTCGTGCGCGGCCGCGCGCCCTGATCATCGGCGGCTCTCTCGCGGGGCTGTTCGCGGCCAATCTCTTGCGCCGGATCGGATGGGATATCGTGGTTTGCGAGCGCAGCTCTCATGATCTCGCGAGCCGCGGAGCTGCCATAGGCTGCCACGATGCGCTCTTGGATATCCTGCGCCGGATCGGCGTCGATCTCGATACCTCCCTCCGAATCGAGACGCATGCAAATATCTGCCTCGATCAAGCGGGGCGGATAACGCATCGCATTCCGATCGCCCCGCCTCGGATGGCCACGGCCTGGGGACAAATCTACCGGCCGCTCAAGCACAACCTTCCGCCGGAATGCTATCGGCCCGGGTTACAGCTCGTGCGCGTCGAGCCGGAACCGGCCGGCGTCGCGGCCCTCTTTTGCGACGGAACCCGTATCGAGGCCGATCTTCTGATCGCAGCAGATGGCACGCAATCGACCGTGCGACGGCAATTCCTCCCCGACGCGAAGCCCCGCTATGCCGGCTATGTGGGTTGGCGCTTCGTGGTTCCGGAGCGCGATCTCGCGCCGGAGTTTCGCAACGCAATCGCTCCTGATTTCTCGTTTGTACTCGCCGCGGGCCAGATGCTGCATGGTTTCCTGATTCCTGGCCGAGACGACGAAGCCGCCGCAGGACAACGCGCCTATTGCGTCGTCTGGTATCGGCGCGCCGACGCTGAAACGGATCTGCCGCGACTCCTCTCGGACAAGAACGGCCGTGCTTACGGCGCTTCGATTTCGCCATCCTGCATCCGTCCGGAGGTTATCGAAGAGGCTCGCCGAGCCGCTTGGGCGTCGCTTCCTGCGGAATTCGCTCGCATCGTGGCTCGGGCAAAGCAACCCCTGCTGCAAGCGATCGTCGATTTGGAATCGCCGCGCCTCGCCTTTGATCGCGTGGCGCTCATCGGCGATGCGGCGTTTACCGCACGGCCGCATGTTGCGGCGGGAGTCCTCAAGGCCGCGCTCGACGCCGAATGCCTGGCGAACTCGCTCGACGCCCACCGCGGCGATGCGGACCTCGCATTGCGCCGATACGACAGCGCGCGCCGCCGCGGCGGGCAAGCCATCGTCGCGCGCGGCCGATACCTCGGCGCTCACCTCGAAGCGGTGCCGAAGGATTGCGCGGCCGGCAGCGCTCGACACCAAGATCCGCTGACGATCATGAGCGATTACGGCCGCTCCAATCTCGGCGGCACGGATTTGGCCTGATCAGGATGGAGTCGATACGATGACAAGAATCCCGACCTTGCTACGGTTCGTGTGTTTACTCTTTATGCTGGTGCCGGCCGGCGGCGCCCTGGCGGCAGAGCCATTGAAGATCGGCTTTAGCTTGGCCCTGAGCGGTGCGCTGGCGCCAGGCGGCCGCCAGATTCTCGATGCGATCGAGCTTTGGCGCGATGACGTCAACGCGCGCGGCGGTCTTCTTGGCAGGCCCGTCGCGCTCGATTTTTACGACGACCAAAGCAATCCGGCGAATGTGCCGGCGATCTACACCAAGATCATCGAGATCGACAAAGCCGATCTCGTCGTGGGGCCCTACGGCACTCCCCTCGTCGCGCCCGCGATTCCGGTCGTCATGCGCCACAACATGGTGACCATCGGCATTCTCGCCCTCGCTGCCAATGACCACTTCCACTACGCCAAGTTCTTCGACATGCTGCCCGTCGGCCAGACTCCAAAACGGGCGCTTTCAGCGGGATTCTTTGCCCTGGCCGCAGGAACGACCCCCAGGCCCCGCACGCTTGCGATCGTCGCCGCCGATTCGGAATTTTCCAAGAACACCGCTGACGGCGCGCGGCAGAACGCGCAGGCGGCGGGTTTCGACATCGTCTATGACAAATCCTATCCAGCAAGTTTAGGCGACTTCGCTCCGATCCTGCGGGCGGTCAAGGCGGCCGGCCCCGACATACTCTATGTCGCCGCCTATCCACCCGATACGGTCGGGATCGTGCGCGCGGCGCGCGAGATCGGCGTGACACCCAAAATCTTCGGCGGCAATATGATCGGCCTTACGATCACGCCGTTGAAGATCCAACTCGGACCGTTGGTCAACGGAATCGTCAACACGGATATCTTCGTGCCCGCGCCGAGCTTCGATTTCCCAGGCGTTGCGGAGGTGCTGAAGCGCTACCAGGCACGCGCGGCGCGGGAAGGTCTCGATCCTTTGGGCTACGGCTTCGTCCCTTTCGGCTATGCGGCGATGCAGGTGCTCGGCGAGGCCGTCGTCCAAACCAACAGCCTCGATGCCGATAAAATCGCGGCCTATATCGGGGCCCATCGCTTCACCACCACCGCCGGCGAGATCGAATTCGGCAGAAATGGCGAGTGGAAGCAGTCCCGAATCATCACGACTCAGTTTCAGCACGTCTCCGGCCACGCGGTCGAAGAGTTCAAAGACATGACCAAACATGTGATACTGTGGCCGCCGGCGCTGAAATCGGGCGATCTGCTCTATCCCTATGCGGCGGCACGCAAGTAGGTCGGGAGCGTTCGCCGGCGCTGCGGCGGCGATTTAAGCCGCTTGGCCGTCCCGCCAAACCCCATCCCGATGCAATCGCCGCAAGCGAGGTTAGACTTTCGCTCTCGACGCGATAGACTGAAACCGTCCTACGCGTAAAATGCGCGGCGAAGAAAAAACCGTTCGGGGAGGAGCCAGAAATGATCGCTCGAGGATTGTCGCGCCGGGCCATGTCCCGGATGATTCCGGCCATTGCCGCGGCGAGCCTTTCGCTTGCCGTGGCTTCACCCGGCCGCGCCGCCGATCACATCACCATCGGCACGGTCCATTCCCAGGGCGGCGCCACCGTCTTCGTCGCCGATGCCAAGGGCTATTTCAAGGCCGAGGGCCTTGACGTGAAGCTGCACTTGTTCAATTCGGCGGCGCCGATCGCGGTCGCGGCCGCTTCGGGCGACATCGATTTCGGCTCGACCGCACTGACCGCCGCCTTCGTCAATCTCGCGGCCAAGGGCACGCTCAAGGTGATCGCCGCCGGCGGCTGGGAGCGGCCGGGCTTTCAGACCATCGGCTTTCTCGTCTCCAACCAGGCCTATGCGGCGGGGCTCCACTCCTTCAAGGACATGAAGGGCCATTCCGCCGGCATCACCCAGCGCGGCACGCCGCTCGAATACGATCTTGCCCGCGTCCTAAAGAAATATGGCATCGGCCTCAGTGACATCAAAATCGTCCCGCTGCAATCGAATCAGAACGTCGCCTCGGCCTTGAAAGGCGGCGAGGTCGACACCGGCGTGCAGACGGTCGCGAACATCCAGCCGCTCATCACGCGCGGCGACGCCAAGCTCCTCGGCTGGTTCGCCGACGAGGTCGGCACGGGCCAGAGCACGGTCACCTTCACCAGCGGCCAGATGGCAAAGGAGCATCCCGACACGGTGCGGCGCTTCCTCGCCGCCTTCGCCAAGGCGAGCGCCGCCTGGGACGCGGCCTTCGTCGGCCCCAAGGGCGAGCGCAAGAACATGGCGACGGCCGACGAGATGATCGGCATCGTCGCCAAGTATCTCAGCGAAAAGCCCGAGGTCGTCGCGCGCGGCATCGGCTATTTCGATCCGGAGAACCGCATCGTCGTCAAAGACATGCAAAACGTGATCGACTGGTATCGCGAGAACGCCATGATCAAGGGCGACATCAAGGCGGAGCAGCTCCTCGACAAGCGTTTCGTCAAGCTCGTCAAATAGCCCTCGGCGCGCCGGGATGACGCGGATTTGATGTGTCGCCGTCAC
>DATEKH010000289.1:0-9320 GCA_035277525.1 Allostellaceae bacterium
AAGCCCGTGGAGCAGCTTCAGGGCAATCGCCGCATGCTCGATCATTATCGCGCGATCTCGTTGTCGGACGAGGTGCTCCCGTCGCGGGTTGCTGCGATCCAGGCGCCGACGCTCATTCTCATGGGCACGAAGGACGAGATCATCCCGCCCGAGACCGGCCGCTATTTGAAGACGCAGATCGCGGGCTCGCATCTCGCCTATGTCTATGACGCGGCGCATGTGATCCAATCCGATCAGCCCGAGCGCTATCTGCGCCTCGTATCCTCCTTCCTCGAGCGCGGCGACGCCTATATCGTCAATTGGGGCGCGAGCGCAGCCTCGGCGATTCCAGGCGGCACCGGCTGAGCAGCGCGCCGCGGAGCGCCGGCGCCGCTTATTCTCGGGGGATGATGAAGGTGACGGCGTTTGGCCGACGAGCGCTTTCCCGCATGGCGGTCGCGTTCGTCTTCGGATGCTGCGCGGCCGCGCCCGCTTTCGCTGATCCGGCCCCAGACAGCGAGGGCGCGCCCTTCGCGCCCGAAGATTGGAGCCTGCACGCTCAGACCACCTTCATCGAGCAGGGCAATCTGCGCTTCCATTCGCCTTATCGCGGGCCCAATAGTCTCGATCCGGCGCCGCGCGGCCGCGAATCCTGGACCGGTACCTTGTACATCGGCCGCCGCCTGCCTTGGAGCGGCGGCGAAATTTATATCAACCCGGAATTCAATCAGGGCTTCGGGCTGAGCCGGACCGAAGGCGTCGCAGGCTTCGTGAATGGCGAGGCGCAGAAGGGCGGCTACGACAATCCAAAGCTCAACGCCGCGCGGCTCTTCCTGCGCCAGACCTTCGGCCTGGGCGGCGCGCAAGAGGCGATCGCGCCCGGGCCGAATCAGCTCGCGGTCAAGCCGGATGTCGCGCGCATCACCGTGACCGCCGGCAAATTCTCGCCGACCGATCTCTTCGACACCAACGACTACGCCGGCGATCCGCGCGAAGATTTCCTCAATGGCAGCCTCTGGGCCGCGGGCGCATGGGATTATCCGGCGGACGCCAAAGGCTATAGCGACGGCGTCGCGCTCGAATGGAACTGGGCGCATGGCGCGTTGCGCTGGGGCGATTTCCTCGAGCCCAAAATCGCCAACAATCGCAACCTCGAGCCGCGCTTCTGGCGCAGCTTTGGCAGCGTGCTCGAACTCGAGACGCGGTATGACGTCGCCGGCCGCGATGGCGTGCTGAAGACCCTGGTCTTCGCCAACCGCGCCGCCATGGGCAGCAACGATCAGGCGGCGATTTTAGGAGCCGACATCGCCGCGACGCGGCGCAGCCGGTGGAAGCCAGGCTTCGTCGTCAATGTTCAGCAGGCCGTGACCGATGCAATCGGCCTCTTCGGCCGCTTTAGCCTGAGCAACGGCCATACCGAGAGCTGGGCCTTCGAGGATATCGACCAAAGCCTTTCGGGCGGCGTCAGCATCAAAGGCGCCTGGTGGAAACGGCCCGACGACACGCTGGGGATCGGCGCGGCGCAGAACGAGCTCACCGAGCAGCACCGCAACTTCTTCGCGGTCGGCGGTCTCGGCATTCTCGTCGGCGATGGGCGGCTGTCCTACAAGCCCGAGCGGATCATCGAAACCTATTACCGCGCGCAAATCATCGCCGCGGTCGCGGTCTCGCTCGACTATCAATACGTGCTCGATCCGGCCTACAACGCCGCGCGCGGGCCGGTCTCGATCTTCGCCGGCCGGATCCACATCGCCTATTAGCGGCGATCAAGCGGCGCGGTAGCCGAAGCGGCGAACCTTATCGAGATTCCGGCCTTCGATGCGCAACAGCTTGGTCGGCCCGTCGCGCCGCGGCGAGTGCAGGTCGCCCTCGTTGTAGAGATGCGCCATGCCTGGCGTCAGCGAATAGCTGCGCACGAAGCGGACCTTGCCGATTTTGCCTTCGCCCGCCGGCTCGAGCAGCGCCCAGTCGTTCATGAGGGTCTCGCCCGCGACCTGGCCGTAAATCGCCCAAGAGGGGCCATGATCATGCGGCTGGCTCTCGCGCGCGTCCTTGTAGACATGCGCACAGACGCAAAAGCCGAGCTCGGGATCTTCATAGAGAATGTCCCGCTGTCCGACGCCTTCGCCGAAATTGGCGGCGATGAAATCCTTGTCCTTGCACGCCTCTTCGACCAGCGCGCAGACCTGCTTGCGACCCTCTGGGCCCGGATTCGCGGCGAGGATACGGTGGCACTCGCCGGCGAATTGCTGCAATGACAATCCCATCTCGCTTCCTCCAGCTTTAGCTGCGTCGATAAGGGTAGCAGCGCTCGCGCTCGAGCGCGATGCCGAAATGATCGCCCAAGGCCTTGATCGCTTCGCCCTCGGCTGGATAGGGGTCGACATTACCCGGGCCGACGACGATGCAACGGAAGGACGGGTCGGGCTTGCCGCGCGGCGGCAGCATGGCCGTGACGTGGGCGCTGCCATCGATGTCGCGCAGCGTCATGAACAGCGGCATCTCCTGCTGGAGATGCGCCTTGAGGCCGATCTCCTGCTCGAAGAAGGTCCTCGACACCGGCTGATAAGTTTGCGCGGCCTTCTCGCGCTCGAGCCGGAAATATTTTTCGACGGCATGCCGCATCAATTCGGATTCGCGCGCGGCCTCATTTTCGGTTTCGAGCCGGAACCAGCTCTTGCCATTGGGTGCATCGACGACATAACGCATCTGTCGAGATCCCTCCTCGACGCTCCGGAAGGGAGCGATTTTACTCCCGAAGCCGCGCGAATGAAAAGATGCGCTTGTTGACCGGACGCGCCGCGGCCTCTATAGGCGGCGCGCTCGAGGCGGATAACATGGATTTAATTTCCCGCGATCGCCGTCCCTTCGCCGCGCCGGGCGCGGATGTGACGGTCGTTCACAGTTCCGACATCCATGTGAGCGAGGGCTTCACCGAGCCGTCCTATCGCGGCGACGGTGTCGCGGGCTTGCGCGCGGTTCTCGCGTCGGCGCGCGCGCTCGATGCCGATCTCCTGATCCTCGCCGGCGACACATTCGAGCACAACCGGCTCTCGTCCGAGATCCTCGATCGTGCCGGCTGTCTTATCGCCGAGGCCGGAATGCCGGTCGTGATCCTGCCCGGCAATCACGATCCTGCGATCCCCCAATCCGTCTTTCATCGCGGCGCGCTCGCTGGGCTTCCAGACCTTAGCGTTCTCGGCGTGACGCATGACGCGGCCGTGGAGTTCCCCGCGCTTGCGCTCGAGGTGTGGGGGAACGCGCATCGCGATTACGGCGACATGGACCCGCTCGGCGCCGCCCGCCCGCGCACGAGTTTCTGGCAGATTGCGATGGCGCACGGCCATTACGAGCCGCTTCCCGATCGCAGCACGCGGCTGCGCCCGTCCTGGCTCATCGGCGCCGCGGAAATCGATGCGACGCAAGCGGATTACGTGGCGCTCGGTCATTGGAACCGGCATGCGCGCGTGGGCTCCGGTGCGGTCGAGGCGCATTATTCGGGCTCGCCCGATCACGCCGGCTCGGTCAATCGCATCAGCCTCAAGCGCAGCGGCGAGGTCGTCGTCACGCGCGAGCCGCTCGATTGGCGAGGCGCGGTTAGACTCTGAAGCCGCCGCGCTTGCGGCCCTCGCCGATATCGAGGAACAGCTCATCGAGCGGCATCAGCCGGTCGGTGAGCCCTTGCTCATGCGAATAGCGCACGAGCGTCTCGAGCGTGTTCCGGTTGCGCGGCGTCAGCCCGTTCTCCCACGGATCGGGACCGAGGATCGCCAGCTGCTCTTCCCAGGCTTCACGCTGCCAGGCGAGCGGAACCATGCGCGGATTCTCCATCCGCTTCAGCGCCAGCTCCTTCGCGCGCTCGAGCGCGCGATAAAGGTTGATCGCGACCCAAGGATGCTTCTCGATGACCTCGGCGCGGATCGCCACCACATGCATGATCGGGAAGATCCCGGTCCTGCGGAAATAGGCGATCTCCTCGGCTTTGTGGTCGGGAAAGAGCCGCGCAACGCGCGGATCCTTGGCGAGGAACGGCTCGATCAGATCGGAATGAAGCACGGCGTCGAGCGCGCCCTCGGCGAGCATATCCTCGACCGATTGCGCATTGCCGAGCCGCGTGAGCCTCAGCCCCGGCGGCGGCGTGAACGCGACATCCTCGTCGAGCTCGGCATACCAATCGAGCGATTTGTGCGGCACGCCGTATTCGCTTTCGAGAATGCCGCGCAGCCAGTGAACCACCGTCACCTGAAAGGATTTGACGCCGATCTTCCTGCCGATCAAATCGGCGGGCTTGGTAATGCCCTTCTGCGTATTGATGAAGACGAAGCCGTGGCGAAAGCGGCGATGCGGGAAAACCGGGATCGCGCGAAACGGCAGACCTTGGCTGCGCGCGACGATGTAGGACGAGCACGAGCACTCGGCCACGTCGAATTCGCGGTTGCGCAGAAAGCGCCAATGCCGGGTCGAGGAATCCATGTCGGTGAGGATCGTCAGCGCGATCCCGTCGGGCGTGACCGTGCCGTCCCTCAAGGCTTTGTGGATGTCGTAATCGCCACAGGCGAAGGTCAGCGAAAGAGTCATCGCGTGCGCCTCCGTCTCACCCGTAAGCCCCGAGCACGCGGTCGATCATCTCGCCGGCGAGCCCAAGATAATTCGCCGGATCGACCAGCTTCGCCAATTCAGAGCGGCCCATATGGCGCGCGATCTCGGGCTCGGCCGCGAGCAGATCGAGAAAGGATTGGCCGCCGGTGATCGCCTTGCGGCAGATGTCGTAAACCAGATCATGGGCGCGCTGGCGGCCGAGATGCGGGCCGAGCCCCATCATCACCGCTTCGGAGACGATCATGCCGCGCGTCAGATCGAGATTGGCGCGCATGCGCACGGGATCGACTTCGAGCCCCTCCAACAGAAAGCGCGCCTGATGCAGCGCGCCCGAAGCGAGGAGGAAAATCTCCGGCATGGCGATCCATTCGATCTCCCAAGGCCCGGTCGAGCGCTCGTGATCCTCCATCATTGCATCGAGCAAAGCAGCGACGTTCTGGCGCACCATGGCGGTGCAGGCGATGATGTAATTGCACGAGATGGGATTGCGCTTTTGCGGCATGGTGCTCGACGAGCCGCGGCCCTCGGCGAAAGGCTCGAACACCTCCTCGACCTCGGTCTGCATCATCAGCTTCACATCGGTCGCGACCTTGCCGAGCGTGCCGGTGACGAGGCCGAGGAAACATCCGACCTCGGCGAAGCCGTCGCGCATCGTGTGCCAGGCGATGGCCGGCTGGCCGAGACCCAACTCCTGCATCAGCGCGGCCTGAACCCTGAGCCCGTCCTTGCCGAGCGAGGCGAGCGTGCCGGCGGCGCCGCCGAACTCGCCGACGAGAACGCGCGGGCGCAGCTCTTGGAGGCGCGCGCGATGGCGCTCGATTCCGGCGAGCAGGGTCGCGGCCTTGAAGCCGAAGGTGATCGGCACAGCCTGCTGCAGATTGCTGCGGCCCGCCATCGGCGTATCGCGATAGCGCCGCGCAAGCCCGGCGAGCGCGGCGGCGATGCCGGAAAGCTCGTTCTCGACGAGATTAAGCGCCTCGCGAATTTGCAGCACCGTCGCGGTGTCGGTGATGTCCTGGGTGGTGGCGCCCCAATGGCACCATTCGCCCAAGCCATCGCGGCATTTCTTGACGAGCTGCTGCACCACCGGCAGCACGGGATAGCCGATCCGCTCGGTCTGTGTCTTCAAGAGATCGAAATCGTATTCGCTCGCTTGACAATGACGGCCGATTTCCTTGGCGGCTTCCTCGGGGATGATGCCGAGCCGGGCTTGCGCGCGCGCCAGCGCCGCTTCGATGTCGAGATAGCGCTGCACCCGGGTTTCATCGGAAAACACCAGCCGCATCGCGGCGGTGGCGAAAATGTCGCGGAAGATCGCGGAATCGAGAGCGGTCGCGGGCATCAACGTTCCTTAGGTCAAACCAAGCCGGTCGCGTCGCGCAGCGCCGGGACAAGATCGCCGAGCAGGGATTGCGGCCAGGGAATCGCGAAGACGCGGTCGAACAGCAGGTAGATGCACAAGGTCGCGACCGCGGAGGCGATGAGCGCGCGCGACCACGGCTCGGTGAATTCGAGCCACATGAGCAGGAAGACCAGAACCGCAAGCGCCGGCAACAAGCCAATTCCGGCGCCGACCGCAAGGAAACCAACGATCCAGCCGAACACGCGCATGGCGCTCCAAGGAATCTTCGGCGGATCGGCGGCGGGTGCCGCGGCCGCGGCGCCCGGCATGGTCGGCGCCTCGGCCGGCCCGTGCGTCGCCAGCGCCGGATCGCCGAAGAGCTCGGTCGCGAGGTTGAGCACGGCGAAGAACAAAGCCGCGATCATCGAGGCGGTCGGAACGAGCCGCGCCGCCGGCGGCCATTCGCGCGACACCGCCATGGCGGCGAAGATCGTCGCGATGATCGCCAGGCTGAAGGCCGCATGCGGTCCGAAGCGCAGCGCGCCGGTGCGGAAACGGCGGAAGGACGAGACCGTCGCGGAAAGATGCGTGCGCAGGGGCGGCAGCACCACCCAGAGCGCGCCCGCGAACACCACAAGCACCACGGGCCGGATCGCCCAGCCGGCGCCGTAGATCTGGGTCGAGATGAAGAAATAACGCTCGAAAATGCCGCCGAGCACGAAGCCCAGGATCAAGGGCGGACGCGGCCAGCCGAGATGCTTCATCACCCAACCGAGGGCGCCGAAGATGACCAGCGAATAGAGATCGCCCCAGCTCTGCGAGCCCTCGAAAGCGCCGAGGAAGATCACCATCATCACCAGCGGCACGAGAATGCCGGCGCGCACCATCGCAAGGCGCGCGAAGAGGCCGCTCGCGGCGATGCAGATGACGCCGCCGAGCACGTGCGAGAGCGTCAGCGTCCAGATGATCGAATAGGTGACGTCGAGATGCTTCGTCAGCATTTCCGGTCCCGGCACCAGCCCGTGCATCAGGAAGGCGCTCAAGAGCAGCGCCATCGACGCGCCCGCCGGCACCCCGAAGGCGATGGTCGGAACGAGATGCCCGCCCTCCTTGGCGTTGTCGGAGCTGATCGCTGCGATGACGCCGCGAATATCGCCTTGACCGAAATTCTCGGTGTTCTTTTCCGTCCGCACCGCATGGCCATAGGCGATCCAGTCGATGACCGCGGCGCCCAAGCCCGGCACGGCGCCGAGGAACGCGCCGAGGGCCGAGCAGCGCAGCACCAGCCACCAATGCGTGAGAGCGTCGCGCAGGCCCTGCCATTGCCCGGCAAGGTCGATCGCGGCGCGGTCCCCGCTCTGCGCGATCGAGGTCCGCGCGACCGCCATGTCGACGAGCTCGGGGATGGCGAAGATGCCGAGGGTGAAAGGCACGAGCGGCAGCTTGTCCCAGAGATAGAGCGTGCCGAAGGTCCAGCGCAGCGTGCCGGTCTGCGCGTCGCCGCCGATCATCGCGAGCATGAGGCCCAAGCCCGCCGCGGTCAGGCCTTTGAGCGGCGCCTTGCCGCTCAATACGCTGACCATGGAGAGGCCGAAGATGCAGAAGGACAAGAGCTCGGGCGAGGCGAGATAGAGCACCACCGGGCGCAGCACGGGGATCGCCAGCGCCAAGAGGAAGGCGCCGAACAGGCCGCCGATCAGCGAGGCGCCGTAACCCGCGCCGAAGGCGCGCGCCGCCTGGCCTTGGCGCGCCAGCGGATGGCCGTCGAGAATCGAGGCGGCGGCGCCGACCGTGCCGGGCACGCCGAAGAGCACGGCGGGAATGAGATCGGAGATCGTCGTCACCGACGCCATGCCGAGGAGCAGCGCGAAAGCCGAGAAGGCGTCGAGGTGGTAGGTGAAGGGGATGAGGATGGCGAGGCCGACCACGCCGCCCAATCCCGGGATCACGCCGAGCGCGAGGCCTAGCACCACGCCCGCCGTCATGATGAGGAGACGCTCGGGCTCCATGATGAGAGCCAGCGCGTGAAGTCCCGCTTCGAGCATTGCTGCCGAGTTCCTCCCTGTTGCCCGCTACTAAGCCTCCCTTTTCGTTGCGGGTCAATGCGAGGGGCGGGAATGCCTAAATCTCGGGCGTCTCGTCACTCCTTTGTGACCGGGCCGGCGGCGGAATTGGCTTTGCCTCGGAGCGGGTATCTGATTCCGCAGGGAAATTTGGCTTTGTTTCGTAATTTTCGCTGTGCGCGGCGCGGCCGAGGCCGAGCGGTGCGGAGGGCGCCACCGCGTCATCGCGGCGCCGCGCCTGATGCCGCTCGAGCAGGCGCTGGGCCTGGTTGAGGGCGCGGTCGAGCGCCATCTCGTAGCGGGTGAGCGCTGCCATCTGCATCGTCGCGCAGTCGAACACCGTAGCGATCTCGGTGTCGTGGAATTGCGGCTGCGTTTTCCGGAACGCATTGAACAGCTCCGCCTCGACGCGGTAGGCGCGGCGCAGCCGCCAGGCGCAGAGCGCGATGCGCTCGGCAAGCTGCGCCTCGACCGGATCCGCCGGATCGAGGGCCGCGCGCAGCCCCTCTTCGAAAGCGGCGAAATCGGCTTCGCTCTCATCGAAGCAGATCACGCGCTCCGCGGTCAGCCCGTGGCTCAGGGCGTTGCGGCCGACCGCCGCCTTGCCGCGCGCGGATTTGGGGCCGGTGCTCTTTTCCGCGTTGCGCCGGTTCGCCGCGATCTGTGCCTCGGATGCCATGGCAGGCTCCTTGATGGTGTACGCGATTATACGCTTTTCACGTACAATGTCAAGTCAATCTTGGGACACACGCTCGCCAGTTTTCGCGGCGGAAGCGCGGCGACAATGCAAGCTCATCGCCGAAAGTCCCCAAGCGGCCGACGATCAAGCCTTCATCGTTTCGCTCTCGTCGCCGAACGAAGGCTGATCTGCAGCGGGGAGCCTTGGCGGGCTCACTCGACGCTATCTAAGACCGCCCCAATCGCCAGTCCGAGAAATCCCGAAATTGACCCGGAGCGGAGGTTAGTCGTTAGCGCTCTCCGCGATGGTCAGATCGTCTGGCGCGTCGGCTTGCTTGCTGGCCCGGAGCGGCCGCTCTTCGAGCCGCCAGAGCGCCACCAGGGATAAGGCAAATCCGGCCGAAGTCCCGAAGAACACGAGTTGGAACGCTTGGGCGAGCGCGCTTCGCTCCCCGATCGCCGCCGTCGACAGCGCGTCGTGCAGGCCTCCTGTCCCCAACTTGGCGGCGAGGATGGCGCCAAACACCCCGACGAAAATCGTCCCGGCGAGGCTGCGGACGAAATTGAGGGACGCGGTCGCGGCGCCGAGCTCGGCCCGCTCCACCGCATTCTGCAGCGCGACCGTCGCCATGGGTGGCACTGTACCGAAGCCAAGCCCG
>DATEKH010000290.1:0-2855 GCA_035277525.1 Allostellaceae bacterium
CCGACCGACCGGCCGCCGACCAGCGCGTTGAAATAGGTGAGCGGCTTGCCGTCCTTGTCGAGGAAGCGGTTGGGCTTCGCCGCCGCGGGCGCGGTCTCGCGGCCATCGAAGGTGATGACGCGGCGTTCCTTCGCCGACCACAGCACCATGACCGCGCCGCCGCCGATGCCCGAGGATTCGGGCTCGACGAGGTTCAAGACCATCTGCGCCGCGATCGCGGCGTCGACCGCGCTGCCGCCCTGGCGCAGGATCGCGCGCCCCGCTTCGCTCGCGAGCGGGTTGGCGGTCGCGATCATGTCGCGCCGCGGCGCGGCCTGCGCCGCCGCGGCAAAGCACAGGAAGGCCGCCGCAGCGGCCGAGAAACGCATGAGGCGCTTCATCGCCGCGGCGCTTTCGCGGCGGACGGGCTGGGTGCGCTTTGGTCGAACGTGCGGGGCGGCTCGCCCTCGCTATCCCAGGGAAAGACGATCCAGGTGTCCTGGCTCACCTCGGTGATGAAAGTGTCGACCAGCGGGCGTCCCGCGGGCTTGGCATAGATCGTCGCGAAATGCGCCTTGGGCAGCATCTCGCGCACCACGCGCGCGGTATGGCCGGTATCGACCAGATCGTCGATCATGAGCCATCCCGAACCGTCGCCAGCGATTGCTTTCAACACCGCCACCTCCCCGCGCTGGCGCTCGTCGTAGCTCGCGACGCAGACCGTGTCGATGAGGCGAATGTCGAGCTCGCGCGCGACGATCGCCGCCGGCACGAGTCCGCCGCGCGTGACGGCGATGATCCCCCGCCAAGGGCCGAGCCCGGCCACGCGCCAAGCGAGCGCACGGGCGTGGCGATGAAGCTCGTCCCAGGTGACGGGGAAGGATTTGGGTGTGGCGGGAGCCGAGGGCGCGGTCATCGCCTCTCAGCGAACGAAGACCCGGACCTCGTTGGTCTGTACATCGGGGCTCATCGTCGCCGAAAGCGAGACGCGGTCGGCCGGCAGCCCCATATTCGTCAAGGCGCGCAGCACGTTTTCGGCGTTTTGGCGCGAGGCGTTGGTGTTGACCGCAACCTGGGCCGGCGAGCCGGCATTGGGCGCGACCGCCAGCACCGTGAAGGTCGCCGAGGGCTTGCGCTCGAGCGCGTGGCTGACCGCGGTGTAGAGCGGCTGTTCATAGGCGACATCGGGCTGATCGAAGCGGATGATGACGAGCGGGCGGTCGCCCGGCTTGTCGCGGCTGGCGTGCGCTGGCGTGACCGGCTTCGAGCTTTGACGCAAGGCGGTGGCGCCGGCGACGCTCGGCGCGTTCGTGGTCGCGAAGCTGCGGTTGGCGAGGCTCGGCCCATAAAGCTGGCCGTTCTGGATGGCGAGCGCCAGGGTCACGAGGTTGTTGCGCTCGTTCGTCACATAGCTCGATTGGCGGCTGATCTCCTGGCTCAAATTGTTGAGCAGCTGATCGACCGCGGTGAGCGAGGCGAGCGCCTGGTTCTCGAGCTGGTGCAGCTGCTCGCGGTCGGATTCGACGCCGCCCTGGAGATTATAGGCCGAGCGGATGTCGTTCAGCACATAGTTCCCGAACGAGGAATCCGACGCCGCCTCGTTGGCGATGGTGTTGAGCTTCGCCACGTCGCTGTTCATGCGGTCGAGCATCGACTGCGCGCGGCTCCACTCGGCGACCAGCTCGGGATTGCCGGGGGTGGTGCCTGCCTGGAGACGGGTGTTGATCTGGGCGATGGTGCCGAAATAGGCCGAGGCGTTGCCCGAGGCGCTTTCCCGGGCCTCGGTGAGCTCTTGCTGATGGACCGTGACGTTGCCCTGGAACTGCGTCAGCTCGCCGCGCAACTGCTCGACCTTGCGGCCGACAAAGGTGGTCGCCGAGAGCTGCGCCGCCTGGGGCTGGGCCGGAGCGGCGGCGGCCGTCCGGGCGGGCGCGGAATTGCCCGGCGAGGGCGCGATCGCGACCGGGGTGGCGCTGGCGGTCTTGACGGCGTTGCTCCCAGCCGCCCCATCGAGCGAATTGTTGCCGTAATTGCAGCCGGAAAGCGCCACAGCGGCGACCAGCGCCAGCCATTTGGACCGCGGACCAAGCATGCGTTTGATCTCTCGCGTCATTTGTTAGCGTTTCTGCCGGTGAACGAGGCGTTCATTCACGGGCAACCCCCGGCCGGCGCAATGTGCGGAAACGGGACAGAACGCGCCGGCATCCAAAGCTCTGCCGCAACCAATCTTATGCGAAGCGGGGTGGAGCGACAAGCCGCTTCGCGAGTCGCGCATCTTGTCACATGCGCGCCGAGTCGCTAGGGTCGCGCGGCCTTGGCGGCGGCGCGGGCGCCCGTAGCTCAACTGGATAGAGCACCAGACTACGGATCTGGGGGTTAGGGGTTCGAATCCTCTCGGGCGCGCCATCCTCCGAGGTTACACGCAAAAACTTAAGAAATAATTCACTACGAATTTTTCTCGGTCGCTTCGTCTGGAACCGCCTCGTTTCCGGCTAGATCCTCTCCAACGCCGCGATCGCCGCCGATGCCAAGAGGAACAGTCGGTTCGGGCGTAGCGGGAAGCGGCGGAATCCAAATTCCTCGTAGAATCTCGCCGCGTGCTCATCCTTCGCGTCAACGATGATGGCGAATACGGCGAGCGATTGAGCGGCGCTCAAGATGCGCCGCACCGCGTCCGCCAGCAGGAGTTCGCCGACACCCTTTCCCCGTACATTGCTGTCGCGTGCCAGGCGTCCGATCCGTGCGGCCGGAACGCCATCATAGCGGGGAAGCTTGCGGGCAAGCTCTTCCGGCAGGTCGCCCAAATCCAGCGTGAAAGAGCTCAGACTGTAAAAGCCGACCACGCCCAGTTCGGAATCGACCGCGACGAACACGCG
>DATEKH010000291.1:0-26154 GCA_035277525.1 Allostellaceae bacterium
TCGGCCGGCTCATCCGGGACTTCCTCGGTCAGGACCAGGACATCGTCGGCGCCGGCCGCGGCCGGCTGCGGAGCAGGCGCCTGCCCTGCCGCGGCGGGCTCGCCGTCCTCGGAGATGATCCGCCGGATCGAGGCTAAGATCTCCTCCATCGACGGTTCATGTTGGTCTTTTGCGTCCGACATCGCTCTCGGCCCTGTCCAACTTCCTCAAGACTAGGGGAAAAAACCCGGGAACGCCAGCGGCCGCGCCGCTTCGCGCCCTATTCGTCGCGGGCGCCGAAGCCCAGGAGCTTGTCGCGCACCGAGCGGTAATGCGTGTCGACATCGTAGAGCTTGACCGGCAGCTTCAAATCGACCGCGGTCAAAACCCCGACCTGCTGCGCGAGGTTGAACTCGGCGACGGCGAGATCATGCTGCGCCCTCACCAGCGCCACCTGGTCGGCGAACAGCTCTTGCTGCGCGTTCAGCACGTCGAGCACGGTGCGCGCGCCGACCTGCTGCTGCTGCTGCACGCCTTCCAAGGCGATCTGCGCGGCGCGGATGGTGGATTGCAGCGAGGTGATGGTCGAGCGCGCCGATTGGATCGTCTCCCAGGATTGGGTCGCGGTCTGCACCGCCTGGCGCCGCGTGTCGTCGGTCGCGCCCTTGGCCTTGCCGACATTCTCGACCGCCTGCCGGCTCTGCGACCAGATATTGCCGCCTTCGTAGAGCGGAATATTCAATTGCGCGATCACCGATTGGTTGGTGATCTCGCGGGCATTGCCCTGGGTTTCCTGGAGGCGCTGGACATTGCCGACGATCGAGACCGAGGGAAGCAGCTGCGCCTTGATCTGGGCGACATTGTCGCGCGCCGCATCCTCGGCGAATTGCGCGGAGATGACGCTCGGATTCTTGGTCGCGGCCAGCGCCAGCGCCTGGTCGCGCGTTCCCGGGATCACCGGACGCATCTTCGGCTGCTCCAGCGCGATGGGGGGATGCCCGACCGCGCGGGTGTAGCTCGCGCTGTCGATCTCGAGAAGCCCCTCGTCGACATGGCGCTGCGCGGTCGCCTGGGCGAGCCGAGCCTCGGCTTGCGCGACATCGGTGCGCGTCACCTGGCCGACGCGGAACTGGTCGTTGGTCGCCTCGAGCTGGCGGCCCAGCACCTGCTCATTGTTCTTGTCGAGGTCGATCACCGCCTGATCGCGCAGCACGTCGAAATAGGATTGCGCCGCCGTGAACAGCACGCTGCTCTCGACCGAGATCAGATGCGCGCGCTCGCTTTGGACCAGGTCCTCGGCCTGCGCCGTTTTGGCGATGGTGCCGCCGCCATTGTAGATCGGCTGCGTCAAGGTGAGGCTGTAAGTGTGCGGCTGAAAGCCCGCATGCGCAGGCTGGGTGATCGTGGGCGGCGTGCTCTCCGAGGTCTCGGCGCCGATGCCGCCCTGGAAGGTCACGGTCGGCCGCCAGCCCGACAGCGCCTGGGGCACGCCTTCATCGGCCGCGCGCAGGGTCGCGCGCTCGCCCAGCACTTGCGGATTTCCGGTATAGGCCGAGGCCAGCGCGTCCTCGAGCGTCTCGGCCCGGGCCGTCGACGCGGCAAGCGCGCTGATGCCGATGGCGAGCGACACGACAACGCGACGGCGCATCAGCACCCCTTACAGCCGACCGATCGATAACGGGCTAGAATACAAAGCTCGGCGCCCGTCCGCATCCGGGAAGCATCCGAACCGCCGCATCGAACACCGGGCGACTCGACAAAGCCCCTTCCGCCCGAGTCATCAGCACGGCTTCGCCCATGCCGCGGCCGATGGGACGCGTTTCGGCGGCGAGAACGCCGACGAGTCGCCCGCCCTCGGCCAATTGCGCGGCGAGCCGGGGCGGGACCGCGGCCACCGCGCCGTCGAGCAGGATTACATCGTAGGGCGCGCGCCCGGGCCAGCCCTCGGCGAGTTCGCCCTCGACCAGGTCGACGCGGGCGCCCTGCTTCGTCAACAGGTCGCGCGCGATGGCGGCGAGCCGCCGGTCGCTTTCGAGCGCCGTGACCTCGGACGAGAGCCGCGCCGCGAGCGCCGCGGCATAGCCGGTGGCGCAGCCGACGACCAGCACCTTGTCCGCGGACCGGATCGCCGCCAGTTGCAGCAGCCGCGCCAGCACCATCGGCTCCATCAGCGCGCGGTCGGCGCTCAAGGGGATGTCCTCATCGACATAGGCGATGCCGCGCAAGGCAACGGGCACGAAGAGCTCGCGCGGCACGGCAAGAAAGGCGTCGATCACCGCGGGATCGGTGACCTTGTTGGTCCGCAACTGGCCTTCGACCATGTTGAGGCGGGCGGCGGCGTAATCGGGCATGGGCGCAAAAAAGCCTGGCAATGCGAAGCGAAACGACAGCGCCGCGTCTTATAAAGCGGCGGCGCCGGGCTGACAATCGCGGCGTTGCCTGGGGCGCGACCGTCGCCCGGCACGCGGCACCATCTCGCTTATGGACGGAGCCGGGCGCAGCGCCTATATCACGGCCGCGCCCTGCGGCCGGATGGCAGAGTGGCTATGCAGAGGACTGCAAATCCTCGTACAGCGGTTCGATTCCGCTTCCGGCCTCCAGGCCCCGCGCCGCGCTACAGCGTCTTCAAGACCGCGACGAGGTCGCGCTTTTGCTGCTCGGTGAAGCCGATGCCGAAGCGCTGGTCGTAGAAATCGACCACATCCATCAGAGTCGCCGCCGAGCCGTTGTGGAAATAAGGCGCGCGCGCGGCGAGACCGCGCAGGACCGGCCCCTTCAGCTTGCCGATATCGGCGCAATTGCCCGAGATCATCGCGCGGCCGGGATCGGTGACGGTGAAGGTCTTTCCCGCGAGTGGGCCGATCTCGCGATGCCGGCGGCGCCGCGCCGACAAGCGCTTTTGACCCAGATCAAAGTTTTTCTTGGGCCGCTCCCTTAGCCTTCGAGGCGACAAGGACGCGCATCATGGTGACCTGGATCGTCCGATTGGTATTGGTCGTCGCTGGCATGATCGCAAGCTGGTTCATCGCTGAGGACGCGGTGAAATTCCCCGTCGTTCAGATGACGGTCGCGGTGCTCATCATTGCATTCGGCGTGATCGTCGCAACGTTCTGGCGGCCGCGCTGGAATAGGAAAACGACCAAATCCTCGGGGAAGAACGCGCCCTGAGAACGCGCCTCAAGGGATCATCGGCGACCCGCTTTTGTCACGCGCGCCCAATCGCGCAGTCGTGCAAGCTTGCCGCCAAGCACTCGCACGCATGAGGGCCGCGCCGTCCCCGAGGGTGCTCAGGACAAATCGGATGGGAGCTGTCGCTGGAAATCTCTTTGAGCGGCCGAAGGCGAGAGGAGTTGCATGTCCGTCCTTAAATCGTCGATCAAGCGAGCGCTTCCTCCCGGTGCGTACAACTATTTACGCGAGCAGAAGAACCTTTGGGCCTGCAGGAAAAAGCGGTTGGTGCCCCAGGGTAGGGATAGATCACAGGTCTTCGCCTCGTTTTATGGCACCAGCTTGTGGGGCAGTCATGAGAGTTCATCCGGCCCCGGCTCGACATTGGAGCAAACAAAGAGATTGCGAGCAGCGCTCCCGACCTTGCTCAAGAAGTACAGAATTTCAACCATGCTCGACATCGCCTGTGGCGACTGGAATTGGATGTCGCACCTGCACCTGCCGCTCACGCGGTATATCGGGGCAGATCTGGTTGCTCCATTAATTGAGCGGAACCAAGATCGCTACGGGGATCAACGACACTCGTTCCTTGCTCTTGACGCAGTTATGGATGACCTTCCGAAGGTCGATTTGATATTTTCGCGCGATACGCTCGATCACTTGCCCTTGGCAGATGTCTTGACGGCATTGCGGAATTTCAAATCCAGCGGCTCCACTTACCTGTTGATGACCCACTACCCCGCAGCCCGGCGAAATCACGACATACGAGCGGGCAATTGGCGACCGTTGAATTTCTTGCGGGCGCCTTTCCGATTGCCGCCACCAATCGAAATCATCGATGAGGGCCCCTATGAGTTCACCATCATCGGTCCGCGAACGATGGCTCTGTGGGCTCTCGACCGACTTCCTATGCTGGCTCCGAAGACGTCATAGAAATCGATGATGGCGCATTGATGCTCGAAGATTGATGGGCCTCCACGCCGCGCGCCGCGCTACAGCGTCTTCAAGAACGCGACGAGGTCGCGCTTTTGCTGGTCGGTGAAGCCGATGCCGAAGCGCTGGTCGTAGAAATCGACCACGTCCATCAGGCTGGCCGCCGAGCCGTTGTGGAAATACGGCGCGCGCGCGGCGAGGCTGCGCAGGATCGGCCCCTTCAGCTTGCCGATATCGGCGCAATTGCCCGAGATCAGCGCACGGCCGGGATCGGTGACGACGAACATCTTGCCCGCGAGCGGGCCGCTCACGCATTGCAGCGTGAACACCGGCAACTCGGCGGTATCGAGACCCGGCGGCCTCTCGAGGCCGGCATCGGCGACGCCGATATCGAGCGGCGCCGCGATCGAGTGATTGCCGACATTGGGCGTGTCGTGGCAGGTGCCGCAGAAGCCCGGGACATTCGCCTGGTTGAGCGTGTCGTTGATGCCGGCGACGCCGCTGATGTTGATCGGCGTGGTGTTGAAGATCGCCTGCCCGCGCGCGACCGCGGCGCGCGCCTCGGCGACGTCATCGCCCGACATGCCGGTCCAGGCATTGTAGAGATTGAAAATCGCCGCGGTGAACGGCGTGTGTTGCGGGTTGAGGCCGAAGGGATCGTTGATCCCGAGGAAGAAGGTCTCGACGAGCTCGGACAGCGCGACGGGACCGCCCTTCGCGCCGGCCTGGTCGAGATACCGCGCCTTGTCGTCGAACAGTTGAGCGGTGTAGGTGCCGGTTTCGAAAGCGACGATCCGCTGCACCTGCCCGGCGCTCGGATCGGCGCTCGCCTGGGCGTGGCCGCGCGTCGCATCGAGCGCCTGGCTCGCAAGGCTGGGCTCGCGCCCGTCCCACATGATGGTGGTCAGAAAGTCGAGATTGGTCGCCGGCAGCGGCCGGCGATAGACCGAGACGAAGCCCGTGGTCGGGCTCGTCAGCCCCGTCACCGGATTGGTGTTGCAATGATAGGGATCGTCGACCGAGAGGATTTTGAATTGCGTCGGCGACGGCATTGGCAGGCCGATGCGGATGAGCCCCTTGCTCAGCAGCAGCCGATAGGCTTGGAGCTTCGCGCCGAGGCTCGAGACATCGTCGGTCGGGCAGGTCGCGCCATCGACGATCCGGAAGATCGGATCGGCGCCCAAGCTCGCATAGAACCGCGCCTGCACGCTCGCGGCGCTCACCGTCCAGCCGGTCTGCGGCTCATGGCAGGTGAAGCAGGTGCGTCCGTTCGTGCCGAGATTTTGAAAGAACGGATTGCTCGCGGTTTGCGTCGCTCCGCCCGGCTGGTCGGTGGCGATCAGGCCCGAGGGATCGAAATCGATCTCGAACTGCGGGATGACGGGCGGCGCCGGCTGCGCGCCGCGATCGGCATCGGGAAATTGCCGCATGCGCTGGGCGTGATCGATCGCGGCTTTTTCCCAGCGGTAGTCGGCGGGATCGCTCGATCGCGGCGCGGCGGCGGCAGCCGGAAAGGCGAGAGCGACGACGCAACACCCGAGCGCGGCCCCGACCGCCCATCGCCGCGGCGGACGAGCAGAATCAGCCACCCGCATCGGATTCCCCTTCTCGCGCCATGCGCGAATTCATTATTTTCTGCTAATCAAATCGGATAGCTTAAGCCGGTGCGGAAGGCAAGTCGAAGACGCTTCCGTCTATCGCTTACCTCTTTCGCCCGCGGGCGAGCCAAGCGCCGAGACGCCACCTGCCCCGCTGAGGGAGCACGGCCGAGCATATATATATTATATAAAGACGGTGACCGGCTCGGTTGCTCGTCCTCGATCGTGGGAGGCTTCATGCTTCGCCTATCCCGCCTGTTCGCGCTCTTGCTGCTGGGCTTGACCCTCGGCTGCACGAGCCCAGCCCTGACCCCGATCCCGGGACCGATCCCGCCGCCTCCGCCCGGTGCAGCCCAGATCATCCTCTATCGCCAGATCGGCTATTACGAGGCGTCGGATGTGCTGCGCGTCGCGCTCAACCAGCTTCCCGCCGGCACGCTCCCGCGCGGCGATGTGCTCTATCGCAACGTCGCTCCGGGCACCTACACCGTGACCTTCAGCCCGACGCGTCCCGATCCCTATCAATTCAAAACCGTCACGCTCGGCCCGGGCCAGGTGGCTTACGTCAAGATCGCGGCCTTGCCGGTCCGGCCCTGCACGCGGTTCGGGCTCGCGGGATGCGACATCAACGGCTATAGCGCGATGATCATGCCGCCGCCCGCCGCGCAGCAGGAGCTTCAAGGGCTGACGCTCATCGCCGGCTGAGCGCGCCCGACGCGATCGGCGGCTTGAGCAAGCCCGGGCCGCGATCTACATAAAGCGACGTGGCTTCGAGGAGGCCGTCATGGCGATCGAGCTCAACCACACCATCGTTCCCGCCCGCGACAAGGAAGCCTCGGCGCAGTTTCTCGCGCGGATCATGGGGCTGCCTTATGAAGGGCGGCACGGGCATTTCGCCGTCGTGCGCGTCAATGAGCGATTGACGCTCGATTACGACGATGCCGAGCGCTTCGAGCATCACCATTACGCGTTCAAGGTGAGCGAGAGCGAGTTCGACGGGATCTTCGAGCGCATCCGCGCGGAAAAGCTTGCCTATGGAAGCGGACCCGGCACGCCCGACAACATGCAGATCTATCAGCGTCGCGGCGGGCGCGGCTGCTATTTCCGCGATCCAAACGGACATCTGCTCGAAGTGCTGACGGCCTAGCGCCGCGCTCCGGCATCTCAAAGCCCGGCCGTCTTCGCCAGCGAGATGATCAGCGTGAAGGCGATGACGAGGCCGCCGAGCGTCAGCAGCAACTCGCGCAGCGTGTCGTGGCAATCGAGCGAGGTGAGCGGATCGGGGGTCTCGCCGGCGAGATCCGCGCGCGGCTCGTCGATCGATCGCAATTCATCGAAGCTGTAGCACTGCATCTGTGAGTCCCTCGCAACCATTCGAGTGACCGCTCGATGCATGAAGAATCGTCGCCGCGGCATAAAAATTCGAGAACGAAACCGAGAACAAAAAATATAAATCTCATATATGCGGATCGTTTCTCGCGCGGATTACCGCGTTGCGCATGATTTTTATTTGGAACGATCGCAAAAATAAGACGGTTCTTGTTGCGATGTGCGATCGCGCGGTCTAAACACGCCACCCTTTTGCGAGAGAGTACCGCATGGCGGAAATCGCCGCAGCAGATCACCGGCCCGATGCCACGGCGCAAGCGCGTCGGCATCTCGTGATCGGTGCGCTTGGCGTCGTCTACGGCGACATCGGCACCTCGCCGCTTTACACCGTGAAGCAATGCTTCCAGGCCTTGGGTGGGATCACGCCATCGTCGATCTATGGCGTGCTCTCGCTCATCACTTGGGCGCTCATCGTCGTGGTGACGCTCAAATACATCACCGTGATCATGCGCGCCGACAATCGCGGCGAGGGCGGCATCCTGGCGCTGACGGCGCTGGCGCTGCGCGTGCCGCGGGCCGGGACCAAGCTCCACTGGTGGCTTCTCGCCGCCGGGCTGCTCGGCGCCGCGCTCTTCTACGGCGACGGCGTCATCACGCCGGCGATCTCGGTGTTGAGCGCGGTCGAAGGCCTGCAAGTCGCGACGCCCTTTTTCGAGCCCTTCGTCATTCCCATCACGCTCGGGATCCTGCTCGGGCTCTTTCTCGCGCAGCGCAGCGGGACCGCCCGCGTCGGCGGTTATTTCGGCCCGGTCATGGCGGTGTGGTTCATCGCCATCGGCGTGTTGGGCGCGCTGCAGATTGCGCAAGACCCCGAGATTTTGAAGGCGCTCAATCCCTATTACGGGCTGCGGCTGCTGCTGCGCGATCCGATTCGCGGCACCGCGCTCTTGGGCGCGGTGGTGCTCGCCGTCACCGGCGCCGAAGCGCTTTACGCCGATATGGGCCATTTCGGCAAGCAGCCGATTCGGGTGGCGTGGCTTTATTTCGTGTTCCCCGCGCTGCTGCTCAATTATTTCGGCCAGGGCGGGCTGTTGCTGCGCGATCCCTCGGCGCTCGAGAATCCGTTCTATCATCTCGTCTCCGGCTGGGCGCTTTATCCGATGGTGGCGCTCGCGACCATGGCGACCGTCATCGCCTCGCAAGCCGTGATCTCGGGCGCGTTCTCGATGACGCGCCAGGCGGTGCTCCTCGGTTATCTGCCGCGCTTCGAGATCCGCCACACCTCGGAGCACGAGATCGGCCAGATCTACGTTCCCAAGGTCAATCTCTTCCTCTGGATCGCCGTAAGCGCGCTCGTCATCGGCTTCAAGAGCTCCGACAATCTCGGCTGGGCCTATGGCATCGCCGTCACCGGCACGATGACGTTCACCACGATCCTGGCCTTCGTCTACATGATCGGCGGCGCGGGCTGGAGCAAAGCAGGCGCCGGTCTGGTGTTCGGCTTCTTTCTTATCGTCGATCTCGCCTTCTTCTCGGCGAACATGCTGAAGATCGAGGAGGGCGGCTGGTTCCCGCTCGCCGTCGCGGCGATCATCTTCACCCTGATGGTCACCTGGCTGCGCGGCCGCGAGACGCTCCTCGCCGAGCGCTGGCGCGAGGCCCTGCCGCTCGAGACCTTCCTTGCGACCCTGAAGCCCGACCGTCCGCCGCGCGTGGCCGGCACCGCCGTCTTCATGGTGCCGAACGACCGCATCGTCCCGACCGCCCTCCTCCACAATCTGAAGCACAACCACGTGCTGCACGAGCGCGTCGTCCTGATGAAGGTCGGGACCCGCGACATCCCCCATGTGCCCGACGATCAGCGCCTCGGCGTCACCCATCTCGACCACAATTTCCACGTCGTCGAGGTCAGCTACGGCTTCATGGACGAGCCCAACATCCCGCGCGCCCTCGCCCAGCTCCGCCTCATGCAGTTCCGCTTCAATCTGCTCGAGACCTCGTTCTTCGTCGGCCGCGAGAAGGTCGTCCTCGGCAAGGAGGCGGGCTTGTGGACCTGGCGCAAGCGCCTCTTCATCTTCATGCACCGCACGATGATGAGCGCCACCGAGTATTTCCGCATCCCCACCAACCGCGTCGTCGAGCTCGGCGGTCAAATCGAAATGTAACGGCGGCGCGCGAGGGCGCAGCGCGGCGCTCAAGCGATATTCGCGGGTCTTTCCGGCATGGCTTCCGGCATGGATATGCCGGGGGTCAAAACCTGCCGCAGACCGGCACGATGCTCGGCGATGCCGTCGAGGACGCGGATGGGCGGCGGAAAAGCATCCTCGGAGCTGTAAGCCGTGGCAACCAGGACAATGCCGGGCTCGGCACCGCCGGCGCTCAGCGGCAAGAGCAAGTGCCGCGCCTCGAGCCTGCCCTTGATGCCCCAATGAAAGCTGCTCTCGCCATAGACCGGCGCGGCGTCGGCATAGGAGCGGCGCAGAAGACCGCCGAGAAAATCGATATAGCCCGACTCGGGAAGATCGCCCAGGCGCTGCCCCGTCGGATCGAAACCCAGGCGCTTGGCGAGCGACGTGCCGACGAGACGAAAGCGGATGACATTGCCGTGCTCCGCCACCTCGCACAGCATGAGCTGCGGCAAGACGCGGCGATCCATTTCAATGGGATCGATATCGCGCCGCGCCGGCATGCGCCGCTTGCCGCGCTTCTTCTCCCAATAGCGCAAGAGCGCGCTAAGCGTCGCGTGGCCGAAGAGCGCCGGCGGCATCAACGAGCTGTTCCTTTCCCATGAGCCGCACGCGGCGGCCGCGACTACTTCGCGCTTCCGACCGTTAATTAAATGCTAACGCCGCGCGGCCGCCGGCTTTGCCCCCCGGGAAATACGAGCGAAAGGCTTGAATACCCGCCCGAATTTTCGCGCGCGCGGGGCGCTGCGGGAATAGCATGCCGCCCCGCGCGGCGCAGAGCGCTTTTTACCCCGCGAGTCGATTTCGTATTACGCGCGAAGGTTAGCCGCGGTCATCCGAATCATGCGTGCCGCCGGCAACCACACGGTCGCGACGGTGCCGCGCCCGGCTTCGCTCGTGAGCGTCAGCCGGCCGCCATGAAGCTCGATCATCGATTTGGTGAGAGGAAGACCCAGTCCGGAGCCTTGGTATTTTCGCGCCATGCGGCTGTCGATCTGGCCGAAGGGACGCAGCGCCGTGTCGAGATCGCTTGCGGCGATCCCGATGCCGGTGTCCGTGACCGCGAGCGTCATCCCGTCCGGCACAAGGGCGGCGCGCACCACGACCTCGCCGCCGGCGGGCGTAAACTTCACCGCGTTCGACATGAGATTGAGCAGGATCTGCTTGAGCCGGCGCGCATCGCCTTGAAGCAGCGGCAATTCCTCGGGAAGCTCGGTGCGCAGCTCGAGCCCCGCGCTTTCAGCGCGGTCGCGCATGAGGCGCGTGCAGGACTCAAGCACGGCCGCGATGTCAACGGGCTCTTCGTTGAGGTCGAGCTTGCCGAACTCGATCTTCGAGACGTCGAGCACGTCATTGATCAGGTTGAGCAGGTGCTCGCCGCTGTCGCGAATGTCGGCCGCGTAGTGGACATAGCGCTGATCGCCGAGCGCGCCGAATATCTGGCTGCCGAGGATTTCGGCAAAGCCGATGATCGCGTTCAAGGGCGTGCGCAGCTCATGGCTGATATTGGCGAGGAACTCCGTCTTGCTGCGGCTGGCGAGCTCGGCCTCCTCCTTGGCCTGGCGCAACTTCGCCTCGACGCGCTTGCGCAGGGTGATCTCGAAATAGGTCGCGACCACGCCGCCATCGGGCATCGAAGCGAGGCGGGATTCGATCGTGCGCCCATCCTCGAGCGTGAACTCCTCGACCGTCGCGGGAGCGTCAGGTGCCTGCGCGAAACGCTGCGCGACGATTGCGGCGGCGCGCCCGGGGCAACGGACGCGGCGCTGGTCGAGCACGCGGATCAATGCGTCGATCGTCATGCCAACCTCGAGCACGCGAGGGGGTAGACCGAGGATCTCGCAGAGGCGGTCGTTCCATAGCTTTAGCCGGTGTTCGGGGTCGAGCACCATCAAGCCCTGGCGCATATTGTCCACCGTCGCGCGCAACAGCGTGGTCTTGTCCGCCAATTCCTGTTCGCGGCGCTTGAGCGGGGTGATCTCGCTCTGCACGACGACGCTTCCGCCGTCCTGGGTGCGGCGCTCGCTGATCTGGAACCAGCGGTCGCCGACGCGGCATTCACCGACCTCGGGCGTGCCGGGCGCAAAGCGCTCCTCGAGGGTCCCGCTCGCGGGGCGGACGGCGCCGCGCTCGAGGCTTGCGCGAAAGATGTCCGCAAGCGGCGTCCCCGGCACGAGAACGGCGCCGATCGCGGCATTGACCTCGCGATAGCGGCTATTGCACAGGACGAGCCGATCCTCGGGATCGAGCAGCATGAAGCATTCTCGGATCGATTCGATCGCGTCCATCAAACGGCTTTGCGCGATGGCCGCGTGTCTTTCGGCGCGCACCAGAAGCGTAAGGTCGCGGCCGATTCCGCGATAGCCGCAGAACGCGCCGCGCGCGTCGAACACGGGCAAGCCCGAGAAGGACAGATGCTGCACGACACCAAGGGCATCGCGGCAGGCAAACCGGATGTCGCGAAACGGTAGCCGGGCTTCGAGCAGATCAATCAGCGAGCGCCGATCGCCCGCCTCGTCACTGGCCTCGGCAATATCCTCGAGCCGGCGGCCGACGAAAATCTGCGGCATGGCCGCGTCGGGCAGCTGCGTGCTTTCCGACATGTAGGAGAAGCGCAACTCGGCGTCCATCTCCCAGAACCAGTCTGCCGCGGCCTCGGCATAATCGCGAAAGCGCCGCTCGTCTGTGGGGGCCTCATGCGAGCGCTTGGCGCGCCGCTTCGGCGTCGCCGCTTTCCTGCCCGCTCCTTTTCGCCAAGCCACCTGGACCCGCCCTCCTCGGACGAGCGAGCCTAGGAAGGCGGCGTTAACATTTCCCGAATGGGGATTCAGGATGGTTTATCGTTCGCTAACATGCGGCCGAGCCGACGTCCGCCGAAGATATGGACGTGGAAGTGCGGCACTTCCTGGTGCGAATCGGGACCATGGTTGGCGAGGATGCGATAGCCGCTTTCCGCCACGCCTTGCGCGCGCGCGATCGCCCCCACCGCTTTCACGAAACCGACGATCTCCGCCGGCGACGCATGAGCCGAGAAATCATCGAAGGATTGATAGGCGCCTTTCGGAATGACGAGGATATGAACCGGCGCCTGCGGATTGATGTCGTGGAAGGCGAGCGCATGCTCGTTCTCGAACACTTTCTTGCATGGAATTTCGCCACGCAAAATCCGGGCGAAGATGTTGTTCGGATCGTAAGCCATGGGCGATTCCTCGGCGCTTTCGCTCTATCCTCGTGCGGCCGCTCAGCGTTTAAGGCGCGAATTCTTCTCGGCGATGCCGGATTGGCCCATGCGCGCTTCGAGCGCCGACCAGATCTCGGCCGGCGCCACGCCCGCTTCGGCCCACAGCACCAGCAAGTGATAAAGGAGGTCGGCGCTTTCGTTGACGAGGCCCGCATCGCCTTTGACGGCGGCGATGACCGTCTCGATCGCCTCTTCGCCGAGCTTTTGCGCGATGCGCGGCATGCCCGCCGCGAACAGCTTCGCGGTATAGGACACGGCGGGATCACCGCCGCGTCGCGCCGCGATGATCGCAAAGAGCCGATCGAGAATCGCGCCGTCGATTGCGTCGGCCGTCATCTCAAGCGCCCGGCTGGGCGTCGGCGTCACACTTGCCGCGCCAATAAAGCTCGGATGTCGCGCTCACTGGGCGTCTCCCCGCCTGATCGGCATCAGGGTCGCACCGGAATACCCGCCTTGGCAAGATAGGCCTTCGCTTGGCCGAGGCGGTAGGTTCCGAAATGGAAGATCGAGGCGGCGAGCACCGCCGTCGCGTGGCCGTCGCGGATGCCCTCGACCAGATGCTCGAGCGTGCCGACGCCGCCCGAGGCGATGATCGGAATGGGCACCGAATCGGCGATGGCGCGGGTCAAGGGAATGTCGAAACCCTGCTTGGTGCCATCGCGATCCATCGAGGTGAGAAGAAGCTCGCCCGCGCCCAGCGCCGCCATGCGCCGCGCCCATTCCACCGCGTCGATGCCGGTCTCGCGCCTGCCGCCATGGGTGAAGACGCCCCATTTCCCCGGCCCGGTCGCCTTGGCGTCGATCGCCACGACGATGCACTGGCTGCCGAATTTTTCGGCCGCCTCGCGCACGAAATCGGGCCGCGCGACCGCCGCGGTGTTGATCGAAATCTTGTCCGCGCCAGCCAACAGCAGCTTGCGAATATCGTCGACATTGCGCACCCCGCCGCCGACGGTCAGCGGCATGAAGCACTGCTCGGCGGTGCGCCGCACCGCGTCGTACAGCGTGGCGCGATCCTCGGCCGAGGCGGTGATATCGAGAAAGCACAGCTCGTCGGCGCCCTCCGCGTCGTAGATCCGAGCCTGCTCCACCGGATCGCCGGCATCGACCAGATCGACGAAGTTGACGCCCTTGACAACGCGGCCGTCCTTCACGTCGAGACAGGGGATGACGCGCATTTTCAGCATGGCCTAGTCCGCGATCTCGAGCGCCGCCTTGAGATCGACGCGGCCATCATAGAGCGCGCGGCCGAGGATGGCGCCGCCAATGCCGTCGCGCTCATGCGCTTTGAGCGCGCGAAGCTCATCGAGCGACGTGACGCCGCCCGAAGCGATCACCGGCGTCTTCAAGCGGCGCGCCAGCGCGGCTGTCTCGCCGATATTGGCGCCCTGCATCATGCCGTCGCGCTCGATATCGGTGAAGATGATCGCGGCGACGCCCGCATCCTCGAAGCGCAAAGCGAGATCGAGAGCGGTGATCTCGGAGGTCTCCGCCCAGCCTTCGACGGCGACGCGGCCGGCGCGCGCATCGATCCCGACCGCCACCCGGCCCGGGAACAGGCGGCAAGCCTCCTTGACGAGCGCGGGATTGCGGAGCGCGGCGGTGCCGAGGATTACGCGGCGCACGCCTTTACCGAGCCATGCCTCGAGCGTCGCGAGATCGCGGATGCCGCCGCCAAGCTGCACCGGGATCGCGACCGTGGCGAGGATCGCTTCGACGCTCGCCCGGTTCATTGGCTTGCCCGCGAACGCGCCGTCGAGATCGACGACGTGAAGCCAGCGGCAGCCTGCCGCGGCAAACACGCGGGCCTGCGCCGCGGGGTCGTCGTTGAACACGGTCGCCGCGCTCATGACGCCGCGCACCAGCCGCACGCAGCGACCTGCCTTCAAATCGATCGCCGGGTAGAGGATCACATCTTTGCCTTGCCGCGTCCGGCCAGGCGCTTGAAGTAGTAATGGCCCGGAATCACCTTGCCATCGACGCGGGCATAGGCCGGGTGCGTGCCCCAGCGCGTGAAGCCCATTGTCTCGTAGAGACCGATCGCGGCTTCCTGGGTTGCGCGCACATCGAGATTGAGGATCGCGAAGCCGGCCGCCCGCGCGGCCTCCTCGACGGCTTCGATCATCCGGCGCGCGAGACCGTGGCCGCGCGACCACGGCGCGAGGAAATTCCCGGTGAGCTGGGCGGCAAAAGACTGCGCCTCGTTGTTGCGCGCCGGCGCCACGAACTGGACCGAGCCGCAGATCGTGCCGTTGAGCCGCGCCACGAACAGCGTCCGCTCGGGCACAAGCAGCACGCCGTTCCAGTAATTCTCCAAGATCTGCCGCGCCGGCGCCTTCACCCAGCCAAAACCGCCGCCATCCTCGATTGCGGCGACCGTCGCCTCGCACAGATCCTCGAGATCGGTGCCATCGAAGGCGCGCAGCCGCTCGACCGCCGTGGTGACCGCCTCGGCGCTCATGGCCGCCAGCGCAGGAAATTGGCGATCAGCTTCAAGCCCGTCATCTGGCTCTTCTCGGGATGAAATTGCACGCCGACGATATTCTCGCGCGCGATCGCGGCCACAACCGGGCCGCCGTAATCGACCTCGCCGACGACGTCGCCCGAGTCGTGCGGCGCGAACCCGTAGGAATGCACGAAATAGGCATGGGCGCCATCCGCGATCCCGTCGAACACGGCATGGCGCTGCCGGAATTTGAGGTCGTTCCAGCCCATATGCGGGATCTTCAGCGACGGATCGGCGGGCGCAAGCGGCACGACCTCGCCGCCGATCCAGCCGAGACCGTCCACGGTCTCGAATTCGCGGCCGCGTTCGGCGAGAAGCTGCATGCCGACGCAGATGCCAAGAAACGGCCGCTTTTCCTCGATCACCATATGCCGGAGCGCGTCTTCCATGCCCGGCACCGCGGCGAGGCCGCGGCGGCAATCCGCGAAGGCGCCGACGCCCGGCAGCACGATCCGCGACGCACCGCGCAGGCTGTCGGCATGGTTCGTCACCAGCACGCGGCCATCGGCGCCGCTCTCGCGCGCCGCGCGCTCGAGCGCCTTGGCGGCCGAGCGCAGATTTCCCGAGCCGTAGTCGATCACGACGGTCGTCATGTCGTCATCAGAGCGATCCGCCGAGCACGCCCTTGGTGGACGGAACGGCGCCCAAGCGACGCGGATCGAAGGCGACGGCTTGGCGCAACGCCCGAGCGAGCCCCTTGAAGCACGATTCGACGATGTGGTGATTGTTCTCGCCATAGAGATTCTCGACATGGAGCGTCGCGCCCGCCGATTGCGCGAACGCCTGGAACCACTCCTTGAAGAGCTCCGTATCCATCTCGCCGAGCTTCGGGCGCGTAAATTTGACCTTCCAAATGAGATAGGGCCGGTTCGAGAGATCGAGCGCGACGCGCGTCAGCGTCTCGTCCATGGGCACGAGCGCCTCGCCCCAGCGCATGATCCCGCGCCGGTCGCCGAGCGCCTTGGCGACCGCTTCGCCGACGACATAGCCTGAATCCTCGGTCGTATGGTGGAAATCGATGTGAAGGTCGCCCTCGGCTTTGAGCTTCAGGTCGACGAGCGAGTGGCGCGACAACTGGTCCAGCATGTGGTCGAGAAACCCGATGCCGGTGGCGATGTCGGATTCGCCGGTGCCGTCGAGATCGAGCGTCGCGGCGATCCGTGTCTCGCGCGTCTTCCGCTCGATGCTTGCGCGGCGCGAAGAGGCTTTCGCCGGCGGCTTCGTCTTTGATCGGGCTTGGGGCAAGGCGGGCTCCTCGAGACCGCTCTTCTACCAAGATCGACCGCCTCTCGCCAGACCGGCGTCCACGGCCTTGCGATACCCCGCGCCGGCGGCGCGATCGGGCGGGTTTTAGCCAATTCACCGCCAATGCTCGCAATCCCTTAACGCTCGGGCAACCGCGCTCTGCAACGATCTCGGGCAATTTTGTCGTCAGGGCTAAAGCACCATGGCAAGGCTCGGTTTTCAGGCGGCGGCGATCATCGCGGCCGCGGTTTGGCTCCCCGTCGCGGCGCGAGCCGCGGCGCTTCCCGAGCGCTCGGCGCTATCCTATGACGAGAACGTCACCATCAACACCGCCTGCTTCGAGGCCTCGCAAAGCAGCCGGTCGGCCTATGAGCGCTGCGTCGAGGCGCAGCTCGCTGGGCTTCAGGCCCATCCCTCGCCCGACCGCTCGGGCTTGAGCGCCGCCCGCAACCGGCAGATCGAGGAGATTTGCGGTTATCAGCGGCGCATCGGCATCGGCGAATACAATGAGTGCCTGAAGCGCGCGATGGCCGAGCCCGCGCCGCGGCAATCCTCGATCGAGGATCCGCTGAGCCCCACCATCGCCAAGGTTTTCGCCGTGGGCCGCGACCAGCCAAAGCCGCGCGAGCCCGTGCCGGCTGCCTTGCCGTTGCCGCGATCCGTCCTGCCGAAGCGCCCGGACCATCTCGCGCGCGCGGTTCTGTCGCCTGCCGAAATCTTCAAGAAGGTGGAGCGGTCGGTCTTCGTCGTCTACGCGACGCCCTCCGAAGCCGAGATACGAACCCGCAACGTCATGTTCGGCTCGGCAGTCGCGGTTGGCGACCATTTCCTGCTGACGAATTGCCATCTGGTGGTCGATCGCCCCGTCATCCGCATCGTGCGCGGCGACGACGCCATGGTAGCGCGGCTCGTTGCGGGCGATGTCAAGGCCGACCGCTGCATTCTGAAAAGCGAGGGCGCGCCGCTGTCCGCGGTCGCCGGAGTGCGCGCCTTCAAGGATCTCGCGGTCGGCGAGCGCGTGTTCGCGATCGGCACGCCAATCGGCTTCGATCGCACCTTGACACAGGGGCTGATCTCGGGCTTGCGCAATTACGACGGGCGCAATCTCGTGCAGACCGACGCGCCGCTTTCGCCCGGGAATTCCGGCGGCGGCCTGTTCGACGAAAGCGGCAATCTCATCGGCATCACCACGCTCGCCTCGCGCGCCGGGATTCAGAATCTCAATTTCGCCGTGGCCGCGTCGGATTATTGGGAAGACTAGGCCCCTGTTTCCATAGTCGTTACAGCCGAAAGACCAAGGGCCGCATCGCTCGGCGCGACGCGGCCCTTCTGAAGGCCGATCAATTCTTTCTCTTAGACGACCAGCAAGCCGTGCTGGCTCTGACCTTCGGTCAGGCCGCGCGATTTCATCCAGTCATAGGTTCGCTGGAACAGTGTCGCGTCGTAATGGTCGACATGCTTGTAATGGACGAAGGCCTTCAGCAGCTCATGCGGCTCGAGCGCCCCTTTGGCGTGGGCCGTGACGTGATGCGCATAGCGGTAGAAATCCGCATTGATGCGGTCGACCGCTTCGTTCTCGGCGGCGTAATAGGCCTTGCGCTGCTCGTCGGTGAGGTCCGGGGCAACGACCTCGCCGCCGCGGTAGAACGACGCCGCGATGATATGGGCGCCTTCCTTGAGGCCGAGGCTGATGAAGGGCTCCATCACCGTGACGGCGCGATAGGTGCCGTTCTTCAGCGCCGCGTAGCGCGTCTGCGGCAGCCCGCCATGCGCAATCTTCACATGCTCGGCGCCGACGGCGCTCTCGAGCATCTGAAGCGTCGTGTAGTGAGACCCCGTCAGCTCCTGAACCAACACGGGCACGTCCGCCAGATCGCGCGGCACCTGAAGCGATTCATCGAAGCTGACGATCGCTTGCGCCGCGACCGCGGCGCGTAGCGCGGCGAGCTTGCCGCCGCGCGTGCCGCGCTCGAGCCGGTCGATGCTGGCCCATTCGCACACATTGTAGCTGTCTGCCGAGCCGCACTCGAACATCTGCTCTTTGAGGCGCGAGAGAAATGCCGTATTCGCGTTGTCGCGTTCGCGGTCTTCATAGGAGGCCGACATCTGCACGTCGAGACCGGCCTTCTCGAACAGCTTTTCCTCGATGCCGACCAGGACCGGCAGATCGAAGACCGGGTTGTTGGGGGCAATGCGAACCACAGGACGTTCCGTCGGCATACTGCGATCTCCTTGACAGCCCGCAAATTTGCGGCGCTTGCTTGATCACGGCGCGGCACTTCCCACATGTTATGCCTCGCCCTCCCTCGGACAAGGCCATGCAGCAAGACCTCTCGAATACGTGGCACGGTACCACGATCATTGCGGTACGCAAGAGCGGCCGGGTCGCAATCGCCGGCGATGGTCAGGTGTCGATGGGCAATACAGTGGTCAAGTCGAACGCCCGGAAATTGCGCCGCCTCGCCGGCGGAAGCGTGATCGCCGGGTTTGCCGGCGCCACCGCCGACGCCTTTGCTCTGTTCGAGCGACTCGAAGCGAAGCTCGAGCAATATCCGGGGCAGCTCACCCGCGCCTGTGTCGAACTCGCCAAGGATTGGCGGACCGACCGCTATCTCCGCCGCCTCGAGGCGATCATGGCCGTGGCCGATAAATCCGTCTCGCTGATCGTCTCCGGCACCGGCGACGTGCTCGAGCCCGAGGACGGCATCATCGGCATCGGTTCGGGCGGCAATTACGCGCTCGCCGCGGCCCGCGCCCTCATCGATGTCGAAGGGCTCGATGCCGAGGCGATCGCGAAGAAAGCGATGGCGATCGCTGCATCGATCTGCGTTTTCACCAACGACAAAGTCACGATCGAAACCCTATGAACGCTTCTTTCAGTCCGCGCGAAATCGTCTCGGAACTGGATCGCCACATCGTCGGCCAGGCCGACGCGAAGCGCGCGGTCGCGATCGCCTTGCGCAACCGCTGGCGCCGCCAGCAATTGCCCGAGGAGCTTCGCGAGGAGGTTCTGCCCAAGAACATCCTGATGATCGGCCCGACCGGCATCGGCAAGACCGAGATCGCGCGCCGGCTCGCGAAGCTGGCGCAAGCGCCCTTCATCAAGGTCGAAGCGACGAAATTCACCGAAGTCGGTTATGTCGGCCGCGATGTCGAGCAGATCGTGCGCGATCTCGTCGAGGTGTCGCTGGTGATGACACGCGAGCGCCTGCGCAAGGAGGTCGCCTCCAAGGCCGAGCTTGCGGCCGAAGAGCGCGTCCTCGACGCGCTAGTCGGCCCCGGCGCCGGCCCCGACACGCGCGCGAAGTTTCGCCGCATGCTGCGCAACAACGAATTGAACGACCGCGAGATCGAGGTGCAGGTCCAGGATAGCGGCGCCGCCGGCATGCCGACGATCGAGGTTCCGGGCATGCCGGGCGCGCAAATGGGGATGATCAATCTCGGCGATATCTTCGGCAAGGCTTTGGGCAATCGCACCAAGACGCGCAAGATGACCGTCGCCGACAGCTACAAGGTGTTGATGGCGGAGGAGAGCGACAAGCTCTTGGATCAGGAGCGCGTCGTCAAGGAGGCGATCTTCGCGGCCGAGCAGAACGGCATCGTCTTCATCGACGAGATCGACAAGATCGCCGGCCGCAGCGAACAGCGCATCGGCGCCGATGTCAGCCGCGAAGGCGTGCAGCGCGATCTCCTGCCGCTGATCGAGGGGACGACCGTGGCGACGAAGCACGGCGCGGTGAAGACCGACCATATTTTGTTCGTCGCCTCGGGCGCCTTCCACCTGGCGAAGCCATCGGACCTCCTGCCCGAGCTGCAGGGCCGCCTGCCCATTCGCGTCGAGCTGAAGCCGCTGACGCGCGAGGATTTCCGCCGCATCCTGACCGAGCCCGAAGCGAGCCTCATCAAGCAGTACAAGGCGCTGCTCGCGACCGAGGGCGTGACGCTCGACTTCACCGAGGACGCGATCGACGAGCTTGCGGCGCTCGCCGAGGAGATCAACGGCACGGTCGAGAATATCGGCGCGCGCCGGCTGCACACGGTGCTCGAGCGGCTCTTGGAGGAGACGAGCTACACCGCTTCGGACCAGCCGCCCGGGACGACCGTTCGGATCGACCGCGACTATGTGCGCGAGCGCGTCGGCGCGCTCGCCAAGAACGCCGATTTGTCGAAGTTCATACTCTAGCGCGGCCGGCGCGACGGCGCCGCCGCACCGTCAATCTGCTGCGGTGAGATTGGCGGCGGCAGGCTTGCCGCGATCCATCGCCACGTCGTATTTGATCTTCTGACCTTCCGACAAGCTGCCCATTCCGGCGCGTTCAACGGCCGAGATGTGGACGAACACGTCCTTGCCGCCGTCATCGGGGCGGATGAAGCCAAAGCCTTTTTGGGTGTTGAACCATTTAACGGTGCCGATAGCCAAGCGACGTCTCCAATGAAAAGATCGACCTGAACGAGAGCGCGGAACCGGCGCACACGCGTCGGCCGCTCTCTCGCTCGCGATATTGATAGGGTCCTTCACGCCCCGCTGCAAGACGCCAAATGCGCCGCGCGCGATCCAGCCGCGCGGTGGATGGTTAACCTTGGCCATCTTGTCAACCGGATCGCAATGGCCTTAGCCTTGCCCTCGGCAACGCCAGTCGACCGCGGGAGCGAAACATGCGCACAACCGTTGCAGAGCAGCCGGCCCGAAAGCAGGTCGCGGCTTTGAACCGGCCGAAGATCTTCTCTCATGGCACGCTCGAATGCCGCAGCCTCGAGGAGTCCCGTCCGTTCTACGAAGAGTTCCTCGGGCTCGATTGCGTGCGTCACGCGAAGAAGGCGATGATGCTGCGCAAGGGCGGCTATTTCGGCCTCGTCTGCCTCGAGAAAGGCAAGAATGTGCGGCCGGTGGGCGTCGGCAATCATTGGGGCATCGATCTGGGCTCGCGCGAGGAGGTCGATCGCGCGCGCGAGCTAGCGGTCGCGCATAAGGAGAAATACGGCATTCAAAAGGTGATGCGCATCACCGACATGCACGGCACCTACGGCTTCTATTTCCAGGATCGCGACGGCAATTGGTGGGAATTCCAATTTACCGGCGATGGGCAGGAGCGCGGCGAAGGCCGCTACGACAAGCATTTCGCGCGCGGCGACGTGGCCTAGCGTCAACGCGCCGGCGGGGAGGACCAAATGAAGCTCGTCACGATCGAGGCATGGCCCTCGGGCCGCACCGGCGCGCTTGTCGGCGACGAGGTGCTCGACTTCGCGCGCGCGGCGCCGAGCCTGCCGCTGGCGAATTATGTGCCGAGCACGATGCCGGCGCTGCTCGCCGGCGGCGCGGACGGGCTCGATGTCGTGCGCCGCGTGATCGACCAGACTCTCGCGCAGCAAGCGCGGTTGCGCGAGGCGGGGGCGCTGAAGCCGCTCGCTTCGGTGAGGCTCCTGGCGCCGGTGCCGCGGCCCGGCATCCTGTTGTCGCATGGCCGCGCCTATAAGAGCCATTTGCGCGAGATGAACCGCACGCAGCCCGCCGAGAATCCCTCGGCCTTCCTCAAGAACGCCAACTCGATCGTCGGGCCGGGTACCGCCATCCGTCTGCCGCCGCAATGTCCCGACATGGTCGATCAGGAAGCGGAGTTCTCGATCGTCTTCGGCGCGCCGTGTCACAACATCAGCGAAGACGAGGCCATGGCCTGCGTCGCGGGCTACACCATGATCAACGATGTCTCGGCGCGCAATTGGGTCGAGAATTTCCAGAAGACCGGCGATCCCGATCTCAACCGCATGGGCAAGCAGCTGCCGGGCTTCACGCCGATGGGCCCGGTGATCGCGACCAAGGACGAGATCCCCGATCCGCATGATGTGACCGTGCGGTCGATGCTCAACGATCGCGTGATGCAGGACGCGCACACATCGGACCTGATCTGGACGATTCCATTCCTGATCGCCTTCTTCGCGCGCTGGTATCGCTTCATGCCCGGCGACGTGCTCTCGACCGGGTCGCCCGCCGGCGTCGGCTATGGGCGGAATCCGAAAGTCTTCATCAAGCCGGGCGATGTCGTCTCGGTTTCGGCAAGCGGCGTCGGCACGCTCAGCAATCCGATCGTCAATTAGGCCCGCCGTTCACGAGGCCGCGCCCGCCTTGCGGCGCCGCGAGGGCGAAGGCGGCACCGATTTGATGATCTCGAGGATGCGCTCGGTGCGGTCGGGCGGCAGATTGCGGATGCGCTCGGCGAGCAGATTGGCGAGCTCGGTCGCGGCCGGCGACAGGCCCGCGGTATCGACGGTGACGCGCGGATGCGAGAGCCGCGCAAGGCGCATCAGCTCGTCGGCCTCGTCCCAGATGATGTTGAGCTGCGCGCAAATCGCGACCACCATGGCGTGAGTCGGCCGGCCGCGCCGCCCGTGCTCGAGCGCCGAGAGATAGGCCGCGGAGACGCCCAGCGCCTCGGCCATGTCCTTCAAGGCGATGCCGCGCTCGGCGCGCAGCTGCCGCAAGCGCACGCCGAAGGGCGTCATCGCTTTCGCCGCAGGAAGACATAGAGCGCGCCCGTCCCGCCATGCTGCGGTCGCGCGCGGGCCGCCGCCAGGACGCGGGCGCTGTTCTCGCCTTCCTCGAGCCAGCGTGGCACCGCGCCGTAGAGCACGCCCGATTTCCCGGTGATGATCAGCACCAGCCGCTGCCCGGCCTTCTGCGCCTGCACCAGAAAGCGGGCGAGCGCGCGATGCGCTTGCGCCTGGGTCATGCCGTGAAGATCGAGCCGGCCTTCGATCGGGGTCTGGCCGCGCTTCACGCGCTGCGCGCTGCGGCGATCGATCTCGCCTCGCGGCTGGGGCGCCGGCCACTCCTCCGTTCGGGACGAGGCGCGCGATGGCGGGGGCGGCACCGACGCTTCGGGCTCCGAAGCCACGGGCGCGGCGCTGAGGCGCCTCACGTCGCGCATCGCCTCAAGCCAGAGGGCGCGCTCGTCGCTCTTAGCTTTGCGTATCATCGATCAAGACGATATGGAGCCGGCGCGGGCCGTGCGCGCCCAGCACGAGGCGCTGCTCGATATCGCCGGTGCGCGACGGTCCAGTGATGAAATTGACCGTGCGCGGCATCGCGCCGCGCCGCCGCAACCGGTCCCAGCCATCCTCGTAAGCGGCAACGACCTGGCTCGCGCGCAGCACGGCGACATGGGTGTCGGGGAGGAAATTGTTGCGCGTCGGGCTTTCGCGGCCGGAGATCAGCATCAGAGTGCCGGTCTCGGCGATCGCAGCAAAACATCCGGTTAGTCCCGCAGCGTCGCTGTCCTCGGCCATGCCTTGGCGAATCTCAAGGAGCGGCCGGTCGCTCCACGGAATGTCGTCGAGCTGGGGATCGGGCGCGATGACGAGGCGCGCCGGCAGGTTTTGGCCCGAGAGGTAATCGGCGACCGCGGCAGGAACCGCGCTCGGGCTCGATACGCGCGCGACGGTCGCATCGACCTCCTGCGCCATCGCAACGAAGAGCGCGACTTGCCCGGCATGATCGAGCGCGGCGGCCCGCGCCGGCACGAGATTGCGCGGATGCGTTTGGAGCCGCGAATCGAGCGCCGTGCGCTCCGCCTCGCCGAGCCTTCCGCGGCCCAAGCCGGCGCGAAGAGCGCCGAGAATTTGCTCGCGGGCGTCGCTCATGGGGGCGCGATCGAGCGCTCTGTCGGCTTGCGGTTGCGCTCGGCCCACAACGCCATGAAGCTCTTGCCTTGCGGCGCGGGCATGTCGCGCATATCGGTCCAGCCCGAGGCCAAAGGCAAGGAGCGAAACCGGCCGCGCCCGCGGCCAAAAGCGCCGAGCACGCGGCTTGCCGCGTTGCTTGCCAGGCGATAAAGCGCCGGCCGCTTGGCGAGAAAGGCCCAGAGCGCCAAGCCCCAGCGCTGGGTTTTGGGCGCGAGCCCCTTGGCGAATTCGCGCTCGCGCCATTGCCGCATCATTTTCGGCAACGGGATGCGCATCGGGCAGACGCTCTCGCAGCGGCCGCAAAACGTCGAGGCGTTGGGAAGCTGCCCGGCTTCCTCGATGCCGATCAAGGTCGGCGTCAAGACCGCGCCCATTGGACCCGAATAGACCCAGCCATAGGCATGACCGCCGACCGCGGCATAGACCGGGCAATGATTGAGGCAGGCGGCGCAGCGGATGCAGCGCAGCATGTCTTGAAATTCGCCGCCCAACAGCGCGCTGCGGCCGTTGTCCAGGAGCACGACGTGATAGGACTCGGGCCCGTCCGGATCGGCGGCGCGGCGCGGGCCGGTCGAGATCGTGGTGTAGGTCGAGAATTCCTGGCCGGTCGCCGAGCGCGCCAGGAGGCGCAGCAAGGTCGCGGCGTCCTCGAGCGTTGGCACAATCTTCTCGAGGCTCGCGAGGACGATATGGCATCTGGGCAAGGTCTGCGTCAGATCGCCATTGCCCTCATTGGTGACGATGATGCTCGAGCCGGTCTCGGCGACGAGGAAATTGGCGCCGGTGATGCCGACATCGGCCGCCAGGAATTTCCGGCGCAGCACCGCGCGCGCTTCGTCGCACAACACGCGCGGCTCATCGAGTGCGCGGTCGCCGGGCAGGCTCCGATGCGTCGCGCGAAAGCTTTCGGCGACCTGCTCCTTCACGAGATGCACCGCGGGGGCGATGATGTGGCTTGGCGCCTCGTGCCGGATCTGGACGATGTACTCGCCGAGATCGGTTTCGACCGGCGTGATGGCGTTGGCCTCGAGGAATTCGTTAATCGCAATCTCCTCGCCGATCATCGATTTTCCCTTGGTCACGGTCTTTGCGTCATGCACGCGGCAAATCGCGAGCACCGCCGCGCGCGCCTCGTCGGCATTGCGGCACCAATGGACTTGTCCGCCCGCGGCGATGACGTTCTTCTCGAAGGTTTCGAGATAGTAATCGAGATGCGCGAGCACGTGATCCTTGATGGCGATGCCATCGTCGCGCAGCGCGTCGAATTCCGGCAGGCGTGCAATCGCCTTCGCGCGCTGCGCCGGAAAGCCGGTGCGCATCATGCCCATGGCGCGCTGCAATTCGGGATTACCGAGCGCGCGATGCGCGTTCGCCTTGAAGGCTCGGCTGGTCGCTTGCATCAGGCCTCGCCCTTCGGTGGCGCGGCGGCGCCGAGCGGCGGCACAGTCTCGGTCATATCGGCCAGCACTTCGGCAACGTGACGCACGCGCACCGGCTTGCCGAGGCGCGAGAGCTTGCCGGCCATGTTGAGGAGGCATCCCATATCGCCGCAGAGCAGGGTGTCGGCCCCGGTCGCGGCGATATCCGCGACCTTGTCGGACACCATCTTGTCGGAGATTTCCGGATATTTGACGCAGAAGGTGCCGCCGAAGCCGCAGCAGACCTCCGGCGTGGCCATCTCTTTCAGCGTCAACCCGGCAACACTGCCGAGCAGCCGGCGCGGCTGCGCCTTGACCTTGAGCTCGCGCAAGCCCGAGCAGGCATCGTGATAGGTGGCGACGCCGGAATAGCGCGACTCGACGCGTACGACGCCCAGCACATCGGCAAGAAACGAGACCAGCTCGAAGGTGCGGGCGGCGAGCGCCTTCGCCTGCTCGACCATCGTCGGCTCATCGGCGAAGAGCGCGGGATAATGAATCTTGATCATGCCGCCGCAAGAGCCGGACGGCACGACTACGTAGTCGAATCCGGAAAAAGCTGCGATCACCTGCCGCGCGATCGCCTTGGCATCGGCGCGATCACCGCCGTTATAGGCGGGCTGGCCGCAACAGGTCTGAAGCGCCGGTACCTCGACCGCGCAGCCCGCGTCTTCGAGCAGCTTCACCGCGGCGAAACCGACGGCGGGGCGAAAGAGATCGACGAGGCAGGTGACGAAAAGCCCGACGCGATGCTGAGCGGCCATGTGTCAAAACATGGCCAAGCGGCGCCGCGAAAGCAACGGCGGCGGCGCCTGTTTAAAATCTCAGCGCGGCGGCGGGGGTGGCGGCGGGTAACCCGGCGGGGGCGGGGGTG
>DATEKH010000292.1:0-63952 GCA_035277525.1 Allostellaceae bacterium
AACCCCCCGAGCAGATAGAGCAGCGTGCTTTTCCCACAACCCGACGGACCGAGCAAGGCGACGAACTCCCGCTCCCCGACTTCGAGCGAGACGCCGTCGAGCGCCAGTACCGGCCGACCGCGCGGCGGCCGATAGGTGTGACTGACCTTACCAAAGACGATACCGGCACCCATGAACCGAACCTCGGAAGGATTACACGTCTTTAATGTTTGCGCTTCGCCGCGTCGTCCACCAGCGACAGATCGGCGTGTTGCTTGACGTCGACATCAATATTCAGCAGGCCCAATTTCCTCTGCGTATTGATGTTGTTCTGCATCGCAGTCAAGTTCGGCCGCGCGTCCGGATCCCGATAGTAGTCTTTTTTCGTAAACAACCAATCGGCAAAATCGGCGGCTGGTTCCTTGGTAAAAGCGGCGACGATGCGGATGCCCTCCTCGCGGTTTTTCGGATCGAGATACCAGTGCAGCATCGTCTGCACGTCCTCGAAGAAATCCACCAAAGCAGCGCGATGCGCCTTGATGAAGGGCTCGCGGGCCGCCCACACGGTCAGTTGCGTCGGCCCCAGGGCTTGGCCGACATCAAACAGGCTCACCGCCTTGCCCTCTTTTTGCGCGACGATCGAGTAGGGCGTCCCAATCTCGATCATATCGACCTTTTTGCCCACGAGCGCGGCGACCATGTTGGGAAAGGCCACTTCGATCAACTGATAATCGCGCGGCGCCTCGAGGCCATGTCGCAGCAGCATGACCTTGGCGGCGATATCGACCGCGCCGCCGATCGCATTGGTCGCGACCACCTTGCCTTTCAAGTCTTCAATCCGCTTGATTGCCCCGTCCGGCCGGACCATGTCCTGGTTCGAGTAATAGCCCGGGACGCCGTCCTGATAAAGGTCGGACACCACCCGCAAATCGTTCATATGAGCGTTCTGGATGGCGAGCGCGAAGGACGAATAAGCCAGCGCAGCGAAGTCCAGCTCGCCTGCGGCCAGGGCCGTGATCTGGGGCGTGCTGCCGCGGAAATGGATCGCCTCGACGGTGTAGGACTTGCCGTAATGTCGGAGCAAATCCTTCTTCTCGAAGAGAACGGCGGTCAGCTGGGCTGGCACCACCGCCCAGGCGATCCGCAGCTTGAGCGGCTCCGCCGCGCGGCCAAACCCGGTGCTTGCGAGCAAAATCGGTAACGCCGCCGTGAGCGCCAAGGCGCGCCATCTAAACATGGTCTTCAACCCTCCCTGTCCACTGTTATTGGCGCATCATCCGCACGGCCGGCGTGCAATGTCAATGCACTGTCGAAATCAGCCGGGCGCTCAATGCAGCCGCGCCGCGGCGTCATTGATGAGCGATAGATCGGCATAAGCCTTCACATCGATGTGGATTTTCAAAAGCCCCAGCTTGCGCATGATATCGAGATTTTTCTGCATCGCGTCGAGATTGGGGCGCGCCTCGGGGTCGTGGTAGTCGTCGCCCTTGGTGAAAATCCAGTCGGAATAGCCGGACGCCGGACGCTTTGTGAAATCCGTGATGAGCTTGATGACGGCGTCGCGGTTCTTGGGATCGAGAGTCCAACGCATCGCGCGCTGCGTATCTTCGAAATAATCGACCAGCGCGGCGCGATGCGCCGCGATAAAGGGCTTGCGCGCGGCGATGATCGTCAGCTCGGTCTCGCCGCCCATCGCATCGCGCATGGTGAAGAGAACGCGGATCTTCTTGTCCTTGAGCGCATTGACCGAAAAGGGCGTTGTGAAGAAGCCGAGATCGATGCGCTTGGCCTCGAGCGAGGCGAGCATGTTCGGGAACTCGACCTCCACCACGGAGTAGTCGCGCCGGTCCTCCATGCCGTGTTCCAGCGCATAGTTGCGGAAGCCCATATCCATGGCGCCGCCGATGCTGTTATCGCCGATGACCTTGCCCTTGAGATCGGTGATCGAATGAAAGGGGCTGTCCGGCAGAACCGCGAATTGCCGGGAATAATAGTCCTTATAGCCGTCGCGCGTCGCCTCGCCGATCACCCGCAAATCCGTCATATGGGCGTTTTGTACGGCAAGGGCGAAGGCCGCCGGCGAGAACAGCGCGAATTGCAGATCGCCCGAGGCGAGCGCGGTGGTTTGTGGCCCGCTTCCCGGCATGCGCACGGCATCGACGACATAGGACTTGCCATAATGCCGCAGCTGATCCTTTTCCATCATGAGGATCGGAAAGAGCTGCCCCGGGATCGCCGCCCAAGCCTCGCGAATGACGAGCGGCCCATCGGCCCGCGCCGTCCCTGCCGCGAACGAAATCGCCATCAAGGTTGCCAGAAAAGGCAGACAAGCGCGCTTCATCCCATCGGTCCTTGCTTGTTCCGCCAGCCGCAATGCGGCCAGCCTCCATGGGGCCAACATCCTGGGCGCCCACGGCGCGCGGCCGAGGCGGTCATCCCCTGTTCCGGGGTGCATGATCCGCATGCGGGAGCGCGATTGTCAACTCTCACTAATTTGTTATTAAGGCGCCTCGGTTAGACAAGTCGGCGGCGGGCGAGCGCGCTCCGCCACTCTCGCGTGGTGGAAGGTGAGAACGTGAACGCGCCCGACCTGACGGTTGTCGTCCCGACCTTCAACGAGCGCGACAACATCCATCCCCTTGTCGGGCGCCTCGCGGCCGTGCTCGAGGGCTGCGCCTGGGAGGCGATCTTCGTCGACGATGACTCACCCGACGGCACCGCCGAGGCGGTCCGCGCGGTCGCGCGCTCGGACACCCGCATCCGGTGCTTGCAGCGCGTCGGCCGCCGCGGCCTCTCGAGCGCCTGCATCGAAGGCATCCTCGCGTCCTCCGCGCCTTTCGTCGCCGTCATCGACGCCGATTTGCAGCACGATGAGAGATTGCTGCCGCGCATGTTCGATGTCTTGCAACGCGAGCCGGTCGACCTCGTGGTCGGCAGCCGCTATGTCGTGGGCGGCGGCGTCGGCGACTGGGACGCTGGCCGCCAGCGCGCCAGCGCCATCGCCACCCGCCTGTCGCGCATCGTCACGCGGGTCGAGATCGCCGACCCGATGAGCGGCTTCTTCATGATGCGTCGGGCGGTTTTCGAAGACGCGCTGCGCCGGCTTTCGGCGCAGGGCTTCAAAATTCTGCTCGACGTGATGGCGTCGACCAGCCAGCCGCCCCGGATCAAAGAACTGCCCTATGAATTCCGGCCGCGCCAGCACGGCGAAAGCAAGCTCGACGCGCTCGTCGTCTGGGAGTTCGTCATGCTCCTTGCCGACAAGCTCGTCGGCCATATCGTGCCGGTGCGGTTCGCGCTTTTCGCCTTCATCGGCGGCATCGGCGTCATCATCCACATGGCCGTGCTGTGGGCGAGTCTCAAGCATTTCTCCCTGGGGTTTACGGCCGCTCAGACCACGGCCGCGGTCGTCGCCATGACCGGGAACTTCTTCCTTAACAATTTCTTCACTTACGCCGACCGGCGGCTCAAAGGCTGGCGCATTCTCCGCGGCCTCGTCTCGTTCTATCTGATTTGCAGCCTCGGCGCCGTCGCCAATGTCGGCATCGCCTCCTACCTCTTCGCCGAGCGCCAGGTGTGGTGGGTCGCAGGAATCGCCGGGATTATCGTCGGCTCGGTCTGGAATTACGCGGTTTCGGCCGTCTTCACCTGGAAGGGCCGCTGACGCTTATTGGCGGCGGCGTGCGCGAAGAACGTATCGCCCGCCGCTGAAGCGCTCGAACATCTCATCGATGGTCGGATGGGTGATCGGCCCGTTGTCGGCGTCGGGCACGAGGTTTTGCTCCGAGACATAGGCCTCGTACGGCCCGCCGCTCTCGTTTTGCGCGAGTAAATGATAGAACGGCTGATCCTTCGACGGGCGCCGCTCCGCCGGTATGGCCTGGTACCATTCCTCGGTGTTGTTGAACACGGGATCGACGTCGAAAATCACGCCGCGAAACGGATAAAGGCGATGACGAACGATCTGGCCGACCGTGAATTTACCACTGCGGAATACCCGCGGCCTGTTCACCACCAGCTCCCTGAACCGCGTTGCGCTGCCCGCCCGTGTCGGCTTCCCGCTTTATAAGAAAAATCCGGTTCCGCCTCAAGCCCGCCGGCTTGAACAAGGACGCGAGCGCATTGTCACCGGCGCAGATATTTCCGCGCGAGCCGAAGCAATTCGAGATCGCAGGTCTGCTTGGCGATCTCCTCGAGATCCTCGAAGTAATTCATCAGCGACTGAGCGCTGAGCCGGCCGATCAGCCAGCCGATAAATTGCTCGGGCGTGGAGACGCGCTCGGGCACCGGCTCGAGCCCGTGGCCGCGCGGCAAGGCGACGCGAAGAATGCGCCAGCGGCGGCGCCGCAATTGTTCATCACTGGGTTCGAGATCGGTTTCAAGCGTCCAGCCCGCGCGCGGCGCTTCGCTGTTCCGTCCTATCATTTCTTTCCTTCCCCGAGGCGGGACACGGATCGCGGCGCCCGCTTGGATAGCTTCAATTCGCGACAAACCTCGCCGTTCTGCGAATATCCTAAAAGTGGCAAATAATGCAACGAAAACCTATGGTTAACGGCGATCTTCGGGCCAAAGCAGCGCTTAGATCTCTTGCGCGGCCAGAACTCCGGGAAGCGCCTGGGCCAAGGCGATGATGCGCGGCGAAATCTTGAACCCGCCGGGGAGCGCGATTTCGACCTCTTGGGCCGGCAAGGGAACAACGACGCTGACGCGGCCGCGCCCGCCGGCCTCGCCTTGAATAAGGCTCTTGAAGGCATCGAGCGCAGCGCTTTCGGACAGCACGATTCTCATCCCCGCCGCCGCTTGCGCGACGATGCGGTCGAGCGGCTCGAGCTTCTGCGCCGTGATGCGGAACGAGTCGTCTTCGGAACGGATATCCGCCGTCACCAAGAGCGGCTGTCCGCTCTCGAGCAACACCCTGCTTTGCGCCAGTACTTCCGAGAACAGTGTGACCTCGAAGATCCCGCTTGCATCCGACATTTGCACGAAGGCAAACCGCCGTCCCTCGGCCGAGCTGCGCTCTTTCTTGCCGATGACGATGCCGGCGAGCCGATAGCGTGTCGAGCCGCCAGCCGCGAGCCGTTCAGCCAATTCACCGACACGCACCACGCCGACGCGCTGCAGGCTTTTGCCATAGGCGTCGAGCGGATGACTCGAGAGGTAGAATCCGATCGCCGCGAATTCCTGCTGCAGCCGCTCGACCGACGACCAATCGGGAATAGCCGGCAGCAGGGCTGCTTGGCGGCCGCTGTCGGTCTGGCCGAAGAGATTCTCCTGCTGGCTTTCGCGCTCCGCCGCGGCCGCGCTGGCATATCGCAACACGAGATCGATCGCGGCGAAGCTCTGCGCGCGGTTGCGGTTGAGCGCATCGAACGCGCCGGCGCGGACGAGGCTTTCGAATTGCCGGCGGTTGAAGCTCTTGACGTCAAGCCGCCGGGCGAAATCGAACAGGTCCTTGAACGGTCCGCCGGCGTCGCGCTCGCGGATGATTTGCTGCATCGCCACGGCGCCGACCCCTTTGACCGCCGCCAAAGCGTAGCGGATCGCCGCGCCCTGAGCCGTCTCTTCGACACAAAACCCGACATCGGATCGGTTGATGTCGGGCGGCAGCACTTTGATCCCGAGCCGCTCGCATTCCTGGCGGAACTCGTTGAGCTTTTCGGTATTGCCGAGATCGAGCGTCATCGACGCGGCGAGAAACTCGACCGGGTAATTCGCTTTGAGATAGGCGGTCTGGTAGGCGATGAGTGCGTAAGGTGCCGAGTGCGACTTGTTAAAGCCGTAGCCCGAGAATTTCTCCATCAGGTCGAAGACGAAATTCGCCTGCGCCTCGTCGATACCCTTCTTGACGGCACCGGCGACGAAATTCGCGCGCTGCGCCACCATCTCGGACTTGATCTTCTTGCCCATGGCGCGGCGCAGCAGATCGGCGCCGCCAAGGCTGTAATCGGCCATGATCTGCGCCGCCTGCATCACCTGTTCTTGGTAGGTGAAAACACCATAGGTTGGCTTCAAAATCGGCTCGAGCATCGGGTGGGGATAGGACACCGGCTCTTCGCCGTTCTTGCGCCTGATGTAGCTCGGGATGCTGTCCATCGGCCCGGGGCGATAGAGCGCGTTCATCGCAATGATGTCCTCGAACCGGTTCGGCTTGAGCTTGCGCAAGCTCTCGCGCATGCCCGAGCTTTCCAGCTGGAAGATGCCGTGGGTATCGCCGCGGGCGATCAGCTCGTAGGTCTTGCCATCGTCCAGCGGTATCCGCGCGAGATCGAGCAGCGTTCCCCGCGCGGCAATGAGATCGACCGCTTTCGCCAGCACATCGAGTGTCTTGAGGCCGAGGAAGTCGAACTTCACCAACCCCGCCAGCTCGACATACTTCATGCTGAACTGCGTCACCGGCATATCCGAGCGCGGATCGCGATAGAGCGGCACGAGCTCGTCGAGCGCACGGTCGCCGATGACCACTCCCGCCGCATGGGTCGAAGCGTGGCGATAAAGCCCTTCGAGCTTCATCGCGATGGCGATGAGACGCGCGACCGACTCGTCCTCGCCGCGCATTTGCTGGAGCGCCGGCTCGCCCTCGATCGCCTGTTGCAAGGTCACGGGATTGGCAGGGTTGTTCGGCACCAGCTTGCAAATCTTGTCGACCTGGCCGTAGGGCATGCCGAGTACACGCCCGACATCGCGCAGCACCGCGCGCGCCTGGAGCTTGCCGAAGGTGATGATCTGGGCGACGCGGTCGTGACCGTATTTCTGCTGCACGTGGCGGATGACCTCGTCGCGCCGCTCCTGGCAAAAATCGACGTCGAAATCCGGCATCGACACGCGCTCGGGATTGAGGAACCGCTCGAAGATAAGGCCGAAGCGCAACGGATCGATATCGGTGATGGTCAGCGCCCAGGCCACCACCGAACCCGCACCCGACCCGCGCCCGGGACCCACAGGAATACCTTGCGCTTTTGCCCATTGGATGAATTCGGCGACGATGAGGAAGTAGCCGGCGAAGCCCATTTTGATGATGACGCCCAACTCGTATTCAAAGCGCTCGCGATAAGGCCTTGCGGCTTCTTCGCGCTCGGCCGCGCTCATCTCTTCGCTCCAGACATGCGATTCGAGCCGCGCATCGAGGCCGGCGAGTGCGACAAGACGCACCTCCGTCTCTTCCTTGCGGCCGCTTTCGGTCGGGAAGGGCGGCAGGATGGGCTTGCGCGGCTCCGGCATGAAGGCGCAGCGCTGCGCCACGACGAGCGTGTTGTCGCACGCTTCGGGCAGATCCGCGAACAGCACGCGCATTTCTGCGGGCGATTTGAAATAATGCTCGCGCGTCAAGCGGCGGCGCTTGGGCTCGCTGAGCACCACACCCTGAGCGATGCACAGCAGCACGTCATGTGCCTCGAAATAGCTCGAATCGGCGAAATAAGCGTCGTTGGTCGCGACCAGCGGCAAGGCATTGCGGTCGGCAAGTTCGATGAAATCCGCCTCGGTGCGAGTTTCCTCGGCCAGTCCATGGCGCATCAATTCGATGTAGAGGCGATTGGGGAAAAGCGCCTTGAGACGCTCGAGCACGGCTTCGGCCGCCGCCCGCTGGCCCTCGAGGAGAAGCCGCCCCACCGGCCCGGCGGGTCCGCCGCTAAGGCATAAGAGGCCATCGGTGTTCCCCGTCAAGGCCGACATGTCGAGTTGCGCCACCTCGCCGGCGGGCGTTTCGAGGAACGACTTGCTGACAAGCTTCAGGAGGTTGCGGTAGCCCGCCTCGTTCTGAACCAGGAGCAGGATATAGTCGGGCGGCAAGGCCGGTCCGATTCGGGCGCCGAGTCGGCTGTGTTCGCCATCGCTGCGCCGCAGCCCCAGAATGCAGCCGACGACCGGCTGGACGCCCGATTCCGCGGCTGCGATCGCGAATTCGAGCGCGCCGAAGAGATTGCCCGAATCCGTCATCGCCACGGCCGGCATCGCGTTTTTTTTCGCCAGCGCAACGAGCTCTTTGAGCTTGATCGCGCTTTCGGCGAGCGAATAGGCGGAGTGAACGCGGAGATGGACGAAATCGGCGTGCGGCATGGGAGGTCAAGCTTGGCAGAGCGCGGCAAGCTTGCAAAGAGATTCCGCGCGGGCGGATTCTACAGGGCGGCGGCGATCCGCTATACTGCGGCCCAACGATGCCATGAAAGGGAGGGCTCGATGACTCGTATCGCCATTCTGAAGCGCGAAGAAATGAACGCCGAGCAAGGCCGCGTCTATGACGAGGCCAAGGCGGCAAATGCGCCGGTCGGCGGGCCCTACTACGCCTATATCCGCAATCCGATCCTTTTCACCGCCTCGCAGAACATGGGCAAGGCGATGGGTTCCTTCAAGCTGTCGGCCCGCGAGCGCCTGGTCGCGGTCCTGACCGTCTGCCGCTTCTGGAACGCGAAATATCCCTGGGGAGCTCAGGCGCGCAATTCATTGAACCAAGGCCTCGATAAGGCGATCATCGATGCCATCAACGCCGGCAAGACGCCCGATCTGCCCAATCCGCGCGAGGCGATGGCGCATAAGCTCGCCAAGGAGCTGCTGACCAATAAGGGGCTCAGCCAGGCGACCTACGACGAGGCCGAGCGGCTTTTCGGCACGGACGATCTCGTCGGCCTCATCGCCGCGGTCGGCCAGTTTTCGATGGTGTGCTGCAGCGCGAACGCCTTCGACATCACGCCGACGGCGGAGATGCAGAAGCTGCTCTAACTAAGCGACGCGCAAAAGAGCGTAGGCCACCGGTTCAACGCTCGACGACCATTCCGTCTTGCAGCGTCAGCACGCGGTCCATGCGGCGTGCCAGCTCGAGATTGTGCGTCGCGATCAGCGCGGCAAGACCCGTCCGGCGCACCAGGTCGATCAGCACGGCGGTCACTTCATCCGCCGTGCGGTGATCAAGATTGCCGGTCGGCTCGTCCCCCAGCAGCAGCCGCGGCCGATTGGCGAGCGCCCGCAGAATCGCGACGCGTTGCTGCTCGCCTCCCGACAACCGCGCCGGCCGATGCTCGGCGCGCGGCTGCAAGCCGACGAGACCGAGAAGCTCAATTGCACGCTCCCGCGCGGCGCGGCGCGACGATCCCGCGATCATCTGCGGCAGGGCGATGTTTTCGAGCGCCGAGAATTCCGGCAAAAGATAATGGAACTGGTAGACGAAGCCGATCGAGGAACGCCGAGCTTCGGTGCGCTCGAGATCGCTCATCCGGCTGCAGTCGGTGCCGTTCAAGAGGACGGCGCCGCCATCGGGCCGCTCCAACAGGCCGGCAAGGTGCAGCAATGTCGACTTGCCCGCGCCGGAGGGCCCGACCAGCGCCACGATCTCGCCCGCCGCGATGCCGAGCGAGATTCCGCGCAGCACCGGCAAGGGCGTGCCACCCTGGTGATAGGTCCGGACCACTTGGCGCAATTCGAGCGTTGGCGCCGCCGAATTCATCGGCCGTTACTCATAACGAAGCGCTTCAACCGGATCGAGCCGAGCGGCCCGCCAGGATGGATAGAGCGTCGCCAGGAAAGACAGGCCGAACGCCATCGCCAGCACGCTGCCGACTTCGTAGGGATCGACGCGCGCCGGGATTTGGGTGAGAAAATAAATCTCGGCGGAAAAGAGATCAGTGCCGATGATCGACTGAATGAAGCGGCGGATGGCCTCGATATGCTCGGCGAATTCGACACCGAGCACGAAGCCTGCGAGCGTGCCGACAAAGCCGACGCTCGCACCTGCAAGAATGAAGATCCGCATGATCATGCCGCGCGTCGCGCCCATCGTGCGCAGGATCGCGATGTCGCGCCCCTTGTCCTTGACCAGCATGATCATGCTCGAGACGATGTTGAAGGCGGCGACGAGGATGATCAGCGTCAGAATGAGAAACATGACGTTGCGCTCGACCTCGACGGCATTGAAGAAGCTCAGATTGCTCTGCTGCCAGTCGAATATGCGCGCCTTTCCGCCAAGCGCGTCGTAAATCTCGCGGTCGTAGGCGCGCACATTGTCCGGATCGGCGACCATCACCTCGAGGCTCGACACGGCATTGTCGAGATTGAAGAAGGTCTGCGCCGTCGCCATCGGCATGAAGATCACGGAATTGTCGAACTCATACATGCCGACATTGAAGGTGCCCGCGACATGGTAGGTTTTGATCCGCGGCACCGTGCCGAACACCGTCGCCGTGCCTTGCGGCGAAATGAGCGTGATGTTTCCGCCCGTCTGGATGCCGAGACGCAGAGCGAGACGGCTGCCGATCACGACGTTGTCGCCCTGGAATCCCTTGAGCGCGTCGGGCGACAGATGGTCGGCGATCAAGGACTGGCTCGCCAAATCCGGCTCGCTGATGCCGCGGACGAGCGCGCCCGAGGCTTGCGAGCCCGCGCTCGCCATCACCTGCCCCTCGATCATCGGCCGTACCGACAGGATGCCAGGCAAGCGCCGCACCACCGCCGCCTCGGCGTCGTAGCCGGTCAGCGGCCCCTGCGCGGCATAGACGTTCACATGGCCGTTGAAGCCGAGAATTCGGCCCAGAAGCTCGGCGCGAAACCCGTTCATGACCGCCATGGTCACGATGAGCGTGGCGACGCCCAGGGCGATACCGAGGAGCGAGAAGATCGCGATGACCGAGATGAAGCCTTCCTGGCGGCGCGCGCGCAGATAGCGGAACGCGATCAAGCGCTCGACACCGCCGAAGATCATGGACGCCCGGCGCAGAAGTTCACCGCATCGCCGAGCGCCATCTCGCGCCGCTCTCCGGTCGCGCGGATTTTCATCTCGACGAGATTGCTGGCCAGTCCGCGCGGACCGACGATGAGCTGATAGGGCATGCCGATCAGGTCCATCGCGGCGAATTTCGCACCCGCCGATTCGTTGCGATCGTCGTAGAGGACGTCGGTGCCGGCCGCTTGAAGCTTGGCATAAAGATCGTCGCAAGCGACGGTGCATTTGGCGTCCGCGGCGCGCAGATTGATCAGCCCGAGCTTGAACGGCGCCACCGGCTCGGGCCAGATGATCCCGGCATCGTCATGACTTGCCTCGATGATCGCGCCGACAAGCCGCGACACGCCGATGCCATATGAGCCCATTTCCACGGCAACCGGCGCGCCGTCCGGTCCCGCGACCACGGCGTTCATCGGCTTTGAATATTTCGTGCCGAAGTAGAAGACTTGGCCGACCTCGATGCCGCGGGCTTGGCGGCGGCGCGCCTCGGGAACGCGCGCCTCGAATTCCGCCTTGTCGTGCTTCTCATCGGTGGCGGCGTACCAGCCGGCGATGTATTCCTGCACCCTTGGCGAGGCCGGATCGATGCTGGCTTCGTCGAGTTGCACGACATCGCTGTCATAGAACAGCTCGCTCTCGCCGGTATCGGCTTGAACGTGGAATTCATGGCTGAGATCGCCGCCGATGGGACCGGTATCCGCGCGCACCGGAATGGGCGTCAGCCCCATCCGCTTGAAGGTCTTCATATAGGCGGCGAACATCCGGAAATAGGACGCGACCGACGCCGCTTTGTCGACATCGAAGGAATAGGCGTCCTTCATCAGGAATTCGCGGCCGCGCATCACCCCGAAGCGCGGCCGGACTTCGTCGCGGAACTTCCACTGGATGTGATAGAGAATTTTCGGCAGGTCGCGATAGGATTTGATCGAGCTGCGGAAAATATCGGTGATCAGCTCCTCGTTAGTCGGCCCGTAGAGCATATCGCGTTCGTGCCGATCGCGGATGCGCAGCATTTCCTTGCCGTAATCCTCGTATCGTCCGCTCTCGCGCCAGAGCTCGGCCGGCTGCAGCGTCGGCATCAGCATCTCCTGGGCGCCGGCCGCGTCCTGCTCCTCGCGCACGATCTGCTCGACCCTCTTCAGCACGCGAAAGCCAAGCGGCAGCCAGGAATAGATGCCGGCCGCGGATTGCCGGATCATTCCCGCGCGCAGCATCAAGCGATGCGAGACGATCTGCGCTTCGCTCGGATTTTCCTTCAAGAGCGGCAGGAAATAATCGGACAAACGCAAGATTGCTCTCGGCTGTGAACGGAGGGGTGACGCGGCGGAACTTAGGCAATCGCAGCCGGGCTGTCTATTCGCCCGCGGCGGCCTAGCGTTTGGCTTTGCGACACGCTTCGATGAGCGCCGCGCGCTGATCGCCCGATAAGGGCTGACCGTTAAAATAGGCTTCGTTCCCGTGCACCGTCACATAGCCGAGAATTGCTTTCGCCCCGTACGCGCCGCCCCGCGGCGGAATGCCGAAAGCGCCGGCGAGGTCTTTGCGAATCTCGATCGGGAAGTCGCCGAGTTGAAGCGACGGCGCGCTCGAGGGTAGATCGGCCGGCGCGACTTTCTGGCCGTTCACGTCGACGCCGGGCTCATAGCCGGCGCCCGGCACGGTGGCGTCCGGGCCGAGCGCTGCGCATAGCGACGACGAGATCACCACGTTTCCCTGCGCCGAGCGCTCGACCGCTTCCGGCGGCGCCTGACGATCCGCGGCGGAGGACGGCGAGGCGAGGACGAGGGACAGCGCGACGAGCAGGACAGCACGGCTCATCGATGGCCAAGGGCGTGGCCGAGAGCAACCTCGGCTCCTTCGCGCCGCGTTGCAGGAGCGTTTCCGATCTGTTCGCAGGCCACATGCAGCGCACGCCGCGTGTCCGTCCTGTGACCGCGGCTTTCGACGAGGTTTTTCGCGCAAACTTTCCATTTCTTCCGTTTGGGAATGACTTTATCCACAAAATTAACGTGACGAATCGAAAGCGTTTACGTACACTCGTTTCCGCTTTCAAAAATTCAAGGCAAGAAAGCGACCGGGCCCAAGTTTAGGGAGGAAAGGCCGCCGACGGGCGGGATGGGGAGCTACCCTTTCAGAGAAGTCCACAATCTTTTACGCATGTGCGCTGGGCAAGATCATCAGATCTTGCCTAATTTTTTGGCATCACCGACGCAGGGAAACTCTTTTCTGTGCTGCGGCTTGCCAAGGCGGCACCAAGGCGAGAATCGTCGCCTGAACGGGGCAACTCGGCACATGCGCGCCCTTCAAATAGCCGAGACTCATCAGAAACTCGTTGACGATCTCGCCGCCGGTGAAGCGGAAGGTCGCGCGGAAGAGTTTGACCCAGCGGTCCTTGGACAAGGGATGGTGCGCGTCGAGCCATTGGGCGAAGGAACCATGCGAGCGGCGAATCTCTTGCAACCGCCTGGCATTGTCGATGACGGCTTCGATCTTGAGGCGATTGCGGACGATGCCGGGATCGGCCATCAGACGCTTCATGTCTCGCGCTCCGAAAGCCGCCACTTCATCGATGTCGAAGCCGTGGAAGGCAGCCTGGAAGGCGGCGCGCTTCTTCAAAACGGTGAGCCAGGAGAGCCCGGCCTGATTGATTTCAAGCACGAGGCGCTCGAACAGAACCGCATCCGCTCGGGCGGGAAACCCATATTCGGTGTCGTGATAGGCGCCGTGAAACGGATGGCCCGGCGCGAGACGGCAATATTCCGCGCTCATCTCAGGAGCGGAAATCGATGAGTTGGACGTTCACCGCCCAATAGACGAAGAGCCATATGATGCCGGCGACGACGCTTGTAATTGCCGCCTTGCGCCACAGGCGCGGGTTGCGCGGCGCTCCGGCGCGCTCGCCCGGATCGCCCTCCTCGGCCGGTTTCACGCCCCAGGGCAAGACCGCGAAGATCGTGAGCCACCAGATCACGACGTAGGTGGCGATGCCGATGAACCAGCTCATCGCTTCAGGCCTGCTCGAGCTCGATGAGCGTGCCGCAGAAATCCTTCGGATGAAGGAACAGCACGGGCTTGCCATGCGCCCCGATGCTCGGCTCGCCGCTGCCCAGGACCCTCGCTCCCGCGGCCGCAAGGCGGTCGCGCGCGGCACGGATATCCGCGACCTCGTAGCAAAGATGATGCATGCCGCCCCCGGGGCTGCGCTCGAGGAAAGCGGCGATGGGCGAATTCTCGCCCAAAGGCGTCAGCAACTCGATCTTGGCGTTGGGAAGCGTCACGAACACGGTGGTGACGCCGTGCTCGGGCAACGCCATTTGCGCGGACACCTCGGCGCCGAGCACGTCGCGATAAAGGGCGGCCGCCCAAGCCAAGTCAGGCACGACGATTGCCACATGGTTGAGCCGGCCGATCATCGGCGCCGTTTTACCGCAACTGCGGGGCGCATGAAAGCCGCTGGGCGCCCGCCTTCGGCGCCAGGCTCAAGCCCCAGCTCCAGCCAAGCTAATCCGCGTTCGATTGGCGCACCGGGCTGAGCCGGGCGGGGATGCGGAATGCCAAAGTCAGCAACCCGATCGCCAAGACGCCGGCGATCACATAGACATTGAACATCGACGTGCTGATCGCCTCGCTCAGCCGCGCCACTTCGACGGTGCCGAGGCTCGCCCGGCCCGCCGGATCGAGCAGCCGGTTGATCTCGCTCCCAGCCCGGCTGATCTGCTCGGCCACGCCGAAATTGAAGACGGCGCCGAACAAGCCGGTGCCGACGGATTGCCCGACGGTGCGCATGAACATGTTGGCCGAGGTCACGGCGCCGCGCTGGCCCCAGCCGACGCTGGTCTGGACCGCCACCACGAAAGTGGTGTTGCTGAAGCCCATGCCAAGGCCGAGGATCGCGGCGCCGGCCGTTGCCCAGACCGCGCCATAAGCGGGGTCGATCATCAAGAGAACGATCGATCCGAGGATCATGATGACGCCGCCCGCCAGCGCCGCGGCGCGGTAGGACAGCGCAACCATGAACCGCCCCGCGCCAAAGGTGCCGGCGGTCCAAAGGATCGACGAGGCGCCGAGAGCGAGACCGGCGACCGCCGGGCTTGCTCCCATCGCGCCTTGAAGATAGGTCGGAAGAAAGGCGCCGTTGCACATCATCAGGGCGCCGATGACGAAAGAGCCGAAATTGCCGATGGCGATGATCGGCAAGCGCCAGAGCTTGAACGGCACGATCGGTTCGGGCACGCGGACCTCGATGAAAGCGAGCCCGGCGAGCGCGATCGCCGCGACGATGCTCAAGGCCCAGAGCGTTGTGCTGCTCAAGGTCTGAGCTTGGACAACGACGATCATCAACGCACCGATGCCGAGCATGAGCAGCGCGGCGCCGCCGTAATCGACGTGATGCGGCCGTGCCTCGACGCGCTCGTGCAAAAACGCGGCGAGCATGATCATGGCGATCAGCCCGATCGGGATATTGACCCAGAAGACGAGCGCCCAATGCAGGTGCTGGACGATGAAAGCGCCCAGAAGCGGCCCCGCGATCGCCGATGCGCCGAACACGGCCGAGAGATAGGCCTGGACCGATGCGCGCTCCTTCGGGCTGTAGAGATCGCCCACGATCGTCCAGGCGATCGGCTGGATCGCGCCCGCGCCCAATCCCTGGATCGTGCGCAAGGCGATGAGCGGCACCATTCCCCACGCGAAGCCGCACGCCGTCGAGGCCGCGACGAACAAGGCCGCACCGGCGATGAAGACGCGCTTGCGGCCGTAGAGATCGGCGAGCCTGCCATAAATCGGAGTCGAGGCGGCTTGGGTCAGCAGATAGGCTGCGAACACCCAGCTGAACAAATCGAAACCGCCGAGATCGGCGACAATCGTCGGCATCGCCGTGCCGACGATGGTCGATTCGACCGCCGCCATGAATTGAGCCATGAGGCAGGCGGCCATGACGAGCCGGCGGCGCGCGAGGAACGCGCCCGTGCGTTGCGTTTCATCGGCGTCGCTTAAAGGCAAACCGCGTTTCTCCAAAGCGCCGAAGGTTATCGGCGCGGCGTCGCGCTGACCAATGCGCTCTTAGCATGCCGGGGGTGAGAAGGCGTTTCTTGCCGCCCGCAGAGCAGCGCCCTCAGGCGATCCTCACCACATGGACTTCCGTCACCGGTCGCTTTCCCGACGAGGTTTTCAGCGCTCGCCGGATCGCCAGACGCACAACCTCGCGCAAGGCCGCGTCGTCCCGGCGCTCGCGCGGGGGCAAATCGGCCACGGCGCGCTGAACCGCGTCTTGCAAATCCTCGCCGATCGCGGCTGCGTCCTCGGCCAGTCCCTGCACGCTCACTTGAGGCGGCGCCTTGAGGCGCCCCTCGCCGTCCACGACCAGGGTCGCGAGCGCCGCGCCGTTCCATGTCATGCGCTGGCGGTTTTTCAACGCCTCGCCACCCATCGGCAGCAGGGCCTTGCCATCGACGACGAGGCGCCCGGTTTCGACCTCGCCGATGACGGCCGGCTCGCCTGGCGCCATTTTGACGACCTCGCCGTCGCGCGTGACCACGGCATGCGGCACGCCGCAGGCCTCGGCAAGCCGGGCATGCGCGAGCAAATGTCGCGCCTCGCCATGCACCGGCACCGCGAGCTGCGGCTTCACGAGCTCGTACATGCGGGTGAGCTCGTTCTGAGCAGGGTGCCCCGAGACATGGACGAAATGGTCGTGCTCGGTCACGACCTCCACCCCCAGATCGGCAAGCTTGTTGTGCAATCTGCCGATCGAGCGTTCGTTGCCGGGAATGATGCGCGACGAAAAGATCACCGTATCGCCCGCTTCGAGCACGATTTGCGGATGCTCGTCATCGGCAATACGCGCCAGGGCCGAACGCGGCTCGCCCTGGCTGCCGGTGCAGACGAGCACCACCTTGTCGCGCGGCAGGTAAGCCGCTTCCTCGTCGGTGAGAAAAGGCGCCACGTTTTCGAGGTAACCGGTCTCGCGCGCGGCATGGTCCATGCGCCAGAGCGAGCGTCCCACCAACGCCGCATGCCGGTCATTCGCGGCCGCAGCTGCCGCGATCGAGGCAAGCCGCGCGACATTCGAGGCAAAGCACGCCACCGCCACGCGCTCTTTGCATTTGCCGACGAGCTCGATGAGCGCGCGGCGCACATCCGCCTCCGATCCCGCTTCGCCGGGCCGCAAGACATTGGTCGAATCGCAAACCATGGCGAGCACGCCTTCATCGCCAAGGCGGCGCAGCGCCGCTTCATCGGCGGTCAAGCCGATCAGGGGATCGGGGTCGAACTTCCAATCGCCGGTATGGAGCACGGTGCCAAAGGGCGTGCGCAGCACGACCGCGTTGGGCTCCGGGATCGAATGGGTGAGCGTGATGAGCTCGAGCTCGAATTGGCCCACCGAAAACCGTCCCGAGAGCGGCACTTCATGGATCGGAACGTCATGCTCGAGCCCGGCCTCGGTGAGCTTTTGCCGCAACACCGCGGCGGTGAAAGGCGTGGCGTAGACCGGACAGCCAAAGCGCCGCCACAGATAGGGAATCGCGCCGATATGGTCTTCATGCGCATGGGTGCAGACGAGCCCGTCGAGCGTGTCCGCGCGCTCGGCGATGAAGGCGGGATCCGGCATGATCACGTCGATGCCCGGCACCGTGTCGTCGGCGAAAGTGATGCCGCAATCGATCATCAGCCAGCGTCCGGCATAGCCGTAGAGCGTCAGATTCATCCCGATCTCGCCAATGCCGCCCAGCGCCAGCAGCGCGAGCTCGTCGGGTCGGTTGGGTTGCGGCAGAAGACTGCTCATGGCTTGCGGTTGCGCGCGTGAATGAGCTGCAGGCCCCAGAGGATCAAAGTGCCGTCGATCTTGCCAATCGCCGGCGTCGCGTTCTCGAACAGCGGGGCAAGGCCGCCGGTCGCGATCACCTGCATCGGTGCGCCGAATTCCGCCTTGATGCGAGCGACCAGCCCCTCGATCAGCCCGACATAGCCCCAAAAGATGCCTGACTGCATGCACGCCACCGTATTCGTGCCGATGACCTTGTCGGTGCGCCCGATCGGCACGGCCGGGAGCTTCGCGGCGGCTGCCTCGAGCGCATGGAGCGAGAGATTGATGCCGGGCGCGATCACGCCGCCGCGATAGTTGCCGTCCGCGTCGACAACGTCGAAGGTCGTGGCGGTCCCGAAATCGACGACGATCGCCGCGCCGGGATAGCGGTCATGGACCGCAACGCTGTTGACAAGGCGATCGGCGCCGACTTCCTCCGGCCGGTCGACCAGCGCCTTGACGCCAAGCTCGACCCCCGGCTCGCCCACGACGAGTGGCGTTGAGGCGCAGTAATCCTGGCACAGCTTGACGAGATTGAAATTCGCCTCGGGCACCACGCTCGCGACAATGGTCGCCGAAACCTTGCTGCGCGAATGCCCGCTTAAGCCCAGCACATGGTCGAGCCACACGACATATTCATCGGCCGTGCGCTTGCCATCGGTCGAGATGCGCCAGGCGCCGTGGAGGCGCTCCGCGTCCCACAGCGCAAAAACCGTGTTCGTGTTGTTGGCGTTGATGGCGAGCAGCATCGGCCCTCTCCCCTCGTCACGAGACCGGCGCGGCGGGAAAGACCTCGCCCGCTTCGATCCGGCGGCGGCCGGAGGCAGTATCGAGCAGCAAGGCACCGTCCTTGTCGAGACCGGCAAAAACACCCGAGAGGGCGCCGCCCGGGAGGTTTGCGCGCAGCGCGCTCCCGAGGCCGGTCGCGCGGCCGAGCCAGGCGGCGCGCAGCGCGGCAAAGCCTTCTCCGCTATCCCACCGCTCATACCAGTCGAGGAAGCGCCGCGCCAAGGCGGCAAGCATCGCATCGGGCGGCACCTCGACCCCGCAGGCGCTCAGCGCGGTGGCCGGGTACTCCGTCGCCGTGGGATAGGTCGAAAGATTGACGCCGATCCCAAGCACCAGCCAATCGGCCATCCCGTCGCTGCGCATTTGCGATTCGATGAGGATCCCCGCGAGCTTGCGGCCGCGAAGCAGCACGTCATTGGGCCATTTGAGGCCGATCGCGGCGTTGGGCGCAACATCGAGGCAGGCCTCGGCCACGGCGAGCGCGGCAGCAAAGCCGAGCTGTGCCGCGATGAAAGGCGTCACCTGTGGCGCAAGAATGACAGACGCATAGAGATTGCCGGGCGGCGACGCCCAGAGCTTGCCGCGGCGCCCGTGGCCGCTGGTTTGCTCCAGCGCCCAGACGAGCGTGCCTTCGGCAGCGCCCGACGCGGCAAGCGCCTTCGCCTCGTCATTGGTGCTGCCCAGACGGCGATAGCGCAGAAGACGGTAAAAGCGCGGAAGCGAGGGCAAACCCTCCTCCGCGTCCCGGTCGGGGATCGCAGAATCGGTGTCGCGCGCGCCGGCGGGCGCCACGCTCATCCCGAGAACAGCGCGGCGGCGACCGCATCGGCGCCGTCGGCAAAGACGCCCGGCCAAGCGAAAAAGAACAGGGTCACGAGTGCGCAGACGATAAGCACCGCCCCGATCTCGCGCCCGATCGGCCGATCGAACGCCGCCGCGGGATCGTCGAAATACATCAGCTTGACGATGCGGATGTAATAAAAGGCGCCTACCACGCTCGCCAGGACCCCGATGATCGCAAGGGCGTAAAGTCCGGAATCGATCGCCGCAATGAAGACGTAGATTTTAGCGAAGAATCCGGCCAAGGGCGGAATGCCCGCAAGCGAGAACATGAAAATGGCAAGCGCCAAGGCAAGACTCGGCTGCGTCCGCGCCAAGCCCGCGAGATCATCGATCGCTTCCACCGCCTCACCTTGGCGGCGCATGCACAAGATGACGGCGAAGGCGCCGACATTCATGAACAGATAGATTGCGAGATAAACGAGAACGCCGCGCACGCCGATGGCGCTGCCCGCGGCGAGGCCGATCAGCGCATAGCCCGCATGGCCGATCGAGCTATAGGCCATCAGCCGCTTGATGTTGCGCTGGTTGATCGCGGCGAACGCGCCCAGCACCATCGACGCGACAGAGATGAACCAGATCACCTGCCGCCATTCGACGAGCAGCCCGTAAAACGGCCCAACCATCACGCGGACGAACAGGGCCATGGCCGCGATCTTGGGCGCGACCGAGAAAAACGCCGTCACGGGCGTCGGCGCGCCCTCGTAAACGTCGGGCGTCCACATATGAAACGGCACGGCGGAAACCTTGAACGCCAGCCCGACCACGATCAGAACGACGCCGACGATGACGCCGACCGACGCGGTCCCGCCATCGGCGAAGGCCTTTGCCAGCGCATCGAAGCTCGTCGTGCCGGCAAAGCCGTAGACCATCGAGGCGCCGTAAAGCAGCATGCCCGAGGCCAGCGCGCCGAGGACGAAATATTTGAGTCCGGCCTCGGTCGACCGCCCGGAATCGCGCTGGAAGGCGGCGACCACGTAAAGCGCAAGGCTTTGCAACTCGAGACCGACATAGAGCGAGATGAGATCGTTCGCCGAAATCATCATCATCATGCCGGCGGTCGAGAGCAGCACGAGCACCGCGTATTCGGGACGCGCGATTCCTTCGAGTTCGTTGAAGCGGAGCGCGAGGACAAGCGAGAGCGCCGACCCCAGCAGCACCAAGAGCTTGGCGAAGGCGCCAAACCCGTCGGTCACGAACATGCCGTAGAGGCTGACCTGGCGCTCGGCGCCATGGCTGTAAAGCGGTGCCGCGACCAGAGCGAAGGCGATCGCGAGCGCCAAGACGGCAAGCCATGCGATCTCGCGCGCGGCCTTGTCGCCCTGAAACGCGCCGAGGATCAGCAAGACCATCGCCGCGCAGGCGGTGAAGAATTCCGGCAGCACCGCCATGAAATCGGGAGACACGGCGTGAAGCATTGATGCCTCTTATCTTTCCGCCAGATGGTGGCCGGTTTCGCGCGCCGCCTGCACGTTTTGAATCAGATTGGCGATTGTCGGCTGAATCGGCTTCAAGAATGAATGCGGATAGATCCCCATCCACAGAACGACGCTGGCCATCGGCACGAAAACCACGACCTCGCGCCAATGGAGATCGAGCATCGCCCGCACGTCGTCGCGTGTGATCGCCCCGAAGACGACGCGGCGATAGAGATAGAGCATGTAAGCTGCACTGAGGATCATGCCGGTGGTCGCGAAAAACGTGACCCAAGTGTTGACCTGGAACGCGCCGATCAGCGCGAGGAACTCGCCAATAAACCCGCTGGTCCCCGGCAGGCCGATGGAAGCCAGCATGAAGACCATGAAGAAGAACGCGTATTTCGGCATGTTGTGGACGACACCGCCATAACGCGCGATCTCGCGGGTATGGAGCCGGTCGTAAACCACGCCGACGCACAAGAAGAGGGCGGACGAAACGACGCCGTGGCTCAGCATTTGGATCATGGCGCCTTGCAGGCCCTCGGAGGTCACCGTGAAGATGCCCATGGTCACGATGCCCATATGCGCGACAGAGGAATAAGCGATCACTTTCTTCATGTCGTCCTGAGCCAGAGCGACGAGCGAGGCATAGATGATCGCGACGACGCTCAGCGTGTACATCAAGGGCGTGAACAGCGTGGAAGCCTCGGGGAACATGGGTAGCGAAAACCGGATGAAGCCGTAGCCGCCCATCTTCAGAAGCACGCCGGCGAGAATGACCGAGCCCGCGGTGGGCGCCTCGACATGTGCATCCGGCAGCCAGGTATGCACTGGCCACATCGGCACCTTGACGGCGAAAGAGGCGAAAAAGGCGAGCCAGAGCCAGGTCTGCATGCGCGGCGGGAAATGTGTGTTGAGAGCCGCGACGATGTCGGTCGAGCCGACCTGAAAATAGATCGCCAGGATGGCGAGCAGCATCAGCACGGAACCGAGAAGCGTGTAAAGGAAGAATTTGAATGCCGCATAGACCCGTCTTGGTCCGCCCCAGACCCCGATGATGAGGAACATCGGGATCAGCACACCCTCGAAGAACATGTAAAACAGCACGAAGTCGAGCGCGCAGAACATCCCGACCATCATGGTCTCGAGCACGAGGAACGCGATCATGTATTCGCGCACGCGCGTCTTGACCGAGGTCCAGCTCGCGATCACGCAGATCGGCGTGAGGAATGCGCACAGCACGACGAAGAACAGCGAGATGCCGTCGACGCCCATCTGATAGCCGATCTTGAACTGGGGCAGCCACGCCGCCTGCTCGACGAATTGGAACTTGGCGGAGGTGGGGTCGAACTCCGCCCAGATGACGAGGCTGAGCAGCAGATCGATGCCCGACACCCAGAGCGCGATCCAACGCGCGTTGCGCGCCACATCCGCCGCCGTGCCGCGCAGAAGCAAAATCGCGGCGACGCCGAAGATCGGGAGGAAGGTGACGAGGGTGAGGAGCGGCCAGTTTTCCATCGCACCCTCAGCCGATTTGAACGAGCAGGTACCACGACACCAGCACGACGAGTCCAATCAACATCGCGAAGGCGTAGTGGTAGAGATAGCCCGTCTGCAGTCGACTCGAGAGCACAGCGAGGCCGCGGGTGGTTTCCGCGAGTCCATCGGGCCCCAGCCCGTCGATCACCGCGCCGTCGCCCTTCTTCCAGAGCCCGAAGCCGAGCGCCATGGCCGGCCGCACGATGAGAAAGTCGTAGAGCTCGTCGAAATACCATTTGTTGAGAAGGAAGAGATAGAGCGCGCGGAAATGCTGGGCGCACCAGGCCGGGAGGCCGCGCTGCCAGATATAGGCGACCCAGGCCGTGCCGATGCCGATGAGCCCGGCCGCAAGCGGCAGCCACGCGGCCCAGCGGGGAATGCCTTCGGCGCGCGCGAGACTGTCATGCGCCGGCAGAACCAGGATCGAGTCGCGCCAGAACGCCTCCCTTCCCTCGCCCACGAAGAAATTAAAGCCGAGGAATCCCGCGACGATTGCGCCCGCGGCCAGCACCGCCAAGGGCCACAGCATGACGGGCGGCGATTCATGCACGTGATGCATGACCTCGCGGTCGGCACGCGCCTCGCCATGAAAGGTCATGAAGATGAGCCGCCAGGAATAGAAGGCGGTCAGGAAGGCGGCGAAGGTCCCAAGCCAATAGGCGTAACGCCCGACGCCGGTGCCCGCGGCGTAGGACGCCGCGAGGATCATGTCCTTGGAGTAGTAGCCCGCGAACGGCCAGATGCCGGCGAGCGCCAGGCTGCCGATCCACATGAGGACGTAGGTGTAGGGGACGAGATAGTAGATCCCGCCCATCTTGCGCATGTCCTGCTCGCCCGACATGGCGTGAATGACAGAGCCCGCGCAGAGGAAAAGCAGCGCCTTGAAGAAGGCGTGGGTCATGAGATGGAAGATCCCGGCGCCATAGGCCGAGACCCCCGCGGCGAAGAACATGTAGCCTAATTGGCTGCAGGTCGAATAGGCGATCACGCGCTTGATGTCGTTCTGGGCCATGCCGATGCTTGCGGCGAACATCGCCGTCGTCCCGCCCACCACCACCACGACTGCGAGCGCGGTTGGCGAGTATTCGAAGAGCGGCGACAGCCGCGCCAGCATGAAGACGCCCGCGGTGACCATGGTCGCGGCATGGATCAGGGCCGAGACCGGCGTCGGTCCTTCCATGGCGTCGGGCAGCCAGGTGTGGAGGCCGAGCTGCGCGGATTTGCCCATGGCGCCGACAAAGAGAAGCAGGCAGGTGACGGTCAAAGCCGGATAGGGATGCCCCAGAAAATTGAGCGTGCCCTTGGCGATCTCGGGCGCCGCGGCAAAGACCGTGTCAAATTGCAGCGATCCGAACAGATAGAAGACCGCGAAGATTCCGATGGCGAAGCCGAAATCGCCGATGCGGTTGACGACGAACGCCTTGATCGCCGCGGCGTTGGCGCTCGGCCGATCGTACCAGAAGCCGATGAGCAGGTACGAAGCGAGACCGACCCCCTCCCAGCCGAAGAAGAGCTGCACGAAATTGTCGGCTGTCACCAGCATCAGCATGAAGAAGGTGAAGATGCTGAGATAGGACATGAAGCGCGGGATCGAGTGATCGTGCGCCATGTAGCCGACGGAATAGATATGGACCATGGTCGAAACCACGGTGACGACCGCGACCATCACCGCCGATAGGGTGTCGAAGCGCAAAGCCCACTCGACCTGGAGATCGCCGGTATCGATCCAGTTGAACAGGTCGATCACCCGCGACTGGCCGTGAACCGCCACATCGACGAAAACGAGGCAACCGAAGACCGCCGCGAGCGCGAGCGCGAGGCAGGTCACGAGCTGCGCGCCGCGGTCGCCGATCCACCGACCGAAGAAACCGGCGATGATCGACCCGACCAGCGGAAGGAAGACGGCGGCGACGGGCACGGCGGATCACCCTTTCATCATATTGATGTCTTCGACGGCGATCGAACCGCGGTTGCGGAAATAGACGACGAGGATGGCGAGGCCGATGGCCGCCTCGGCCGCCGCCACGGTCAAAACGAACATGGCAAAGACCTGACCGACGAGATCGTTCAGGAAGGCCGAGAACGCGACGAAATTGATGTTGACCGCAAGCAGCATCAGCTCGATCGACATCAGGATGATGATGACGTTCTTGCGGTTGAGGAAAATCCCGAAAATTCCGAGCGTGAAGAGGATCGCCGCGACGGTGAGATAATGTGCAAGACCGATTTCGAGCATCGCCTCAAACCCCCTGGCGCGGTCGCACCTTGACCACTTCGACCGCCTGCGCGCGCGGACGCGTGACTTGGGCGGCGATCTTTTGCCGCCGCACGCCCTGGCGGGCGCGCAGCGTCAAGACGATGGCGCCGATCATGGCAACGAGAAGGATGAGGCCGGCCGCCTGGAAGGCGTAGACATAGCGCGTGTAAAGCAAAGCGCCGAGCGCCGCAGTGTTGGGTGCGGCGGTGAGCGCCGGCATTGGCGCCGCGGCGACGCTCGATGCCTCTGGTGCCACCGTCCAGGCGCCGAAGATCAACACCAGCTCGACGAGCAGGATAAGGCCGATCAGCGCGCCGACCGGAAGATATTGCAGAAAACCCTGCCGCAGCTCGACGAAATTGATGTCGAGCATCATGACGACGAACAGGAACAGCACCGCGACGGCGCCGACATAGACGATCACGAGGATCATCGCCAGGAACTCGGCCCCGAGCAGCACGAAGAGACCAGCGGCGTTGAAGAAGGCGAGGATGAGGAACAGAACCGAGTGGACCGGGTTGCGGGCGGAAATCACCATCACGCCCGATGCGACCGCGACGCCGGCAAAGGCGTAGAAGCAGATCGCCTGAATGAGCGCGCCGATTTCCATCAGCGATACGGCGCGTCGAGCGCGATATTCTTCGCGATCTCCGCCTCCCACCGGTCGCCGTTCGAGAGGAGCTTCTCCTTGTTGTAGAACAGCTCCTCGCGCGTCTCGGCGGCGAATTCGAAATTGGGCCCTTCAACGATCGCATCGACCGGGCAGGCTTCCTGGCATAGACCGCAATAGATGCATTTCGTCATATCGATATCGTAGCGCGTGGTGCGGCGGCTGCCGTCTTCGCGCGGCTCCGCCTCGATCGTGATCGCGAGCGCGGGGCACACGGCCTCGCACAGCTTGCAGGCGATGCAGCGCTCTTCGCCGTTGGGATAGCGGCGCAAGGCGTGCTCGCCGCGAAAGCGCGGGCTGAGCGGCCCTTTCTCGAAGGGGTAATTCACCGTGACCGGCGCTTTGAACATGTATTTGAGGGTCAGCCACAAGGCGGAAGCGAGCTCCGCCAAGAGCAGGCTGCGCGCGCCGCGATCCATCACCGCCATGTCGTCATCCCTTTCCCGGCAGCCAGCCGAAGCCGACCAGCACGCCCGCCGTCGCCACCAGCCAGAACAAGGACAGCGGCAAAAATACCTTCCAGCCCAGACGCATGAGCTGATCGTAGCGGTAGCGCGGCATGGTCGCGCGGACCCAGAGAAAACAGAAGAGCACGAAGGCGATCTTTGCCGCGAACCACAGCACCGACCAGAGATGGCCGAGCACCCCGGTGAAGGGCTCCCATCCGAAGGGCGCAAGCCAGCCACCGAGGAACAGCACGCTCGTCATCGCGCTCATCAGGATCATGTTCGCGTATTCGCCGAGATAGAAGAGCGCGAAGCTCATCGAGGAATATTCGACGAAGAATCCCGCGACCAGCTCGGATTCTCCCTCGACAAGGTCGAAGGGCGAGCGGTTGGTTTCAGCCAGCGCCGAGATGAAGAACACGACGAACATCGGCAGCAGCGGGATGCAGAACCAGACGGTTCTCTGCGCCTCGACGATCGCAGAAAGGTTGAGCGAGCCGACGCACAGCAGCACGCTGACCATGACGAAGCCGATCGAGACCTCGTAAGAGACCATCTGCGCCGCGGCGCGCAACGCGCCGAGGAACGCGTATTTCGAATTGGACGACCAACCGGCCATGATGATGCCGTAGACGCCCAAAGAGCTGATCGCGAAGAGATAGAGAATCCCGACATTGATGTTGGCGATCACCACCCCTTGATCGAAGGGAATGACGGCCCAGGCGACGAGGCTCAAGACGAAGGTCAGAATGGGCGCCGCGATGAACACGCCGCGATTGGCGCCGGTCGGGATTACCGTTTCCTTCATCAACAGCTTCAGCCCGTCGGCGATCGGCTGGAGGAGGCCAAACGGACCGACGACATTCGGGCCTTTGCGCAGCTGCGCAGCCGCCAGCACCTTGCGCTCGGCATAAGTGAGATAGGCGACCGCGAGCAGCAGCGGCACGATGATCGCGAGGATCTCGCCGATCAGCAGCGCCGTCGGCAGGCCATAGCTTCGCCAGGCGTCAACCATGCGTGCCTGTCTTCCCGGCCGCAGCGTCGGCCTTGACCGCGGCGCATTCCGCCATGGTGGGCGACGCGCGGCTGATGACGTCGGTGCGATAGAAATCGGTTATCGGATAGATGAAGGGCGCTGCATCAACGGCGCCGCGCGCACCGAACGCGCCCCAAGCGGCGCGCGGCGGACGATCGATCGCGGCGAAGCTCGGATAGGATTTCGCCATCTGCGCGCGCAACTGCGCCAGCGAATCATAAGGCAAGGTCTTGCCGAGAGCGCCCGAAAGCGCGCGCAGGATCGTCCAATCCTCGCGCGCCTCGCCGGGCGGGAAGACCGCGCGACGCGCGAGCTGGACCCGGCCTTCGGTGTTGACGTAGATCGCGTCCTTCTCGGTGTAAGCGGCGCCCGGAAGGACGACATCGGCGCGCGAGGCGCCACGATCGCCGTGATGACCCTGATAGACCACGAAGGCCTTGCCGAGGCGCCGTGTGTCGATCGCGTCGGCGCCCAGCAGATAGAGGAAGTCGATCTCGCCGTTCTCGCATCCGGCGATGATCCCGGCGACGTCGCGCCCGCCCGCCGCGGGAACGAAGCCAAGATCGAGACCGCCCACGCGCGCCGCGGCGAGATGCAGCACGTTGAAGCCGTTCCAGTCCTCGCGCACCATGCCGGCACTCTCGGCAAGCTCGCGGGCCAGACCTAGGATCGCCGCGCCATCCTTGCGCCGCAATGCGCCTTGGCCCAGGACGAGCATCGGCTGCTTGGCTGCGCCGAGGAATTCGCGCGCCCGCTCGACAAGATCTTGCGGCCCGGTGCCGAGCTGGGTGACGGGGAAGGTCAGATCGAGCGCCGGGCCGAACGCGCCGACGCGAAATCCGCCCTGAAGCCAGCGCTTCCTCAGCCGCGCATTGAGGATCGCGGCTTCGGCGCGCGGATCGGTGCCGATCAGCACGCAGGCATCGGCCTTTTCGATCCCGGCGATCGTCGTGTTGAAGAGGTAGGCCGACCGGCACGACGCGTCGAGCCTGGCGCCATCCTGCCGGCAATCGAAATGCGGCGAACCCAGCGCCGTCATCAGATTCTTGAGCGCCAGCATCGCCTCGGCATCGGCGAGATCGCCGGCGATCGCGGCGCAACGGACGCCCGCGAGCGGTTTCAGGCGATCGGCGATGGCCGCGAAGGCCTCGGACCAGGACGCCTCGGCCAGCTTGCCGGCGCGGCGCACATAAGGCCGGTCGAGCCGCCGCTTGCCGAGCCCATCGAGCGCGAAGCGCGTCTTGTCGGAAATCCACTCTTCGTTCACGTCTTCATGGAGACGCGGCAGGATGCGCAGCACCGCGGGGCCGCGGGAATCGACCCGGATGTTGGAGCCGACGGCATCGAGCACATCGATCGATTCCGTCTTCCGGAGCTCCCAGGGCCGCGCCACAAACGCGTAAGGCTTGGCGGTCAGCGCGCCGACAGGGCAAAGATCGATGATGTTGCCGGAAAGCTCGGACTCGAGCGCCTTGCCCACGAAGGTGTCGATCTCCATGTGCTCGCCGCGGCCGATGCCGCCGAGATCGGCAACCCCGGCGACATCGGCGATGAAGCGGATGCAGCGCGTGCAATGGATGCAGCGGTTCATGCTGGTCGCGACGACCGGCCCGAAATCCTTGTCCTTGACCGCGCGCTTGTTCTCCTGATAGCGGCCGCGGTCGAAGCCATAGGCCATGGCTTGATCCTGCAGATCGCACTCGCCGCCCTGATCGCAGATCGGGCAGTCGAGCGGGTGATTGATGAGCAGGAACTCCATCACGCCGTGGCGGGCTTTTTTCGCCTTCTCGCTGTCCGTGTGGATCACCATTCCATCGGCGACCGGCTGGGCGCAGGACGCGATCGGCTTCGGCGACTTCTCCTGCTCGACCAAGCACATGCGGCAATTGCCGGCAATCGCCAGACGTTCGTGGTAGCAGAAATGCGGCACTTCGATGCCGAGCTGCTGGCACGCCTGCAGCACGGTCGAGCCCGCCGGCACCTCGACTTCCATCCCGTTGATGGTGAGCTTCGGCATCGATCCCGATCCTAAGCCGCCCGCGCCGCGGCAGATTTGCGATATTCGGCGATGCGGCGTTCGAGCTCGGGGCGGAAATGGCGGATCAGCCCCTGGACCGGCCAGGCCGCGGCATCGCCCAGCGCGCAAATCGTATGCCCTTCGATCTCGTAGGTGACCTCGAGCAGCATGTCGATTTCTTCGACCGTCGCATTGCCTTTGACGAGGCGCTCCATCACCCGCCAGAGCCAGCCCGTGCCCTCGCGGCAGGGCGTGCACTGACCGCAGCTTTCATGCATATAGAACTTCGACAGGCGCGCGATCGCCTTCACGATGTCGGTCGATTTGTCCATGACGATCACCGCGGCGGTGCCAAGGCCGCTCTTGACGTCGCGCAGCGCGTCGAAATCCATCAGCACGGTGTCGCAAATCGGCTTCGGGATGACCGGAACCGACGCGCCGCCCGGAATGACGGCCAAGAGATTGTCCCAGCCGCCGCGCACGCCGCCCGCATGCCGCTCGATCAGTTCCTTTAGGGGAATGCCCATCGCCTCTTCGACGTTGCAAGGCTTTTCCACATGACCCGAGATGCAGAAGACCTTCGTGCCTTCGTTCTTCGGCCGCCCGATGCCGGAAAACCACGACGCGCCGCGCCGCAGGATGGTCGGCACCACGGCGATGCTCTCGACGTTGTTGACTGTCGTGGGACAGCCATAAAGCCCGACACCGGCCGGGAAAGGCGGCTTCAGCCGCGGCTGGCCCTTCCTGCCTTCGAGCGATTCAAGCAGCGCCATCTCCTCGCCGCAGATATAGGCGCCGGCGCCGCGATGGAGATAGAGTTCGAGATCATAGCCCGAGCCGCACGCGTTCTTGCCGACGAGGCCGGACGCATAGGCGTCCTCGATCGCCTTCTGCAAGACGAGCGACTCGGTGTGGAACTCGCCGCGGATATAGATGTAGCATGCCGTCGCGCCCATCCCCGCACTTGCGAGGAGGCAGCCTTCGACCAGCTTATGCGGGTCGTTGCGGATGATGTCGCGGTCCTTGCAGGTCCCCGGCTCGCTTTCATCCGCATTGACCACAAGATAGCGCGGGCGGTCACTGGTCTTGGGCATGAAGGACCATTTGAGACCGGTTGGGAAGCCGGCGCCGCCGCGGCCCCGGAGCCCCGAGGCCTTCACTTCGTTGACGATCCAGTCGCGGCCCTTGAGGATCAAATCCTTGGTCCCGTCCCAATCGCCGCGCGCGCGCGCGCCGGCAAGGCCAGGATCGTGCAGGCCGTAAAGATTGGTGAAGATGCGGTCGCGGTCGGCGAGCATCACTTCACCTCCAAGAGCGTCTTCGGTCCGCCTGCGGGCGCCGAGCCCTGCCGCCCCGTCGCCGACCCCTCGGGCGGCTTCTCGCCGCGCGCTAGAGCATCGATTAGCTTTTCGGTCGATTGCGGGTCGAGATCCTCGTAGAAATCGCCGTTGTTCACCTGAATGATCGGCGCGTTGACGCAGGCGCCGAGGCATTCGACCTCGAACAGGGTGAATTTCTTATCGGGCGTCGTCTCGCCGATGCCGATGCCGAGTTTTTTCTTGCAGGCGGCGACGATCGCGTCCGAGCCTCTGAGCCAGCACGGCGTGGTCGTGCAAATCTGCAGGAAATAGCGGCCGACCGGCTTCAGGTTGAACATCGTATAGAAGCTCGCGACCTCATAGACGCGGACGCGCGGCATGCCCAAGAGATCGGCGATATAGTCCATCGCGGCGCGCGGCACCCAATTATCGTGCTGCTCTTGCGCGAGATAGAGCAGCCATAAAACCGCGCTGGCCTGGCGTCCGGGCGGATATTTGGCGATATAGGCCTTCGCCTTTGCGAGATTTTCCGCCGTGAAGGCGAAGCTTGCCGGCTGCTCGACAGCGATCATCTCATTTTGCTCGCTCATCGGTCGACCTCGCCGAAGACGATGTCCATTGAGCCGATGATCGCGACCACGTCCGCCAGCATGTGCCCGCGCGACATGAAATCGAGGCCCTGGAGAAAGGCGAAGCCCGGCGCACGGATCTTGCAGCGATAGGGGCGGTTGCCTCCATCGGCGACCAGATAGACGCCGAACTCGCCCTTGGGCGCCTCGACCGCGGTATAGGTCTCGCCGGCCGGCACGTGATAGCCCTCGGTGTAGAGCTTGAAGTGATGGATCAGCGCTTCCATCGAGGACTTCATCTCGTGCCGCGGCGGCGGCATCACCTTGCGATCATTGACGCGAACCGGTCCCGGCGGCATCTGATCGAGCGCCTGCTTGATGATCCGCAGCGATTGGCGCATTTCCTCCATGCGAACGAGATAGCGATCCCAGCAATCGCCGTTCTTGCCGATGGGGATGTCGAAATCCATCTCCTCGTAGGAATCATAAGGCTGCGCCTTGCGCAGATCCCATGGGACGCCCGAGCCGCGCAGCATCGGGCCGCTAAAGCCCCATTCGAGCGCCTGTTTGGCGCTGACCACGCCGATATCGACCGTCCGCTGCTTGAACACGCGATTCTCGGTGAGGAGCTGTTCGAGATCGTCGATGCGCGCCGGGAATTGCTCGATGAACGCGTAGATGTCCTCGGCGAGCCCAGCCGGCATGTCGAGCTGCACTCCGCCGGGGCGGAAATAGACCGAATGAAGCCGGGCGCCGGAGACGCGCTCGTAGAACTCCATCAGCTTCTCGCGCTCCTCGAAGCCCCAGAGCAGCGGCGTGATGGCGCCGACATCGAGCGCGAAAGCCGTCAAATTGAGGAGATGATTGAGGATGCGCGTGATCTCGGCGAAGAGAACGCGGATCATCTTGGCGCGCGGAGGCGGCTCGATGCCGAGAAGCTTCTCGACCGCGAGCGCGTAGGCGTGCTCCTGGCACATCGGCGAGACGTAATCGAGCCGGTCGAAATAGGGCACGGCCTGAAGGAACGTCTTGTATTCGATCAGCTTCTCGGTGCCGCGATGCAAGAGCCCGATATGCGGATCCGCGCGCTCGACCACCTCGCCGTCCATCTCGAGAACGAGGCGCAGCACGCCGTGAGCCGCCGGATGCTGCGGCCCGAAATTCATGGTGAAGCTCTTGATGAGCGCCGCCGCGTTGGCGGGCTCGAGCGCCGCGCCGTCGGCGCTCATTTGCCCGCCTCGACCGATGCTTTCTCGTCGCCCGGGAGGATGTGATTCATGCCTTCCCAGGGCGAGATGAAGTCGAAGGTGCGGAATTCCTGCTTGAGCTTCACGGGCTCGTAGACGACGCGCTTCTGCTCTTCGTCGTAGCGAACTTCGACATAGCCCGTCAGCGGGAAATCCTTGCGCAGCGGATGTCCTTCGAAACCGTAATCGGTCAAGAGGCGGCGCAAATCGGGATGGTCGGCGAAATAGATGCCGAACATGTCCCAGGTTTCGCGCTCGAACCACCCCGCGGCGCTGAAGAGGCCGGTGGCCGATGGCACCGGCGTATCCTCGCTCGCGGTCGTCTTCACCCGAATGCGCGCATTGTTCTTGACGCTCAAGAGATTATAAACGACCTCGAAGCGCTCCGGCCGCTCCGGGTAATCGACGCCGCAAATATCGACCAGCACTTCGAAAAGGCATTTCGGATCGTCGCGCAGGAAAGCGAGTACGCGCGTCACCGCCTCGCGCCGCACCTCGATCATCAGCTCATCATGCGCGATCGCCGTGTCTGTCACCTCTTGCGGGAACGCCTGAGCGACGTGATCGCCAAGACTCTTGAGCGGCTCGGTCATCGGCAGGCTCTAGCGCGCAAAGACCCGCTGGCGATTGATCTTTTTCTGCAGCTGCAGAATGCCATAGAGCAACGCCTCGGCGGTCGGGGGACAACCCGGCACATAGATGTCGACGGGAACAATGCGGTCGCAGCCGCGCACCACGGAATAGGAATAATGATAATAACCTCCGCCGTTCGCGCACGAGCCCATCGAAATCACCCAGCGCGGCTCAGCCATCTGGTCATAGACCTTGCGCAAAGCCGGCGCCATTTTGTTGGTGAGCGTGCCGGCGACGATCATGACGTCGGATTGGCGCGGGCTGGGGCGGAACACCACGCCGAACCGATCGAGATCGTAGCGGCTGGCGGCGCTGTGCATCATTTCGACGGCGCAGCAAGCGAGGCCGAAGGTCATCGGCCAGAGGGACCCGCTGCGCGCCCAGTTCACCAGCTTGTCGAGCTGCGTGACGATGAAACCCTTGTGCTGAATCTCCTCGCCCATTTGCCGCAGCAGCAGGTCCTGCGACGGGGCTTCTACTCCCATTCCAACGCTCCCTTCCTCCACTCATAGACGAAGCCCACCGTGAGGACGAGCAGGAACGCCACCATCGACCAAAATCCGAACATGCCGATTGTCCCGAGCGCGACCGCCCACGGAAACAGGAAGGCGACCTCGAGATCGAAGATGATGAAGAGGATCGCGACCAGATAAAAACGCACGTCGAACTTGCTCCGCGCGTCGGCGAAGGGCTCGAAACCGCATTCATACGGCGACAACTTCTCCGAATCGGGATGTTGGCGCGCAACGATGAACGACGCGGCCACGATCACCACCGCGAGCCCGACGGCGATCGCGATGAAATTCAGGATGGGCAGATACTCGCGAAGCAGGCTGTCCATCGCTGTTGTGTCCTGATCGTAATCCTTACGACGCGAGATGGCGGGAGTGACGGGGCTCGAACCCGCGACCTCCGGCGTGACAGGCCGGCGCTCTAACCAACTGAGCTACACCCCCGGGAGCACGCTCGCCGCGAGCGCCACTCGTACCCCGCGACCTATGGGGTGTCAAGCACACGCGGCCCGCACATCTGTGGCCGCCGAAGCTGTTTCCGACTGCTCAAAAATGCCCGCGCGACGCGCAAGCAGTGGTGGGCGATGAAGGTTTCGAACCTCCGACCCCCTCGGTGTAAACGAGGTGCTCTACCGCTGAGCTAATCGCCCTCGCGCCGGATTCAAGGGGCGCATCATTGGACCGCGTCCTTCAGGCCCTTGCCGGCGCGGAACTTCGGCAATTTCGACGCTGGAATCTGGATCTTCTCGCCGGTGCGCGGGTTGCGACCCTCGCTGGCGGCGCGCTGCGACACGACAAAAGTACCGAAGCCAGCCAGACGGACCTCGCTGCCGCTCTTCAACGCCGCGGTGATCGCATCGAGCACCGCATCGACGGCCGTTGCTGCATCGGCCTTTGTCATATTCGCAGACGCGGCGACAGCATCAACGAGATCGTTCCTGTTCACTGGCGACTCCCCTTTCTCATTCTTCGATGAGATCCCAACGTCGCGACAAGTGTAGATCGCGCGTCTTGCACGCGTCAATCGCGCTACTGCGCATCGCGGAGTGCGCACTGCGCGAAGAAAACGCCGCCGCCCATTCAAAGGCGACGGCGTTATTTCCTCGACGTCGGATCAGTGCGTGAGCCCAGGCCGGTCGTCTTCGACGTCGCGCGGCAGCGGCGCGGCGGCGCGCTCTTGCGGCTCGGTCCACTCGATCGGCGTCGGCGGCGACACGAGCGCGTGCTTCAAGAGCTCGTCGACCGAGTTCACCGCGACGATCTTCAATCCCTTTTTGACGTTGTCCGGGATTTCGGCGAGATCCTTCTCGTTTTCCTTCGGGATCAGCACCGTCGTCAGGCCGCCGCGCAATGCCGCGAGCAGCTTTTCCTTCAACCCGCCGATCGGCAGGACACGGCCCCGCAGCGTGATTTCGCCGGTCATTGCGATGTCCTTGCGCACCGGAATTCCAGTCAGCACAGAGACGATCGAGGTCACCATCGCGACGCCCGCGGACGGACCGTCCTTCGGCGTTGCGCCCTCGGGCACGTGCACGTGGATGTCCTTGCGGTCGAACAGCGTCGGCACGATGCCGAAGGCAAGGCTGCGCGATTTGACGTAGCTCTCGGCCGCCTGCACCGACTCCTTCATGACATCGCCGAGCTTGCCGGTGGCGGTGACGCGACCCTTGCCCGGAACGGTAACGGCCTCGATCGTCAAGAGCTCGCCGCCAACCTCCGTCCAAGCCAAGCCGGTCGTCACGCCGACGAGATCGGTTTCCTCGACCTCGCCATAGCGATATCGCCGCACGCCTGCGTATTTCTCGAGGTTCTTGACGGTGATCGTCACCTTCGTCTTGTGCTTGACGAGGATGTCCTTGATCGACTTGCGCGCAAGATTGGCGATCTCGCGCTCGAGGTTGCGCACGCCCGCCTCTCGCGTGTAGTAGCGGATGAGATCGCGCAACGCGTCGGGCGTGATCGACCATTCCGTCTTCTTCAAGCCGTTCGCCTTCACCTGCTTCGGAATGAGGTGGCGGCGCGCGATCTCGACCTTCTCGTCCTCGGTGTAGCCCGGCAGCCGGATCAGCTCCATGCGGTCGAGCAAGGGCTGCGGCATCCTGAGCGTGTTCGCGGTCGTGACGAACATCACGTCCGACAGGTCGTAATCGACCTCGAGGTAGTGATCGTTGAAGGTCGAATTCTGCTCCGGATCGAGGACCTCGAGGAGCGCCGAGCTCGGATCGCCGCGCCAATCCTGGCCGAGCTTGTCGACCTCGTCCAAGAGGAACAGCGGATTCGACGACTTCGCCTTCTTCATGCCCTGAATGATCTTGCCGGGCATCGAGCCGATATAGGTGCGGCGGTGACCGCGGATCTCGGCCTCGTCGCGCACTCCGCCGAGGGACATGCGCACGAAATTCCGCCCCGTGGCGCGCGCCACCGACTTGCCGAGCGAGGTTTTGCCGACGCCGGGCGGGCCGACCAGACACAGGATCGGCCCTTTCACCTTCTTCATGCGCTGCTGCACGGCGAGGTATTCGAGGATGCGCTCCTTGACCTTCTCGAGACCGTAATGGTCGTCGTTGAGCACCTTCTCGGCGGCTTTGAGATCGCGCTTGACCTTGGTGCGTTGCTGCCAGGGAATCGAGAGCAGCCAGTCGAGATAGTTGCGAACCACCGTCGCCTCGGCCGACATCGGGCTCATGGCGCGGAGCTTCTTCAGCTCCGCATGCGACTTGTCGCGAGCCTCTTTCGACAGCTTCGTCTTGTTGATGCGCTCCTCGAGCTCGGCGAGCTCGTCCTTGCCATCCTCGCCCTCGCCCAGTTCCTTCTGGATCGCCTTCAGCTGCTCGTTCAGATAATACTCGCGCTGCGTCTTCTCCATCTGCCGTTTGACCCGGCTGCGGATGCGCTTTTCCACCTGGAGCACGCCGATTTCACTCTCCATATGGGCGAAGATCTTCTCGAGCCGGCCGGAGACCGTTTCGATCTCGAGCAGCTCCTGCTTTTCCGGAATCTTGAGCGCCAGATGCGAGGCAAGCGTATCGGCGAGCTTGGCGGGCTCGTCGATCTGGTTGATCGAGACCAGGACCTCCGGTGGAATCTTCTTGTTGAGCTTGATGTACTGCTCGAACTGAGCGACCGCGGTCCGCCCCAGCGCTTCGATTTCCTGCTGCTCGCCCACCTTTTCGACGATGGGCTCGGCCTGCGCCTGGAAGAAAGCGTCGTTGTCGGCAAAGCGCAGAATGCGCGCGCGCTGGCCGCCTTCGACCAGCACCTTGACCGTGCCATCCGGCAGCTTCAAGAGCTGCAAGACCGTTCCGATCGTGCCGACGGTATAGATATCGGTCGGGGCGGGATCGTCTTGCGCCGCGTTCTTTTGCGTGACGAGCAGGATCTGCTTGTCATCCTTCATCACGTCTTCGAGTGCGCGCACCGACTTCTCGCGGCCGACGAAGAGCGGCACGATCATGTGCGGGAAAACGACGATGTCCCTTAAGGGGAGAACGGGGTAAAGCGTACCGCGGGAAATGTCGAGCATGGCACCCTTTTCGGACAAGCGGAGCCGGAGATCCGGCCCCGAGGCAACGGCAAACCAACCGCCGCGCCGTTGAAAACGACGAATATAACGTGGCGCGGCCGGAGCGGTAGATCAAGGGGCTGGGTGCGGCAACGCTTCCTACCCCCAGTAATTCGACGCTTGAGCCGCTTGTGTCGCGCCTTCAGGCGCTCGTCGCGCCCGTATCGCCGCGCCAATCCGCGTAGTCGCTGCGGCGCTCGGAATAGATATAGAGCGGCGTGGCACGGCCTTCGACGACTTCCTTGTTGATGACCATTCCGGTCACGCCGTCGAGCCCGGGCAGTTCGAACATGGGCTCGAGGAGGATCGCCTCCATGATCGAGCGCAACCCGCGCGCGCCGGTCTTGCGCGCGATCGCCTTGTGCGCGATGGCGCGCATCGCCTCGTCGTTGAACTCGAGCCGGACGTCTTCCATCTCGAACAGCCGCTGATACTGCTTGACGAGGGCGTTCTTGGGCTTGGTCAGGATGTCGACCAGCGCATTCTCATCGAGATCGTCGAGCGTCGCGACGACCGGAAGGCGGCCGACGAATTCCGGGATCAGCCCGAACTTCAGGAGGTCCTCGGGCTCGAGCTCTTTGAGGACTTCGCCCGTCTTGCGCTCCTCGGGCGCGCGTACTTCGGCGCCGAAACCGATCGAGGTACCCTGGCGCCGCTGCGAGATGAGGCGTTCGAGGCCGGCAAAAGCGCCGCCGCAAATGAACAGGATGTTGGTTGTGTCGACCTGCAGAAATTCCTGCTGCGGGTGCTTGCGCCCACCTTGGGGCGGCACCGACGCGACCGTGCCTTCCATGATCTTCAGCAAGGCCTGCTGCACGCCCTCGCCCGAGACGTCGCGGGTGATCGAAGGATTGTCCGATTTGCGGCTGATCTTGTCGACCTCGTCGATATAGACGATGCCGCGCTGAGCGCGCTCGACATTGTAGTCGGCCGCCTGCAGCAGCTTGAGGATGATGTTCTCCACATCCTCGCCGACATAGCCGGCCTCGGTCAGCGTGGTCGCGTCCGCCATGGTGAACGGCACATCGATGATCCGCGCCAAGGTCTGCGCCAGGAGCGTCTTGCCCGACCCGGTCGGGCCGACCAGCAGGATGTTCGATTTCGCGAGTTCGACGTCGTTGCTCTTCGTGCCGTGCGCGAGACGCTTGTAGTGATTGTGAACTGCGACCGAGAGCACCCGCTTGGCGTGGTCCTGCCCGATCACGTAATCGTCGAGTACCTTGCAAATGTCCTTGGGCGTCGGCACGCCATCGCGCGACTTCACCAGCGTGGTCTTGTGCTCTTCGCGGATGATGTCCATGCACAGCTCGACGCATTCATCGCAGATGAACACGGTCGGACCGGCGATGAGCTTCCTCACCTCATGCTGGCTCTTGCCGCAAAACGAGCAATAGAGGGTGTTCTTCGAATCGCCGCCGCTGGCTTTGGTCATAGACTCTCCGTGAACCACCCGGCGGCGTTCCGCTGCTCTCGCCTCCGGCTCGGGTCGTGACCCCACCCGGATTCAGGGAGGCCTTGCTGCCGGGAGAAGACGGGGCCGAACGCAGCCATCAAACTGACATTATGTACGGTCTCGCACTCAATAACCAGTTAAAGATGGGGTCTTAACCCTATGGTTGCAACAATGTTCTGCCCTAAACGGACAGTTTTGAGCGCTGGGATGCAACCACGCCACAGCTAACGTGCGAGGATCATGGAAACAGCACCTAAAGCTTGGTTTTCAACTCCTCGTCCCGGGCCGGACGGCTCGCCATGACCTCGTCGATCAGACCGAAATCCTTGGCTTCCTCGGCGGTGAGGAACCGATCGCGCTCGAGCGCCGCGGCGACGGCGTCGAGGGGTTGTCCGGTGTGCTTGACATAGATCTCGTTGAGGCGCTGGCGCGTGCGCAGGATTTCGCGCGCATGGATCTCGATGTCGGTGGCCTGGCCTTGAAATCCGCCGGAAGGCTGGTGGACCATGATGCTCGCATGGGGCAACGCCACGCGCTTGCCCTTGGCGCCCGCCGTCAACAGGAGCGAGCCCATCGAGGCGGCCATGCCCATGCAGACAGTCGCGATTTCGGGACGGATATATTGCATCGTGTCGTAGATCGCGAGGCCCGAGGTCACGATCCCGCCCGGCGAATTGATATAGAATGCAATATCCTTGGTCGGATTCTCGCTTTCGAGGAAGAGGAGTTGAGCGCAGATGAGGCTCGCCACCGCGTCGTTCACCGGCCCGACGAGGAAAATGATGCGCTCCTTCAAAAGCCGCGAATAGATGTCGTAGGCGCGCTCGCCGCGGTTGGTCTGCTCGACCACCATCGGCACAAGGTTGTTCATATAAATCTCAAGGGGATCCATCGCTCTCCGCCTTTGCCTGATCCTATCCCTATATTTGCGTCATCCGCGCTTTGCGTTATCCGTGGCCGCCCGCTCAGCTCTTGCTCGCTTCGCCTTCGCCGCCCTCGTCCGCCGCGGCCGCAAGCAGCTCCTTGAGCGGCACCACCCGCTCGGTCACTTGCGCCAATTCGAGAATGAAATCGATCACCTTGTCCTCGTAGATCGGCGCGCGCAACCCGTCGATGGCGCCCGGATTGTTGCGATAATAGTCGATCACGTGGCGCTCCTGTCCCGGAAAGCGCCGCGCTTCCTCGGCCATCGCGCGGTTGATCTCGTCCTGCGTCACCGTGATGTTGTTCTTGCTGCCGACTTCTGCAAGCACCAGGCCGAGGCGCACGCGGCGCTCGGCGATATCTTTGTATTCGCCTTTGATGCTGGCCTCGTCTTTGGCCGGTTCCGCGGGGTCGCTGCCGGTCTGCTTCGCCCGCTCGTGCTGCGCTTGATATTGCCGCCAAATGGTTTCGAGCTCGATGTCGATCATGCCCTGCGGTACGGGGAAATGGTGACGCTCGGCAAGGCGGTCGAGCAGCGAGGTCTTGAGCTTCTGACGCGCGATCCCTTGGTAGTCGCGCTCGATCCTCTCGCGAACGACCTGGCGCAGCGCCGCGAGATTTTCCATGCCGATCGCGGTCGCGAGCGATTCATCGACCGGCTGCGGCGTGATGGCTTTGACCGATTTCGCGGTCACGGCAAAGGACGCGGCTTTGCCGGCGAGTTCCTCATTGCCGTAATCTGCCGGAAAGGTGATCTCGACCTTCCGTTCTTCGCCGCCCTTGATACCGACCAGCTGGTCCTCGAACCCCGGAACGAAGCTGCCCGTGCCGAGCTCGAGCGCGTAATCCTTGGCGCTGCCGCCGGGAAATTCCACCCCGCCGACCGAGCCGACGAAATCCATCACGACGATGTCGCCCATCGCCGCCGGCCGATCGACGATTTCGCTCTTGCGCTGCTGCTTTGCGATGCGCTCGAGCGCACGATCGATCTCTTCCTCGGGGACTTCGGGCTTCAGCCGCTCGAGCTGCAACTCGGCGAAATTCCCCAGATCGATCTGCGGCAGCACTTCGACCGCGAGCTTGTATTGGAGATCCTTGCCCTCGTTGAAGGACACGATCTCGACCTTGGGCTGCAGCGCCGGGCGAAGATTGCGCTCGCGCATCGCCTCGCTCGAGCTATCGGAGACCGTGCGCTCCAGCACTTCGCCCACCACCGAAGAACCGTATCGCTTGCGCAGAACGTTGAGCGGCACCTTGCCGGGCCGGAAACCCGGCAGGCGAATCGTGCGTCCGATTTCGGCGAGGCGGTCGGTGACCCGCCTTTCGATGTCGGCGGCCGCGATGACGACCGTCATTTCGTGCTTGAGGCCTTCGGCGCTGGTCTCAGTGACTTGCATAATGTGTGAAAACTCGTTTCCTCGGCTGGCTCGACATCGTGGTGCGGGCGGAGGGACTTGAACCCCCACGACTTGCGTCGCTGGAACCTAAATCCAGTGCGTCTACCAATTCCGCCACGCCCGCGCGGGTCTTGCTTGCCGGCGCGGCGCGACGGCTCGGATGCAATTGCCGCCCGCCGCCAATGACGGCGGGTTCATAGCACAGGCCTCTTGCCAGGGGAAGGCAATGGCCCGGCTTCGGCGCGACGGAGCCGCCGCGCCGCGAAGCGCGGTATCGCCGCGGCGAACCCGCAGCTTTTATCCCCAAATGCTTGGGGATCAATCGCGAAAGAGCGTCGGATTCGATCGATTCTGTCGGGCGTTATTCAGGTTTTCAACAAGCGCAGAATTGCCGGAGACGCGGCCACGCGGCCTTCGCCGGTATAGGCCTCGTGGTTTTCCTCGATGTCCGCCAGACGGTAGAGATAGTTGATCATGATGCCAGCGGATTGCTGGATGCCCTTGGGCGAGAGATCGCCAAGCCAATTGACGCGCTCGACCCTGGCGCCGTTGCTCAAGTGGAAATGGGCGACGCCATCGGCGGCGCGGCCGCGTCCGTTCTTCTCGGTCAAGATATATCGCGCCGCCAGCCGCAGGAGCGGCGCCTTGATTGCCGCCGCAACCACCGCGTTGTCGTACCAGAGCGGATTGGCCAGCAGCGCCGTGAGCGAGTGATCCTCGGGACCCGGCAAGGTCTCGAGCGCGCGCTGCTCGGCCGGCGCGAGCAAATCCTCGCCCTCTTCGGCGGCGCGGGCGTCGAGCCAGGCGCGAAAGCCCGGCATCGGCGACAGCGTGGCATAGCGGGAAAGATGTGGAAATTCCGCGGCGAGCCGGTCCGCCACGCGCTTGATGAGGAAGGCGCCGAAGCTGATCCCGGAAAGGCCGCGCTGGCAGTTGGAAATCGAATAGAAGATCGCCGTGTCGGCGCTCGTCGGATCGCCGACCGGCGCCGCCTCGTCGAGCAGCGATTGCACATTGTCCGCCATTCCCTTCACCAGCGCGACCTCGACGAAGATCAGGGGCTCGTCCGGCATGCGGGGGTGGAAATAGGCGAAGCAGCGTCGGTCGACCTCGAGCCGGTTTTTCAGATCGGACCAGCCGCGAATCTCGTGCACGGCCTCGTAGACCATGAGCTTCTCGAGGAGCGCGGCGGGCGATTCCCAGGTGATCCGCCGGATCTCGAGAAATCCCTCGTCGAACCAGGCCGCGAGCAAGCTGCGCAGATCGTGATCGAGAGCGCTCAACGCCTCGTCATGATGCGCGAGCTTGATGAGCTCGGCACGCATATCGACAAGGAACTTGACGCCGCTCGGCAGGGCATTGAATTGGGTCAAGAGGCGGAGCCGGGGCGGCTCGAGCGCCTGGCGCAGGGCACGCTCGACCCGGCGCTTCTCGTCCTCGCCCCGCGCATGCGCAAGGCGCTGACAGGCGGCATCGACCGCCTCGTGATCGATGTCGAAATCCGTGGCCAAAATCCGCAAGAAGCGCTCGCGGCCGGGCGTCGAGAGCGCGAGATAAGACTGGCCGAGCCCCGCCGCGCGCGCCCGTGCGGAGACCTCTCCGCCTTTCGCATCGAGGCATTCCTGCATTTGCTCGCGCAGACGATCCGCCGCGTCATCCGTCAAAATCGCCGGCGCGGCGCTGCGCGCTGCACCCGCGAGCTCGCGCCAGCGCGCGCGCAGGGTGCGCAAATTGTTCCGCGTGAAATCGTAGACGCCGTCAAGAAATCCGCTGCGGTCGGTCATGGTTCTCTCGGTTGCGCAGTTGCCCCAGCAAGCGCCTTCAAGCGGCGCAGCGTTTTGGGGATTTCGTCGAGCAGATCATCGGCGACGAGCCCAGGGCCGAAGACCCGCGCCGCGTCGCCGTGAAGCCAGCAGGCGGCGCAGGCGGCCTCGAATGCCGGCATTCCCTGGGCGAGGAGGCCGGCGATCAAGCCGGCGAGGACGTCGCCCGTGCCGCCAGTCGCCAGCTCGGGCGGCGCGTTGGCATTGATCGCGGCGCGCCCGTCGGGCGACGCGATCACCGTATCGGCGCCTTTGAGGAGAATAACCGCCCCGGAAAGCTTGGCGCCCGCGCGCGCGCGGGCGAGCTTGTCGCCGGGAAGGTCGAAGAGCCGGGCAAATTCGCCTTCATGCGGCGTCAGCACCGTGGGCGCTTTGACCGCCCGGAACAAAGCCGAGGGCGCATCGCCGAAAACCGAGAGCGCATCGGCGTCGAGCACGCTTGATCGGCCGGTGCCGAGCGCCGCGAGCGCAAAGGCGCGCGTCTCGGGCGAGACGCCGGCGCCGGGCCCGACGAGCACGGCACGGATGCGCGGATCGCCGATGAGAGCGGAAAAATCCGCCGCGGCGCGCATCGGGCGCACGATGACGCTGGTCAAGGATGACGCGTAAATCGGCCACACCGCTTCGGGCGCGGCAAGCGTCACGAGCCCTGCCCCTGCCCGCGCCGCCGCGCGCGCGCCAAGCCGCGCCGCGCCGGTCAGCACGCCGCCGCCCAGCACCACGACATGACCGCGGCTGTATTTGTGATCGCCGAAGCCCGGCCAGCGATAGGCGTCGAGCCACGCAGCGGGGCCGTTCTCGAAGCAGCGCGGCGCAATATCGGCGAGCGCGGCCTCCGGAATGCCGATCGGCGCGAGGCTGAGGCTGCCGCAGCACGCGCGCCCGGGGAACAGCAGGTGGCCAGGCTTCTTGCGAAAAAAGCTCACCGTTGCCGCGGCCTGCGGCGCCGTGCCGAGGATTTGACCGGTCGCGCCGTCGACGCCGCTTGGAACATCCACCGCGAGGACTGGAAGGCGGCGGGCGCCCAGCGCCTCGATCATCGCGGCGGCCGCGCCTTCGACCGGCCGCGACAAGCCGGCGCCGAAGATCGCATCCACCGCGATTTCGGCGCGATCGAGGATCGCCGGCGAGAGCGGTTCGACCACGCCGCGAAACCGCGCGGCATGCTCGCTCGCCGCACCGGTCAACCGGTCGCGCTCTCCAAGAAGCCCGAGGCGCACCGGCCATCCCGACGCCGCCAAGTGGCGTGCCGCGGCAAATCCGTCGCCGCCGTTATTGCCGGGCCCGCACAGGACCGCGACCGGCCGCTTCGACCAGCGCCGCTCGAGCGCGGCGGCAACCGCGCGGCCGGCATTGTCCATCAGCACCGCCTCGCTCACGCCTGTCGCAACCGCGGCGCGATCGGCCAAAGCCATTTCCGCCGGCGTCAACAGGGCGCAATCGAAGGGCTGCATGGCGATACGTTTCGGGTCGGGGCTTGACCAAGAGATGTCCAATCCTATCGCCGCTTCATGGCGGACGAAAGGCAAGAGGGCGCCGGCTTGACCTTAACGAGCGAGCGCATTACCACCGGCCAGACGATGGCGGGTGTAGCTCAGTTGGTTAGAGCGCCAGATTGTGGATCTGGATGTCGCCGGTTCGAATCCGGTCACTCGCCCCATTTTTCAATAGGTTAGAAAATGAACGAAAACAGGCCCGGGGATTTTTTCAGTGTTTTTTGAGTTTCAGGCCTTCGCCGACCCGTTCTTCGCCACATCGTAATCGTAGTGATAGTGACCTACTTGATGCTTCCGTCTGGCGAGCTTGAAGAACCATTCGGGTGGCGTAAGCGGGCATTCGCGTAACTTCTCGAGCCTGTTCCTCAACGCCTCAAACTCAGCTTCAAATTCAGGAAGTGGCTTTAGGGACGAGAAGACCGCCGTATTCCGAAAGCGATCGCGCAGATTGGTGAATTCACCAGCAGCCTTCGCGTAATCCTTAATCCCATCGTCTGTTTTAGTTGCTGCGTAAACAGGCGGGATCACCGTAGCTAGAAACGCGGCTACTGCGGCCCATGCTGGTGATGCCTGGGCGACGATCTTCCAGGTTGCGAAGGCGCCGAAGATAACTGGTATCACCTGAGAGGCGATTCGCCAGCCTCGAAGCCAACGCAAGAAAATCGTGAAAGTTGTGGCTGTGTAGCCGCAAGTCTCTGAATGCCGATTGCACTCGTCAATCAGGACCTCAATGGGAGTGGTCACGACACGAACTGCGGAACCGCACTCCCGAAAATCTTCTGCCATTCCTCTCCAGCGAGCGATTCGTAGCTGTCGCGTTCATACTCACACGCTTGCATTGCGTATCTGTATGCCGTTGTCGCAGGGCTCATCCAATCATCCCCAAGCGGCACAATTTCGCCTGTGACGGGCATCACAACTAAACCGCCACCACGACGAAGCAGATACGCGAAGAAATCTCGCACCATCCAGTCGTAGTAGAACACATCGTTGTTATGGTAGGACCACTCCTTCATAAACTCGACCGCCAGACGCTCCAGCACGAAGGATTTCAGTGCAACATTCTTCTCGCGTTGCCACGTCTTCATCATTCGGATGAGCGCTCGGACGTTTCCTTTGAACAGGACATCCCAGGCATTGATGTCAGCCACCTCGGCCTCGGCTGTGCTTGTGATGTAGCTGCCGCCGTTGTTGGTATTGCAGACCATGATGCTGTTGTTGCTGCACCGGAAGCCGATAGAGATTTCGATCGGCATCTTGTCGAATGGAACTATGACGACCTGCCCATCTTGCCGAAGCTTGGTGTTCGGATAGATCGAAAGTAGGGCGTCCTTCACTTCCGATAGCAGCTGAGATTGTCTGTTCCCTACTCGCATCTCGTAGTTCCAAAAGATCGAATTCGGGAGCAGGAAGAGAATGTCGATATCGCGAGGTGGGCGAATTCGCGTGTGCTTCGCCCAAGACCCGATGAGTAGGCTATTGGCGGTTTCGGACGACAAGCCCCAATAGTGTCGATTCAAACTGGCGCGAACTTTCGCTTGCGACATCTTGCCAGCTTCGAGCTGTTGGTCCGTCAGCGTCAAATTCACGAGAAACTGGGTGAAGCGCTTGCGGACATAAGCCCAGACGAAAGAGTTCGGGCTGGGATTTGTGAGGGCTGAAGACAACAAGCTAGGGGCAAACGGGGGCGGCCCGGATAGGAAATTCTGCGAGTATGTGAGAGCCCCGGTCAGAAGTGTGGTCGCGAGCGCGTTAGGAGGGGCAGGAGCGACGTAATCGGCGAGACCCAAACTGTTGCCAGTCAGGATAGTTCGCCCGGCGGGTCCAAACCCGAATAAACTTCCTGCCATGTTTCTGCTCCCCCGAGGGATAGATCACTATGAGCCCCATAACCCCCTATAGATGGGGGTTGCCGAAATGTTCTTCAAGCCAGGCGAAAAACTTTCCGAGGGCGCGTTTGAAGTGGCTCGCGAGCGCATCGTGTGTGTTGGCGCCACGGGTGAGGGGAACCTTCTCGGGTCGCTGGTGGTCTTGGCCTCGGGAACGGCCTCCGCGGCCCTACGACGGCCTGGGAAGCTAACTTCTTTTGCCGCCCGGACACTAAGGTTCGACCATTCACTTCCGTAGACAGCGACTAATCAAATATCCCCCATTTGTGGTACAGTGGTTCAGGGAAATACACCGACGGGAAGCTCTCTTAGGTTGGTGCTCGGGGAAGTCCGGAATACGAAGCGCTTTCGGGGGAATCATGGCACAAACAACACGTCTACCTATTCTGTTCGGCATAGCGCTGCTGCTTGCAACCGGGGGACCGACTCTTGCTCAGCAATCGCCGCTCCAGATACTTAAGACCCTAAATTTTGAGTCAGGAAAAATTCCGCTCGGAGATAACCTCGCAACCCTCGATCTCCAATCCGGCTACCGATTTCTCAACAATCTCGATACTCAGACCTTCCTCACTAAAATCTACGACAACCCGCCCGGCGCAGGGAGAAACGCGCTCGGGCTGATAATTCCGACTGATGTCGACCCGCTTAGTGCCGAGGGTTGGGTTATCATCGTGCAGTATGAAAATTCCGGCTACGTGAGTGATTCTGACGCTAGCACCATCAACTACAACGATCTCCTTAAGGAGATGCAGAAAGAGACTGAAAACTCGAACCCCGAGCGCATAAAACAGGGCTACGAAAAGATTGAGCTCTTAGGATGGGCGCAAAGGCCCTACTACGATGCGAACGCCAAGAAGCTCTATTGGGCAAAGAGGCTTCACTTCGGCAATAGTCAAGACGACACTCTCAATTATGAGATCAGGATCCTTGGTCGAAGGGGCGTACTGGATCTCAACGTCGTCGGTGGGATGAACGTACTCGCCGTCGTAAATCAGCGCGTCAATTCAATCCTAAGCATGGTTCATTTTAATAGCGGGAACACCTACGCCGAATATAAGCCAGGCGTAGATAAGGCGGCGGCGTATGGCGTTGCAGGTCTGATTGCTGGCGGAGTGTTAGCGAAAGCCGGGTTCTTCAAAGCGCTTTTGGTTCTCTTGGCAGGCGCATGGAAACTCGTGGGCGCGATCGTGATTGGCGCTTTCGCTGCTTTATCCGCGTTTCTGAAAAATCTTTTTCGACGCCGATCGAAACCGGCCAACCCTCTTCCCGCAACAACAACTGAGAAGCTTGACTAGCCTCGCTCATGATCACGCTTGGAGATGCCACCGTTGCGACGGGCGTGCCTTTTGCTCTGGTACTCGGACTTCGTAGGCTCTGGAAGACCAGCAACGGAGTCTGGAGGCCATATCTCCGCGGTGCAGCCACGGCATTCGTCGCTCTACTCTTTGAAACCTTCCTTTCGGACTACTTTTCTTCATTTGCTTCGGGCGAATATGGCTCCGGCATAGAAGCATTCTTGTTCATTGCCCTTCCTGAGGAGCTCGTAAAAACGGCACTGATCTACATGATCGTACTCGAATGGTCCAAAGCGGGCTTTAGAGAAGTGGGAATACTCTCCGCCGCCGTTGGGGCAGGATTTGCAGCCGCAGAGAACTTTTTATATCTCGCACAGCTTGGCTCGGTTGTCATCATCCAACGGCTCCTAACCGCAACTCCATTTCATACCTTTGTGGCAATCGTCGTTGCGAAACTTATCTTTGTGGGCGTCCAGCGAAGACGCGCCGAATTTGTGACCTTGGCACTCTTCGTAGGGACGGTATTGCATGGGACTTACGACTATTTGATCTTGAGCCCCTATGGAGACAAAGAGAGGTTTGTGTTTGCTTTGGCGCTGACCAGCTCCTTGGCGCTCAATCTGTTGCGACAAGAGAAAAGCTCATAAGGATTTCTCATGGCAACAGTCTTACCACTCGCCCATCTCCGCACCAAATCCGGCGCCACGCCCCTTCATTAACCCTAATCGAAACAGCCATCAGCCGATTGCGTCGGTTAGTGGAAGCGGTTGTTCCGCGGCGATCATTTGCCCGAGCAGGCGACGCGCCGCCAGCGGCGCGGCGTCGACCCTGATCGAGACGGCGGGCGCGTTCGGCCGCAGCTCCATCATGCGCTGTTGCGCCTCGAGAACGGCGACATCTTCGCGGAAGACATTGACGAAATCGACATTGAAGACCCGATCGAGCGCCGGATCGCCCAATCCGAACTTGCGCGGGAAGGCAAAGAAATAATGCGTCGTGCGCTCGGTCTCGGGCGTGGGCGCGCTCAAGGCCATGAGTTCGATGCCGCTTGAGCGATGGCCTTGCGGCGCGCCCGTGCCGGCATCGGCGCAGCCCGCGAAATTCACCGTGAAGCAGGGCGGGACGTGCTCGACGATCTGCCAGCGATCGACATTGCCCTTGAACTTGCCCGCCGCCTGATAGATTGGCGGCGCCGGCCGATCGAGAATCCAGCGCGTCAAGCGCACGAGATTGCCGTGCTGCTCGGTCGTCGCCGGAAAGTCATTGATCGATTTGTTGCCGATCGAGCTGGCGTGGACGTAAACCAGATGGGTGACGTCGAGCACGTTGTCGTTGACGAGCTGATAATTGCATTTGACCGGAATCATATCGGGCTTGGCGCAGGTCCAATCAGGATGATCGGCCCACCACCAATTGGGGATGAGCGCCGGGTCGGCGCGCGCGGGATCGCCCATCCAAATCCAGATCCAATTGAAGCGCTCGACCAGCGGATAAGAGCAGACCCGGGCATCGGACGGCACCCGGTCCTGACCCGGGATCTCAACGCAGGCGCCGTTCGCGGCAAAGCGCAGCCCATGATAATGGCAGCGCAGCGTATCGCCTTCGATCTGGCCCATGGACAAGGGCAAGTGACGGTGGCAGCAGCGATCTTCGAGCGCGACGGGCGTGCCATCCGCGCACCGGTAGAACACGACCGGCTCGCCGAGGATCAGCCGGCCGAAGGGCACGCGGGTGATTTCGCGGTCCCAAGCGGCGACGTACCAGCAATTCCGCAGATACATTGGGCTTTCTCTGTTATTGAAGATCGCTCTGATTAATTTTTGTGCATCCTGCCTAGTTTATGGACGATTCGCGCGATTTTCTGTATTTAACCGCGGAGCGGGGGGCTCACGGCAGCGCAATTCGCGGGCTGGCATGCCTCGTGCTTAGTCGGCAGGATGACCGGCGAGCTTCGCCGGCCGTGGCGCAAACGCATAATTAGGCGGACATCCCATGAAGAAAGTCGAAGCGATCATCAAGCCGTTCAAACTCGACGAAGTCAAAGAAGCGCTGCACGAGGTCGGCATCCAGGGGATCACCGTGACCGAAGCCAAGGGCTTCGGACGACAGAAGGGTCATACGGAGCTCTACCGGGGCGCCGAATACGTGGTGGATTTCCTCCCCAAGGTCAAAATCGAGGTCGTGATGGACGATGCTCTCCTCGAGCGCGCCATCGAGGCCATTCAACACGCGGCACGTACCGGCCGCATCGGCGACGGGAAAATCTTCGTCACGACCGTCGACGAAGCCATCCGCATCCGCACCGGCGAGAAAGGCGTCGACGCCGTTTAGCCATCGCAGAGCGTATGGGGGGCATGTAAGAACGAGACGAAGTCCAGCAACGAAGGGAAGTTCCGATGGCGGATGCCGCAATCCAAAAAGTTCTCGATATGATCAAGGAGCACGACGTCAAATATGTCGATTTTCGTTTCACCGATCCGCGCGGCAAGTGGCAGCACTTGTCTCACCATGTCAGAACCATTTCTGCCGATTTTCTTGCCGGGGGTGTGATGTTCGACGGTTCGTCGATCGCCGGTTGGAAGGTGATCAACGAAAGCGACATGCTGCTGATGCCCGATTGCGCGACGGCGGTGCTCGACCCGTTCGCGGCGCAAACCCAGCTCATCATCATCTGCGACACGCACGAGCCCGGCACCGGCCAGCCCTATGGCCGCGATCCGCGCTCAATCGCGAAGAAGGCGGAGAAATATCTCGCCGCCTCGGGCATTGGCGACGTCGCCTATTTCGGGCCGGAAGCCGAGTTCTTCGTGTTCGATGATGTCCGCTTCAAGAACGCGATGAACATCTCGATGTACGAGATCGACAGCGACGAAGGTCCCTACGTCTCGGACAAGAAATATCCCGACGGCAACACCGGGCACCGCCCGCCGATCAAAGGCGGATATTTCCCGGTGCCGCCGGTCGATAATTACAATGATCTGCGCGCCGAGATGCTGTCGACCATGCTGGAGATGGGCTTGGCCGTCGAAAAGCATCATCACGAGGTGGCGCCTTCGCAGCATGAGCTCGGCAACGAGTTCGCGACGCTCACCAAAGGCGCCGACAACATGCAGATCTATAAATACTGCGTGCACAACGTCGCCCATCAATACGGCAAGACCGCGACCTTCATGCCGAAGCCGATCAAGGGCGACAACGGCTCGGGCATGCACGTGCATCAATCGGTGTGGAAAGGCGAGAAGCCGCTTTTCGCCGGCACGGGCTATGCCGATCTGTCGGACTTCGCGCTCTATTACATCGGCGGCATCATCAAGCACGCGAAGGCGATCAACGCGCTGACCAACCCGACGACCAACAGCTACAAGCGGCTGATCCCGGGCTTCGAGGCGCCCGTGCTGCTCGCCTATTCGGCGCGCAACCGCTCGGCGTCGTGCCGCATTCCGATCGTGTCGAGCCCCAAGGGCAAGCGCGTCGAGGTTCGTTTCCCCGACCCCGCCGCCAATCCTTATCTCGGCTTCGCGGCGATGCTGATGGCCGGCATCGACGGCGTGCAGAATCGCATCCATCCGGGCGATCCGATGGACAAGAATCTCTATGACCTGCCGCCCGAGGAGTTGAAGGATGTGCCGACGGTGTGCGGCTCGCTGCGCGAAGCCGTCGCCAATCTGCAGGCCGATCACGCCTTCCTGACCAAGGGCGACGTGTTCACCAAGGATTTCCTCGACGCCTATTGCGAGCTCAAATGGGAGGAGATCTACAAGTTCGAGCACACGCCGCATCCGATCGAGTTCGAGATGTATTACAGCGTGTGACGAGCGCCTTCGCCTAGTTTCAGGTCCATAACGCGGATCGAGTTAGACCTGAACGCTCCGGATCAGCCCTCGGAAGTCCACGGATTTCCGAGGGCTTTTTCGTATTTGTCGAGCCCAACGTGTGTGGGACATGCTCGCGGCGCGACGCGCGCGGGCGCTCGGGATCGGTCTGCTCTCGGGCGGCTATGGCGCCGAGGAATTGGAGCGCGCCGGATCTTACCGCGTCTACGAGGACCCGGCCGACCTGCCGCGCCACATCGACGAGGTCGGCGGGAGAAGCTGAGACCGAGCCGCCGCGCGCGCAGCTAATCGGATAGCCACGTCGCGCCGGAACTTCGACCTGATCCCGGCGTTAGGCGATCGATACGCCGCAGCTCTCACCGACAGATTTTTTCGGCGATCGTCACGTTCGAGATGGTAGTCGTCGCGACCTACAACATTCATGCGTGCGGCGGCGTGGACGGACGCTTTGATCCGGAGCGCGTCGCCGCGGTCATCCGTGAAATCGATGCCGACATCATTGCCCTGCAAGAGGTCGACGCGCAGCGCCGCATCTCGCGCTATATCGACCAATGGGCGTTCCTCGCCGCCGCGACCGGACATCACTACACGGCCGGAATCGCCTTGCGCACCCATCGCCGCAATTTCGGCAACGCGCTCTTCACGCGACAGCCTGTGGAATGCTTCCGGCTTCACGATGTCAGCTTTGCCATGCGCGAGCCGCGGGGCGCGATCGATGCCGTGGTATCCATCGAGGGACGCAAGCTGCGGGTGATCGCCACGCATTTCGGGCTCAGCCGAGCCGAACGCCGCCACCAGGCTGCCCGGCTTTCCGCTTTCTTGGCCGACCGGTCGGACGGATATGCCGCGGCGGCCACCGTTCTCTTGGCTGATCTCAACGAATGGCGCTCGACCTCGCGCACATTGAACGAGATCTCGCGGCAATTCCACCCGTCGCCCGCGCCAAAGAGCTTTCCCTCGCGCCGGCCCATCTTTGCTCTCGATCGTGTGCTTGCGGCCGGCGATGCAAGGCTGAGCGACGTCGCGGTGCACCGCTCGGTGCTGGCACGCGCGGCATCGGATCATCTCCCGGTTCGAGGTGTCCTGGCCTGGTCCGAGCGAACCGAAGCGTCGTGACGCGCTTCGGCCAACCGCGCTCACTCGGCGCGGTTTAGCCGTCTATCGGCAGAGCGGCGAGAGGCTTTGCGCGCAGGCGCCGCGCCGTCCAGAGCGACGCCAGCAAAATCGCCGCAACCCCGAGGCCGCCGACAGCCGGCAACGCACTGATGCCGGAGGGGTTGGACACTTCGCCCTGGGCGGCATCGGCGACAACCGGTTTGCTTTGAGCGGTTGGCGTGACGAGCTCGATGCGAACCGGAGCCAAGCCCTCCTTCAACATGCCGAGACGACGAGCGGCGGCCGTCGAAAGATCGATCACACGGCCGCGCACATAGGGTCCGTGATCGTTGATGAGAACCGTCACCGACTTGGCATTCTCGAGATTGGTGACACGAACCCGCGTGTTGAGCGGAAGGCTGCGATGCGCAGCCGTCAGCCGACCCGGGTCGTAGCGCGCGCCGCTCGCGGTTTTGCGGCCCTGCCAATGCCGGCCATACCACGACGCGGTTCCTGCGAGCGCATCGGCAGGGGCGGCGAAGGCTGGCGTCATGAACTCCGGATGGGCGAGCGTGCCACCCCCGGCAAAGAGAGCGAGCGCGATCAGCAACGCGGCGCAGCGCGAGAGAATTTTCCAGCAAAGCAACGCAGGTCCTCCACGAACAGACGTACGTATCGCGGGTCCTATTTTGCTGCCGAGTTGGGCTTCTCTAGGACGAAATGGGGCTCTTGTGCGGCGAATTGGGACGGAGTTGCCCCGATCCTCTTTCGAAACTCGGCGGCTCGCGCTCGGAGCGAAGGCTCGTCAGCGGCGAAACGCGAGCCGCCAGATGCATCAGGTGCATTGCATCTCGATGCAGCCTTCCTCCAGCCGCGCGGCCTTCAACGCTGCATCGCCGGTGACGAAATAGACGAGACCGCCCGTTGCTCCTACCGCAACTGATTTTCGCGAGCTCGCGTTTTGCTACCTCCGCTTTCAGCTCCGCAGATGGGTAGCGAAAAACGCCTTGGTGCGGTCCCAGGCGAGCGCCGCGGCCTGAGCGTCGTAGCGGGCCGTCGTGTTGTCGAAGAAAGCGTGATTGGCGCCTTCATAGGTGTAGCCGGTGAACTCGACGCCGGCGGCTTTGAGCGCCGCCTCATAGGCGGGCCGCGTCGCGCCGACGCGCTGATCGAGCCCGGCATAGTGCAGCAGCATGGCGGCTTTGATGTTCGGCACCTGATCCAAGGGCGGGGCGACACCATAGAAGGCGACCCCGGCGATGAGCTCGGGTGCGACTTCGACGAGACGGTTCGCCATGCCGCCGCCCCAACAAAATCCGACCACGCCCAAAAGCCCGTTAACGTCTGGTCGCGCTCGCAGATATGCGACGGCTTGCACGAGCTCGGCGACCGCCGCATCGGGTTTGAGCTTGCTGAACTCCGCCATCGCCGCGTCTTCGTCCGCAGGCGTTCCGCCGAGAACCGACATGCAATCGACGCCGAGGGCGACGTAGCCCTCGAGCGCAACGCGGCGCGTCACGTCTTCGATATGCGGGTTGAGCCCCCGATTCTGATGGATGACGACGATGGCGGGAAGCTTCGCTTCGCCTTTCGGCCGCGCAAGATATCCTTTCACTGGTCCGGCCGAGCCCGGCATGACGACGCGCATGGTGGCGAGCCTTGCGTCATTGGCCGGCACGGTTTCCGCCAGGGCATAGTTCGAGCGCAGCGACGCCAGGAGCGTCGCCGCGACGGCGCTCGACCCGACGAGCCGCGCGAGACGGTCGAGGAACAGACGTCGGTCGAGATGACGATGGGTGAAGTCGTCATAGAGTTCGATGATTCTTTGATCCATGAATTCCCGCTCCGTGCCGGCATTCAGCATGGAGAAGTCTTTGCGCGGCACGCGTCACAGCTGCGTGAGCGAGGCTAGCTTTTTCCCGGCAGCGGGCGCGGCTTGCGGTCGGGGCCGATCGCGACGTAGGTGAAAATCCCTTCGGTCACTTTGATGCGCTCGCCGGTCATTTGACGACGCACCCAGCTTTCGACTTTCAGCGTGATCGAGGTGCGCCCGGTCTTGGCGATCTCGGCATAGCAACTCACCTCGTCGCCGACGAAGACCGGGAGGTGAAACGTCATGCCGGTAACCGCCACGGTCGCGCATCGGCCTTGGGCGTAGCGGTGGGCGACGACGCCGCCCGCGAGATCCATCTGGGACAGCACCCAGCCGCCGAAAATGTCGCCGGCCGGATTGGCATCGGCCGGCATGGCGATGGATCGCAAGGCGGGCTCGCGCTGAGCCGGGTCGTTCTCGTTCATTCGATGCCTCCTCTCGCGTGACTATATATGGTGGGCTAGACGCGACAGAAACGCTCTATGTTGCTTGTCGCGGCTCCCTTCCTTTCTTATAGTCGCGCCCATGGCCGATCTTTTCGACGATAACGCCGCCCGCAAAAACGCTTCCGCCTATTCTGCCAAGGATATCGAGGTCCTCGAAGGGCTCGAACCGGTGCGCCGCCGCCCCGGCATGTACATCGGCGGAACCGATGAGCGCGCGCTTCATCACCTCGTCGCGGAAGTCCTCGACAACGCCATGGACGAGGCCGTGGCGGGACATGCCAGCCGTATCGAGCTCGAGCTGCACGCCGATGGCAGCGTCGTCGTGCGCGATAATGGCCGCGGCATTCCGGTCGACCCGCATCCCAAATTTCCCAAGACCTCGGCGCTCGAGATCATTCTTACGATGTTGCATTCGGGCGGCAAGTTCGGCGGCGACGCCTATAAGACCTCGGGGGGATTGCACGGCGTCGGGGTTTCGGTCGTCAACGCGCTGAGCGACAAGCTCTCGGTCGAGGTGGCGCGCGACCGCAAACTCTATACGCAGGAATACAGCCGCGGCAAGCCGAAGACAAAGCTCAAGGAAGGGGGCGCGACGCAGAATAAGCGTGGCACGGCGATCCGCTTCCATCCCGATCCCGAAATCTTCGGCAATCTCCACTTCAAGCCCGCACCGATCTATCGCATGGCGCGCGGCAAGGCCTATCTCTTCCGCGGGGTCGAGATTCGCTGGTGGTGCGATCCCGCCCTGCCGCGCCCCGAGGATGTGCCCCAGGAAGAGCGGCTGCACTTTCCGGGCGGGCTGGCGGACTACCTGCAAGCGACGCTCGATGGCCGCGAGACGCTCACGCCGCGCGCCTTCGACGGCGAAGCCGAGCTCAATGGCAGCGGCCGGGTCGAGTGGGCGATCGCCTGGCCGGTCGATCACGAAGGCTCGACCGCCTCGTTCTGCAACACCGTGCCGACGCCCGAAGGTGGAACCCACGAGGCAGGGCTGCGCGCCGCCTTGACCCGCAGCCTCAAGGCCTATGGCGAGCTCACGGGCAATCGCCGCGCGCAGCAAATCACCGCCGAAGACGCGGTCGAGGGCGCGGCCGTGATCCTGTCGCTCTTCATCCGCGATCCTCAATTCCAGGGCCAGACCAAGGAGCGCCTCTCCTCGCCCGAGGCCGCAAGGCTGGTCGAGGGCGCGCTCAAGGACCGGTTCGATCACTGGCTGAGCGACGATCCGACCAGCGCGCGCGCCCTGCTCGATGCCGTGATCGAGCGCGCCGAGGAGCGCGCCCGCCGCCGCCAGGAGCGCGAGCTCGAGCGCAAGACCGCGACGCGCAAGCTGCGCCTGCCCGGCAAGCTCGCCGATTGCAGCCGCTCCAGCGCCGACGGAACCGAGATCTTCCTCGTCGAGGGCGACAGCGCCGGCGGCTCGGCCAAGCAGGCGCGCGAGCGCGACACCCAGGCGATCCTGCCGCTGCGCGGCAAGATCTTGAACGTCGCTTCGGCCTCGAGCGATCGCCTGCGCGCCAACCAGGAGCTCGCCGATCTCGTTCTCGCGCTCGGCGCCGGCTCCGGCGAGCGCTACCAGCCCGACAAGCTGCGCTACGAGCGCGTCATCATCATGACCGACGCCGATGTCGACGGCGCGCATATCGCCTCGCTGCTGATGACGTTCTTCTTCCGCGAGATGCCGGACCTCGTCGCCACCGGCCATTTGTTCTTGGCGGTGCCGCCGCTCTATCGTCTGAGCCAAGGCGAGACGACGCGCTATGCGCGCGACGATGCCCACAAGGACGAGCTCTTGAAATCGGCTTTTCCCGCGAACAGAGGCAAGATTGAGATCAGCCGCTTCAAGGGTCTCGGCGAGATGCCGGCGCGCTATCTGCGCGATACGACCATGGATCCGAAGAAACGCACCCTGCTGCGCGTTAAATTGCCGCCGCCCAAGGAGCGCAGCTACAAGGACACGGTCGGCCTCGTCGAGAGCTTGATGGGCCGCAAGCCGGAGCTGCGCTTCGAGTTCATCCAGAAGAACGCGAAATTCGCGCGCGACCTCGACGTTTGACGGGCAAGGCGCCTCAAACGTTGGGTAGTCCCGACACCAAACCCGCGGAGACGTGATGCGCACTCGAAACGTTTTGGTAATTCTCGCCGCCGCCCTTCCACTCGCCTTCGGCAGCGCCCGCGCCGAGCCGCTCAAAATCCGCGCCGGTTGGAGCAACACGCCCACCGCCATGGCGCCGCTCATCTTCAGCAAGAAGGAGCTCTTAAAGCATTACGGGCAGAGCTACACCATGGAGCCGGTGCACTTCGCGGGCTCGGCCCCGGAGATCACCGCGCTCGCCTCGGGCGACCTCGATATCGCGACGCTCGCCGCCTCGTCCTTCGCTTCGATGATCGAGAACGCGAAGATCACCGATGTGCGAGTCATCGGCGACGAGAACCAGGACGGCGTCGAGGGCTGGTATAGCAGCCAGTTCTTCGTCTTGAAGGACAGCCCGATCAAGACCGTCGAGGACTTGAAGGGCAAGGTCCTGGCGTCGAACGCGATCGGCGGCGGCCTCGACGTGTCGATCCGGGCGATGTTGCGCAAGCACCACATCAACGACAGACGCGACGTGACGATCATCGAAGGGCCGTTCTCCGGCATGGTGCCGATGCTCGAAGAGCACAAAGCCGATCTCGTCAGCGCAGTGCCGCCCTTCAGCTTTGTCGCCGAAGCGAAGGGCCATGTGCGCACCTTGTTCACGGCGAAGGACGCCGTCGGAACGACCGAGTTCATCTTTGACGCCGCGCGCAAAGGCTTCATCGATAAGAACCGCGCGGCCTTGGTCGATTTCACCGAGGATTGGATCCGCGCGCTGCGCTGGTTCCTCGAGCCGAAGAACCACGATGAGGTCGTGAAGATCATTTCCGACTTCACCAAGATCCCGCCGCAGGGCCTCGCGAGCTGGGTGTTCACGCACAAGGACCTCTATCGCGATCCCGATCACCGTCCGAACCTGGCGGCCTTGCAGAACAACCTCGACATCCAGCAAGAGCTGGGCTTCCAGAAAGGGCATATCGACGTCACGCGCTACGCCGATACGAGCCTCGTCGACGAGGCGGTGAAACGGATCAAATAGGCCGGTCGCCGGCTTGCCTTTGCGCTTATTCGGTCAGCCACTGGCGCAAGAAGACGCTCACTTCCCAGGGTCGCTCCATGGTCGAGAGGTGCCCACATTCCTCGACGATCGCGAGGCGGGAGCCGGGGATCAGCCCGGCGATCTCCTCGCTGAACGCCAAGGGCGTGAGCTGATCCTCGCGCCCGCACAGCACGAGGGTCGGGCAGCGGATCGCGCCGAGGCTGGGGCGGCCGTCGATCCGGCCGATGATCGCCCGCTGCTGCCGCAGGAACGCGTCCTTGCCGACGCGTTCGGCCATCGCGAGCACCGCCTCGGTCAAAGGCTTGTCATTGAGCCGCGTGGGGTGGAGAAAGACCGGCAGAAGCCGCGGCGTCACGCCGCGAAATTCGCCTTTTTCCGCAAGCTCGATGAGGCCGCGCCGGTGCTGGGTCTGCTCGGGCGTATCGGCGCGGGCCGAGGTATCGAGGAGCGCCAGACGCGACACCCGGTCTGGCGCCCGGCGCGCGATTTCCTGCGCGACATAGCCGCCCATCGAAAGCCCGGCGAGCGCGAAGCGCGGCGGCGCTTCGCGCAGCACCCGCTGCGCCATGGCTGTCATCGAATCGTCATGCGTGAGATCGGCGATCCAGGGCTCGGCGATATCGGCCAAATCCTCGACTTGTCCGCGCCAGAGCGCCGCATCGCACAACAGGCCAGGGAGCAAAACCAAGGGGGGCCTCTTAACCATGCCTTAATCATACTCCGCGACCCTGCGCGCGACAGCGCCGTCATGGCGGCCATGCGTCGCCCGAGCCGAAATCATTTGACTTTGGCAGGGCCGCACCCAAATAAAGGGCAAGTCAAATCTCAACAACGAACGAGAAAAGTACGACGACGAATGAGTTTTGAAGATTTAGGCCTCTCCTCGGAGGTTTTGCAGGCGGTCGCCGACGCCGGATACACGGTCCCGACCCCCATCCAGGAACAGGCCATTCCCTACGTGCTGATGGGGCGCGATGTTCTTGGATGCGCCCAGACCGGCACCGGCAAAACCGCCTCCTTCACCCTTCCCATGATCGATATTCTGGCCGCCGGGCGAGCCCGCGCGCGCATGCCGCGCTCGCTCATCCTGGAGCCGACGCGCGAGCTGGCGGCACAGGTCGCCGAGGCTTTCGAGGTCTATGGGAAACACCACAAGCTCGAGAAAGCACTGCTGATCGGCGGCGAGAGCTTCACCGACCAGGAGCGCAAGCTCGACCGCGGCGTCGATGTGCTGATCGCGACGCCCGGACGGCTGATCGACCTCTACGAGCGCGGCAAGATCCTGCTCTCGGACGTCAAGATCCTCGTCATCGACGAAGCCGACCGCATGCTCGATATGGGATTCATTCCCGATGTCGAGCGCATCGTCGGGCTGCTCTCGAAGATTCGGCAAACCCTGTTCTTCTCGGCGACCATGCCGCCCGAGATCAGGCGCTTGGCCGATGCGTTTCTGATGAACCCAAAGGAGATTTCGGTCGCGCCGCCGGCCTCGCCTGCCGCGACCGTCACCCAGGGAATCACCGTCGTCGCCACCATGGCGAAGCGGGACGCGCTGCGGCGGCTCATTCGCAGCGAAGACGTGAAGAACGCGATCATCTTTTGCAACCGCAAGCGCGATGTCGACATTCTGCATCGCTCGCTGAAGAAATACGGCTTCGACGCCGCCGCCCTGCACGGCGATATGCCGCAATCGAAGCGCACCGAGACGCTCGAGCGCTTTCGCAATGGCGAGGTCAAGCTGCTGGTGGCAAGCGACGTCGCGGCGCGCGGCCTCGACATTCAGGGCATGTCGCACGTCTTCAATTTCGACGTGCCGATCCATGCCGAGGACTATGTCCACCGCATCGGGCGAACCGGCCGGGCCGGCCGCGAGGGCCGCGCCTTCACCCTGGCGACGCCGGATGACAACCGTTTCGTCGACGCGATTGAACAGCTGATCGGCAAGACCATTCCCATCGTTGCGATCCCCGGCGTCGAGCGGAAAGAACCGGCCGAGGGCGAAGCGCCGCGCCGCGGCGGCCATGGCGGCGACGGACGCAAGGCCAAGTCGAGCCATCGCCGGTCCGAGCCAAGCGGGGCGTCGCGCGAGCGTCATCAATCCGGGTCTCGCCCGGAAGCCGCAAAGCCGCGCGAGCGCCAACGCGCAGAGCCGCGCGAGCCCGCTTTCGCCCCCGTGACGATGAACCCCGCCGCGGAGCTTTCGGGCAACGTGACGAAGCTTCCGCGCCGCGAGCCGCTACCGCCTCGCGAGGAGCGCGAAGACGACCGCCGCGTCGTCGGCTTCGGCGACCACATGCCGGCTTTCCTCGGCCGCTCGCGCGCGCGCCCGGCCTGATCCGGCAGAGCTCTAGGGACTGGCGCGAGACCGGCGCCGCATTATGATGCCGCCGGAGGGAGCGAGGGCGGCGCCATGAAGACGATCTTCGTGATGATGAAATGCGAGCTCGGCAAGGCCTATAAAGTTGCCGAAGCCGCGGTCGAGACCGTGGAACACGTATCCGAAGTCTATTCCGTCTCCGGTCAATACGATCTTCTGGTCAAATGCTATCTTCCGGACGACATGGACACCGGACATTTCGTCGTCGAGCATTTGCAGAAGCTCGCGGGCGTGCGCGATACCTTCACGATCACGGCCTATAAGGCGTTCTCGCAGGACAGGGCTTGAACGCGTCTTCCGAGCGGCATGTCGTCATCCTCGGTGCGGGCCATGCCGGCGGCCGCGCGGCAGAAGCATTGCGCGGCGCTGGCTTCAAGGGTCGGGTGACGCTCATTGGCAGCGAGGCTTACCCGCCTTACGAGCGTCCGCCGCTGTCGAAGGAATTGCTGGCGGGCGCGATTCCGCACGAGAAGACATTTCTGCGGCCCGCCAGCTACTACGCCGAGGCCGAAATCGACCTGCGGCTGGGCACGACGGTCGCGGCGGTCGACCGCGCCGCGCAGAGGCTCGATCTCGAGGCAGGCGGAACCGTCCCCTATGACGTGTTGCTGCTAACGACCGGCGCGCGCGCGCGGCTGCTGACGTTGCCGGGCGGCAAGGGTCCGCGCGTCTTCTATCTTCGCGATATTGACGATGCCTTGGCGCTGCGCGAGCGCCTGCAGGAGGGCGCCAAGCTCGCCGTGATCGGCGCGGGCTTCATCGGTCTCGAAGTCGCGGCGACTGCCCGCAAGCGCGGCGCCGAGGTCATCGTGCTCGAGTTGGCGCCGCAGCCGCTCGGCCGCGTCGCAGCGCCGGAAATCGGCGCTTTTCTTGGGTCGCTTCACCGCCGGAAAGGCGTCGAGCTCCGCACCGGGGTCAAGGTGACATCGATCGAGGATTTGGGCGACCGCCTGCGCATCGCGATCGAGGGCGCGGACCCCGTCTTCGCCGATTGCGCGGCAATCGGGATCGGCGCGCAGCCCAATACCGAGATGGCCGCCGCCGCAGGCATCGAGACCAGGGACGGCATCGTGGTCGATGCGTATGGGCGGACCAGCGATTCCGCGATCTACGCCGCAGGCGACGTGACTCGGCATTTCAATCCGCTGCTCGGCCGGCATATCCGGCTCGAAGCGTGGCAGAACGCGCAGAACCAAGGCATCGCCATCGCCAAGGTGATCGCGGGCGGCAGCGATGCCTTCTCCGAGGTGCCGTGGTTCTGGACGGACCAGTACGACATGAACCTGCAAATGGCGGGAGCGCCCGATCGCTGGGACGAGCTCGTCTGGCGCGGCGAGCCGACCGATCCCGGTTTCACCGTATTCCACCTTCACGAAGGCAAAGTGGTCGCGGCCGTAACCGTCAACAACGCGCGCGACATGCGCTTCGCGCGGATGCTGATCCAGCGCGGAACGAAGGTCGATCCGGCTGTGCTCGCCGACAAGACGACGAAGCTCCAGGACCTCCTGCGCTGAGCCTTGCCAAGGGAAGGGCCGCAAGCCAAATTGCCCGCGCGATTGGAGAGAGAACGAGGATAAGGAATGGCGGAGACGAATAGCGGAGAATGGGTGACGGTGGCCGAAAGCGGATCGATCCCCGAGGGCGAGATGAAGGGCGTGACCATCGGCAGCCAGGAAGTCGCTCTCTACAACATCAAGGGCGAGATTTACGCCACCGACAATCTCTGCACCCACGCCTTTGCATTTTTGAGCGACGGCTGGCTCGATGGCGAGGAGGTCGAGTGCCCGCTCCATGCCGGCCGCTTCGAAATCAAGACCGGCAAGGGCCTGGGACCTCCCATCCCCTGCGACATCAAGACGTTCCCGGTGCGAATCGAAAACGGCAAAGTCCAAGTGAAGCTCGGCTGAGCCCGACGCGGCGAAGTGCGCCGAGGCGCGCCGCTTAAGCCCTGCGAGTCGAATCGATAGTCGATGAAGCATTTCGGGGCCGTTCTCCTCCGATGACGAGAAGTTCCGGGAAATCCGGGCGTTTTGCGCGCGGCTGGCGCGCGACTCCGCGCGCGCGGCCGAGCGGCACGACCCTTTGAAGCTTCGGCGACGCCTCTTTGTCAGCGAGTCGCGCCATCGCGCGCAAACGAGGCCGCAATTTGGCGCGAGTCGTGACATTCGAGATGGCAGAAAGCCTTGCAATTTGCTAGTTTCTTGCGTGCCCGACCGGTTCGTTGGGATGATCCATATGCGAACGGAGAAAGATAATCATGGCCGCTAAAAAGACGGGAAAGACACCCTCGACCGTCACGTTGAAACATCTCGCTGCTGCTATCGCCGAAGATCACGAAATGGCCAAGAAAACTGCCGAGGGCATACTCGGGGACACCGTTGGGCTTATCGTCAAGCACCTCAAAGGTGGTCAGCGTATCCGCCTCGGCGGGCTCGGGATTCTGGTGGTGCGCAAGCGCGCCGCGCGCATGGGCCGCAACCCAGCGACCGGCGAAGCCATCAAGATCAAGGCCAGCAAGCGCGTTGCTTTCCGCGCCGCCAAAGAACTCAAGGAAGCCATCTAAGGCGAGAGCACATTTTCGAAACGCGCCCTCCCGGTGTCGGACGGCGCGTTTCGATTCGCTTTTCTCATCAGCGCGCGGCGCGGCGGATCGCCGCCCATAGACGGCTTGGCGTCGCCGGCAGGTTGAAATCCTCGACCCCGGCGCGATGGAGTGCGTCCGCGACGGCGTTCATGCAGGTCGGCAGCCCGCCGACCGCCCCTGATTCGCCCACCCCCTTGGCGCCGAGGAAATTATTCGGGCTCGGGACCCCGCCATCGAAGGTGCGCAGCCCTCGCAGCAAATCCGCCCGCGGCATGATGTAGTCCATGAAGCTGCCGGCGAGCATCTGGCCGCTCTCCTCGTCATAGCGGCAATCCTCGCCGAAGACGTGCCCGGCGCTGTGGACGATGCCGCCATGGAGCTGTCCCTCGGCGAGCTGGTGATTGATGATCGTTCCGCAATCATCGACCGCCGTATATGCAACCACTTGCGCGATCCCGGTTTCGGCATCGATCTCGACTTCGGCGATATGCGCGCCGCTCGGGAAGGCCCGGGCCGCCGGGACCTCGGAGATGGTGTCGAGCGGATGGGTCGCGCCCCCGGCGTGGCGCAGCACCAGCGCCGCAAGCGTGATCGCCTTGTCGGTGCCTTTGACGGTATAGCGGCCGCTCTGGAACTCGACATCGAGCGGCGAGGCTTCGAGCGCCTCGGATGCCAGCGCCAAGCCTTTTTTCACCACTTCCTCGGCCGCGACCTTGAAGCCGCTGCCCGCGGTCATGCCGGTGCGCGAGCCGATGGCGGCCGCTCCCATGAGTGAAGGACCATCGGGATCGCTGGCGCGAACTTCGATGCGATCGGGATCGAGGCCGGTGATGGCGGCGACCAAATCCGGAAACACCGTCTCGTAGCCCTGCCCGCTCGCCGTCGCCGTGAGATAGAGCTTTGCCACACCCTTGGTATCGAACTGGATCGCGACCTGGTCCTTGGGCACCCCGCCGCCGCCCGAAGGCTCGATGAAGATGGCACAACCAATGCCGCGCAGCTTGCCGCTTTTTGCCGCGCTCGCATGCCGCTCGGAAAATTCCCGCCAGCCGGATTCGCGCTCCGCCCGATCGAGCAAGGCCAGGAAATCGCCGCTCTCGAACACCGTGTTGGTATGCGTCTTGTACGGCATTTTCTCGCGTGGGATGAGATTGCGCCGCCGCAACTCCAGCGGATCGAGCTTCAGGAGCTGCGCGGCCTTGTCGACCAGATGCTCGATGATCAGCGCCGCCTCGGGCCGGCCGGCACCGCGGAAGGCGCTGGTCGGCGCGGTATTGGTGATGACCTGGCGGTGCCGCGCGTAGAAGGCTTCGACCTCGTAAACGCCAGACGAGATGCTCATCCCGTTGGACGTATTGGTCATCGCACCGGCGGAGCTGAGATAGGCGCCGGAATCGCACAGCCATGAGATGCGAAAGGCAAGGAACTTGCCGCTTCTGTCGAGGCCAAGCTCGCCCGATATCCGGATCGCCCGGCCATGGAAATCGGTGAGAAAATCCTCCGAGCGCGTCGAGGCCCATTTGATCGGTTTACCGAGCTGTTTTGCCGCGTGGAGCATCACCGCGTTTTCAGGGAAAGGCTGCGTGCGCGATCCAAAGGCGCCGCCGACATCGACCATGTGAACCCGCACCGCGCTCGCCGGCACGCCCAGCATCGCGGCGAGCGCGTCGCGCATGGCGGGGCCACCCTGATTGCCGCAGCGGATCTCGTATTTCCCGGTCGCCGCGTCGTACCAGGCGAGCACGGCGCGCGGCTCCATCGGCGTCGGCGCGACGCGCGGACTGTCGATCGTCGCGCGCACCACATGCTCGGCGCGCGCCATCGCGGCCGCGGCCTTCGCCTCGTCGCCATAATCGACATCGAAGCAGATATTGCCCGGGATATTGGCATGGATCGCCGGCATATCGGGCGCGAGCGCCCGATCGAAGCCGATCGCCACCGGCAGGTCTTCATAATCGATGTCGATGAGTTCGGCGGCATCGGC
>DATEKH010000293.1:0-3841 GCA_035277525.1 Allostellaceae bacterium
CGGACAACCCGCCATCCCGCCCATTGCGGCCGCGACCGTTTGACCCTCGTCTTGCGCCATCGCCATCGGCGCGAAGGCGATAGCCTGCCCCGCGAGCCCGATGCCGAAGGCAGCGAGCAGGACCACGGCACGCAAGCGCGCGAACAAGCCTTCGCTCATGTCAGAAGAACTAACACCGCAGATTCGCGGATTCAAGCCGAGGGGCAGCAGTGAAACCCGCTCACCTTTGCGTGACACGAAGATAAGGTGATGCCGGGGCTACGGTATCGCAGCAGGGGTCAAGCGCGATCGGCTTCGCTTTCGGCCGGCTCCGCCTCCGCTTCGCCGTCCTCGCGATCGTCGGCGGCGCGCGGCCGGGCAAGCCGCTCGGGCGTGTCGTCCCCGCTCTCGTCGCCGGACTCCTCCCCGCCCTCGCCGTCGCGGCCGCCTTCGTCCTCGTCTTCGCCCTCGGCGCGCGGCAGCTCGGCGAGATGGTCGCCGGTGACGGTCTCGCGCAAGGTCGCGGCCGGCCGCGGACCGACGAGGCCGGCCGCACGCAATTCCTCGACGCCCGGCAGATCGCCGAGCCCGGCGAGGCCGAAATGCTCGAGGAAGGCGTCGGTCGTCACCCAGGTGGCGGGCCGGCCGGCGGTCTGCCTGCGGCCGCGCGGCAGGATCCAGCCCGCTTCCATCAGCGTGTCGAGCGTGCCACGGCTGATGACCACGCCGCGGATTTCCTCGATCTCGGCGCGCGTCACCGGCTGGTGATAGGCGATGATGGCGAGCGTCTCGGTCGCGGCGCGCGACAATTTGCGTCCGACTTTTTGCGTCAGCTTCAGGCGGGGGCCGAGATCGGGCGCGGTGCGCAGCGTCCAGCCGCCCGCGACCTGGACGAGATTGACGCCGCGCGGCGCATAGAACGCCGCAAGCTCGGCGAGGAGCGGCGCGGGATCGATGCCCTCGGGCAGGCGCTGCTTGATCGCCGCTTCGTCGAGCGGCGCGGACGCGGCAAAGAGCAGCGCCTCCAGCAGGCGTAAGTCTTCATTCATCTCAGGCGTGTCACTCGGGCTCATGGCATCTCATGCGTGGGGCTGCGTAAATAGATGGGACCAAAAGCCGCGTCCTGGCGAATCTGCAGCTTTCCGGAACGCACCAATTCGAGGCTTGCGGCGAAGGTCGCGGCGATCGCCGAGCGCTGGACAAGGCCCGGCGCGAGGCCGCGCGGCAGGAAGCTCGCGAGCGTGCGCCAATCGGGCATCCGACCCAACAGCCGCTCGAAGCGCTGCAGCGCGTCGTCCATCGAATAAAGCTCGGGCGCCTCGATATGAAGCACGCCCGATTCGCCGCGCGCGCGCCCCTCGCCATAGGCTTTCAAGAGATCGTAGAGCTTGGCCTCATAGACCGGCACGAGGACGCGCGGCAATCCTTCGGGCGTGCCGCGGGCGAAGACGTCGCGGCCCAGCAGATCGCGCGCGAAGAGGCTCTGCCCGGCCTTCTGCATCGCCTCGAGGCGTTGCAGCTGGTAGGCGAGCGCCGCCGCCATCTCCTCGCCCGAGGGCTCTTCGGCCTCGGCGGGCTGCGGCAACAACAGGCGCGATTTGAGATAGGCGAGCCAGGCCGCCATGACGAGATAATCGGCCGCGATCTCGAGGCTGAGGCGCCGCGCGGCGGCGATGAAAGCGAGATATTGGTCGGCGAGGCGCAGGATCGAAATCTTGGTGATGTCGACCTTCTGCTCGCGCGCCAAGCTCAACAGCACGTCGATCGGACCCTCATAGCCTTCGAGATCGACGACGAGCTCGGCGCTCGGCTTCGCCTCGGGCTTTTCCATCTCGAAGGGTTCGTTCTCGGTCATGCCGAAAGTCCCGTGATCGCGAACACCAGATGCCGCAGCCAGGTATACGGCGCTTCGAGCAGAAAGCTGACGACGTTCAGATTCATATGCAGTTGCTGTCCGACCAGCGGCAGAAAGAACAACAGCGTGATCAAAATCAGCATGCCATAACGCTCGGTCCGGGCGAGCGGAATGGCAAGCACGTCGGGCAGAAGCCCGACCGCGACGCGGCCGCCATCCAAGGGCGGCAGCGGGATCATATTAAAGAGGCCGATGATGATATTGAACTCGATCGAATAGATGAGATTGTACATCGTCCAGCTGCGCAGCAGCGGCGGCAGAAAGGGGACCGCGTAAAGCAGCACCGCCGAAACCACCGCAAGCGCGACATTCGTCGCGGGACCTGCGAGCGCGACCCACACCATGTCGCGGCGGGGATGGTTGAGCCGGTCGAAGCGCACCGGCACCGGCTTCGCATAGCCGAACATGAAGAGGCCGCCCGCCGTGAAGGACGCAAGAAGCAGAAGCAGCGGCAGGATGATGGTGCCGAACAAATCGATGTGCTTGATCGGGTTGAAGGTGACGCGGCCCATCTTCCAGGCGGTGTCGTCGCCGAGCTTGTAGGCGACAAAGCCATGCGCGGCCTCGTGCAGCGTCACGGCAAAAATCACCGGCAGCGCGAAAACCGAAATTCCTTTCGCGAAAGCCGCGATTTCCGGCGGCATCATTCCTTGCCTTCGATCAGCGCATCGAAGCGCCGCTCGGCCGCGAACCGATCGAAAAACCCGGGCGCCTGGCGGCGCGCCTCGCCCGCCGCGAGCCGCCGGCGCGCGCTGTCGGAAATCCCGCCGATGGCGGCGGCGATGCCGCGCATTTCCGTCATGTCGCCGTTGCAATGAAGCACGAGATCACAACCCGCTGCGAGCGCGCCGCGCGCCCGGTCCGGCAGGCTTCCACCCAGGGCCTGCATTGAAAGATCATCGGAGACAAGCACGCCATCGAAGCCGATGCTAGTCCTAATCACCTCGCCCACCACAACCGGCGAGAGCGTCGCCGGACGCGCAGGGTCGACGGCGCGGTAGAGAATATGAGCGGTCATCGCCCAGGGCATGGCGGCGAGCGCGCGAAAAGCCGCGAAATCCGTCGAGTCGAGGGTGCCGCGCGGCGTCGCGACCTCGGGCAGGCCCTTATGGCTGTCGACAGTACCGCGGCCATGGCCGGGAATGTGCTTGATCACCGGCAGCACCGCGCCAGCCATCAGCCCGTCGCACACCGCGAGTCCCAGCTCCGCCACCCGCGCCGGAGTCGCACCCAAAGCGCGGTCGCCGATGATCGGGTCGGCGCCGGCGACGGGAATGTCGAGCACCGGCGCGCAATCGACCGTGATACCGAGCATGGCGAGATCGTCGGCGATGAGGCGCGCGCCGAGCCACGCGGCTTCACGCGCGGCCGCGCCGGGAAGCGCGGCGATGCGCGCCGGCGGCGGATAGGCGCGCCAGAAGGGCGGCTTGAGGCGCGCCACCCGCCCGCCTTCCTGATCGATCAGCACCGGCGCGTCGCCGCGCCCGACGCATGCGCGCAACGCGCCGACCAGCGCCGCGACCTGGGCCGGGCTCTCGCAATTGCGCGCGAACAGGATGAAGCCCAAGGGATCGGCGTCGCGGAAGAAGCGCTGCTCCTCGTCGCTCAGCGCGGTGCCGGTCAAGCCGAAAATCACCGCCAGCGCTTCACGGCTTGACAACGAGACACCCCACATGGCGCGCCTTGAGCGCGTTGCAGCTGCGCTCGGCCTCGGCGCCATCGGCGATCGGGCCGGCTTGAATGCGATAGAAAATTCCCTTGGCGCCGAGATCGACGCGCTGGGTCGCGACGCCGAGCCTGCCGAGAATGTCCGGCTGCGCCGCTTTGAGGCGCTGCCAGCTCTCGCGCGCGGCGGCTTCGCTGCGCACCGCGCCAAGCTGCAGCCGCCAGCCCGAGCCGGACGCGGTGGGCATCGGCGCGGGCGCGACGCTCGCACGCTTTTGCGCC
>DATEKH010000294.1:0-9616 GCA_035277525.1 Allostellaceae bacterium
TTCATGTCCTCGTAGCTCGCAATGCCGACCTTTAAGGTGGTCATGGGAATACTCCTCTCTCGCGCAGCACCGCGTCCACTGTCGTCCAGAAGTCGGCGAGTAACGTCGCCGCGTCCCGGTACTCATAGGGCCGGATGCTTCGCAGGCGGTGGCGATGGTCTAGCGGATCGCCGCGCTTCTGCCGTGCCACCGGATGGGCATTGTCGAACCCGACCAGCCGCTCGCCCTCCGGCCCGTGCAGCGTGAGCGAGTAGTCGATTCCATGCGGCTTCTCCGGCGACACCGGCACCCGCGTCACCACGAACCGGACCCAGTGGCCACCCTCCGGGTCCACCACGAGAACCTGCCCGTCGAGGTCGAGAAGCACATCGAGGGTCGGATCACGCGGCTTACTCACGGCATATAGTTATCATACTGAAGCAACACAAGCAAGGGAGGGCTGTGGGCGGCTATAGGATGGGCGGCTGGCGCCCAGAGCATTGATATCGTTGAGCTTTCGGGCAGAAGCGCCAGCAGGGGGTGTTTCCGCGTCGGCGCAACTTCATACCCCTCACCGACGGCACGCCGTTTTATCTTGCCGTCCAGTCCCGTACCGTCGAATCTGCGCCATGCCCCTCCGCGCGTCGCCCAAATCACCGCTTGAAAAATCGCCCTCACCACTCCTTCCTCCCCTGGTCGCGATTGGTTTACTGAAACCTTTGGGGGCGGAACGATGACCGATACTAAGACGAAGCCATTCGGGGGCTACGGCTTCGCAATTCGCACGTTTTGGATCAAGGGCACGGATTTGGTGGTCTCTCGCCGCTGGGAACGAGAATCACCCATTGAACCCGATGCATGTGAGCGGTTTTCAACTTCGATAACAGGAAAGGCCGTTTCGGAAAAAGACAGCGTCGGTGTAATCGGCAAAGACCGAGAGACCAAAGAGTTTGCTCTGACCATTAAGTCCGACGCATACGCGAAGCAGGAATGGGAAGCGATAGAACGGCTGGAGGGACTCGTAACCAAAAATGACGGGACCACGCCTGAGCTACGGGTGAGAGCTCATATCTTCGAAGCCCTCAACAAAAAACCGCCTACCGCGGCCTTGTTCGTAACTGATGATGACTGGGAGATCGGAAGCAAGGGCGGGTGGGCGATCGAATGTGCTGTCCCGCCGCCCGTGCTGGCGCAATTGGAGGCCGAATTGCTCGCTCAGCGCGCTCACGAGCTTTACATCGGAATTGAATGGGAAGGTGGGCTCGTGAGGGATGAGCACGCCCCGCCTAGCTTTCCAACCTCATGGGGGCTCTTCACGATCAATGAAAAGCAAGGCCCTGAAACGCTGCACGGCCATGTCAAATTGATGGGATGGCGCGCTTCAGACGCGCCTGCAGCACTTGACGAATTCATGACTGAAAAACAGCAGCCGCAGCAGCGAAACTTAGAACAGGAAGTTGATCGCCTCGGTAAGATCCTGACGGGCCACATGCTTTCTCTGACGCGCAAGTGCATCGTCGGTTTTCTCGCGGCACTTGCGCTGATCTTGGTCAGCCATTTCCTTCGATGAGGTACAGCCTCCTCATAGGGCGATGGCGTAGACATAGTGCTCATCATCGTCGGGCGTGGCCCGCCAGACCTATCCGGGTCCATTCCGGACACCCAGGTTACGCATTATACCGGAGACATGGGTAACACTTTTGGCCCGAAGGGGTTGGCGAGTGGTTCCAGTCTGCATGTCTCGCCGTCGAAAAAGCCGAGATCTGCAAAGCTCGGCGCCTGAGCGATGAGAGGTGGTCGGACCTCTTACGCCTCTATGGCGCGGGGGTTATAGTTCGAGGCCATGAGCGACACGGCCGCACCCCTGAAATTGTCGAGCTACGCGGAACGGCTCGATCGCGAACTGACGGCGCTTGCGACGGGACAGTTCGACACGCCCGAATTTCGCCTCTTTTTCGAGACACCCCTCACCATCGCGCGCGCCCGGTGCTATGCGTTGCAGCTGATGTTCTACAACGTCAATCGCCGCGATTGCTGGGCATTCGTCCAAGCCAAGGCGCCGTGGGAGGTGAAGCACGCGATCTGGGAGCATGAGAGCGACGAGCTCCATTTCGATGCGCGCGGCGGCGGCGATCATCGCGCCCTCATGACGCGGGAGGCGGTGGCGCTCGGCGTGACCGAAGACGAGGTCGCAAACGCCAAACCGTCGCCGCTCATCGCAAGCGTGCTCTTCGGGTTCAGCTACGTGAACATCACGCATCCCTGGCTTGGCGCTTTGACGGCCTCGCATTTTCTCGAGCGGCGCAACAACAGCCGGATCATCAAGGGCGGCGGTTTTTCGCAGCGCTGGCGCGAAAAAGTGCTGCGCGAGCTCGCCCTCGACCGCGCGCTCCTCATCTCGACCAATGTCCATGTCGACGCCGATATGGATCATTCGGACTCGATCTGGGATGCGATCGCGCGCTACGTCGACGACGATTTTTCCTATCGCACGGCGTTGGAGGGTGCGAAGGCCTGCGCGGTCGCGGACCGCGCGTTCCGCGCCGCCATCGCTTACGAAATGCGAAAGCTCTAGGCTTTGAGGGCCGGTCTCGTCGGGCTGGTGTTTTTTTTCGCCGCGTTTTCCGGCGCGGCCTCGGCGGGTCCGGAGGCTGATTTCTTCAAAAGCCACGAGATCACCGTCTATATCGGCTACGCGCCCGGGGGCGGCTACGATCTGCAGTGCCGAATCTTCGCCGCTCATCTCGGCAAGCATCTTCCGGGCAATCCGACGGTCATAGCGAAGAACCAACCGGGCGCGGGCAGCCTTCGCCTCGCCAATGAGCTTTACAATATTCTGCCCAAGGACGGGACGGCGCTTGGCATGATCGGCGAGGCGCTTGTTCTCCAGCAGGTGCTGGGCGCACCGGAGGCGCGGTTCGATGCCGCGAAATTCGACTGGATCGGCCGCATCGCCGAATCCGGTTCCGTGCTGGTCGTTCGTCCGGATGCGCCAATCGCCAACATCGAGGACGCGCGAACGCATGAGACGACCATTGGCGTTCCCGGCGCGGGTTCGGTCAACGCGCTAACGCTCAACGTGCTCGATCATGTGTTGGGTACGAAATTCAAGCTTATTTCCGGCTATGAGGGCAGCGCGCAAATCCATCTCGCGGTCGAGCGCGGCGAGGTGCAGGGCTCGGGCAGCACGCCCTGGCCCTTCGATAAGCAATGGGTCGTCAAGCAAAAGCTGCGTCCCATCTATCAGGCAACGCTCGAGCCGACCCTCGATCCCGATCTTGCCGGCGTGCCGACGGTGCTGCAGCTCGCCCGCAGCGACGATGACCGCGCATTGTTCCGTTTCTTCTGGCTCTACACCGTGATTGGCCGGTCGATTGTCGCGCCGCCTGGCGTGCCTGCGGAACGGCTGGCGGTTTTGCGTGCTGCCTTTGATGCCACGGTCGCAGATCCTGCATTCATTGCCGACGCAAATAAGGCGAACATCGAGCTCGCGGTCCTGGATGGCGAGAAGCTTGCGGCGCTCATTCGCGATGCGGTGTCGCTCAAGGGGCCGCTGCTGGCGGAGGCAAAGCGCGTGGCCGCTCCGGCATCGAATCCATAGTGCTGCGGTCCGAGTTCTCAGAGCGGGGGCCACCCCTCGCCCCAATGTACGGCCACTCAGCGCAAGAACAGGATATCGGCTTCAGTCGTTGCCAAGATATCGCGCAAGGCGATCGCGTCGTTGATCGCCGGGTCGGCATCGACGACCAATAACCGCCCGGCTGTCGCTGTATTGGCAAGCGTGTTTCGGTTTGGCCGTTCAATGCGGCAGCGTTGAGCGAGTTCCGGCGAAACGGAACGGACAAGCTCGAGAGCTGGCCGTTCATCGGCGGCACGATTGGCGAGAAAAAGCGTGAACGCCCGCTTACCCGCGCTCGCCAGCTGGGCGGCGAGGACGATAAGACGCGCCGCGGCACCGCCGGTGCCCGAGACCATACAAACGATATCATGGGTGGCGCCCGCGCCGCTCCGCAGCAGCAGGACGGGTCTCTCGCTCTCGAGGGCTGCGGTCAGCAGGCGAGAAGCAAGGCGCGCGCTGCCGGCAAAGGGACGCGATTCCTTCTCGATGACCAGCAGGTCCTTATCGCCCATCCTGAGGATCGCCGCATTCGGCGGTCCGCGAACCACGTCGAAGGTCCAGCCAACATCTCGCGCGCGCGCGGCCGTCTCGAGCGCGGCGCGCATGCGGGCGGCGTGCGCCTCGAATTGATGCAGGACGGCACGCTCGTCGATCGCGGAAAAGCTTTCGCCGGTTGGTCCGACATAGCGGACGGACGGGATACCCGTCAGATGGAGCAGGGCTTCATCTTCGACGAAAATTCCGTGCAGCGCCGCATCCAGCCAGTCGGCGAGGCGTGCGGCGACTTCGATGCTCGCCTCATTCTCGCCGACCGCATCGCAGGCAACAACGACCTGGGCGATGCGGCGCTCAGGCATCGCGATGCTCCTTGCGTGGCGGATATTCGCGGCGCCGCGGCGCCGCGTGACGCTCCATTCGCGACGCGAACGCGCTGAGCCGGACGGCGATCCGCTGGTTGAGCGTGCCGGCGGGATACTGTCCCGTTATGTCGAGCTCACCGGCCGGAACACCGGTCAAAATCCCGATGCCTTGATCGATCGTCTCCACCGGGATGACGTGGAATCGATCCGCGGCGCAGGCGGCGACGACGTCCTCGCGCAGCATCAGATGCTTCACATTCGCGGCCGGGATGAGGACGCCCTGATTGCCGTCGAGGCCGCGGCGATTGCACACGTCGAAAAAGCCCTCGATTTTCTCATTGACCCCGCCGATCGCCTGAACGAAGCCGTGCTGATCGACCGAGCCGGTCACGGCGTAACACTGCCGAATTGGCACATCGGCAAGCGCCGAGAGCAAGGCATAGAGCTCCGCGGACGAGGCGCTGTCGCCGTCGATCCCGCCATAGGATTGCTCGAACACCAGGCTGGCGGTGAGCGAAAGCGGGCCCGATCTGCCAAAACGGCCCCCGAGGAAACCGCTCAAGATCAACACGCCTTTGGAATGCAACGGTCCACCCAATGCGACCTGGCGCTCGATATCGATGACCTCGCCTTGCCCCAGTCGGACGCGCGCGCTGATCCGGCTCGGATGCCCGAAAGAAAATCCGCCGAGCCCCGTCACCGCCAAGCCGTTCACCTGGCCGATCCGCTCGCCCGAGGTTTCGATGCGCAACGTGTTGCGGGCGATCTCTTCCTGCAGACGCTGGTAAATTCGGTCGCCGCGGCGGCGTTGGGCGTCGATTGCGGCCTGCAGCTCGGCCGCGCCGATCCGGTCGTGTCCGTTCGCACTGGCGATGTAATCCGCTTCTTGCAGAAGATCGGTCAAATGCTGCATTTGCGTCGAGAGTTTCTCCGCATCGCCGCTTCGGCGCGAACTGTATTCGATCGCGCGTGCGACGCCCATGCGATCGAGCGGCCGCAACTTCTCGCGGCGAACCGTCGCTGCGATGACGCGGGCATAGAGCGCCGAGCTTTCGGGCGACCGGTCCACCGTGTCGTCGAAGTCGGCCGCGACTTTGAACAGTTCCTTGAAATCGGAATCGTATTCCGTGAGAAGGTAATAAAGAAGCGGCGAGCCGATGAGCACGACCTTGACGTTGAGGGGGATCGATTCGGGTTCGAGCGATACGGTGCTCTGCAGGCTCATCAACTGTTCGAGCGACAACAGCCTGATCTCGCCGGAACGCAATGCACGCTTGAGGGAGTCCCAGCTAAATGGCGCGCCGATCAGACGCTCGCCGTCGAGCACGAGGTAGCCGCCATTGGCGCGGTGCAGGGCTCCGGGAACGATCAACGTGAAATCGGTGGTCAACGCGCCAAAGCGCGCGAGATGTTCAATCCGCCCCATCAGCGATTGATATGTCGGATGATCCTCGAACACGACCGGGGCGCCCTGCGTCCCGCTGTTGTCGACCATGACGTTGATCTGATAGCGGCGGAAGGTGGGGAGTTCGCGAACCATCTGTGCCATCGGCGCGGGAGGCTCGCCGGCGGCTTCGGCGGCGTTCCGTGCCATGAAGTCGTCGGCATTTTCCAGAATGTCGCGTTCGACCGCGTCGAAATAGGCGATGACCTTCGGCAAATCGGCATAGCCCTTCCTCAACTCGGCGAGTGGCCGGCTCACCGTTTGCGCGGTGACGCTGCGATTGAGCTGGCTTACCGCGTCGCGGTGCTCGCGCTCCCAATCGGGAATCTGACGCACGATCGCCTCGAGGTCCTTCTGCAAGGCCTCCATCTCGCTCGTGATATGCTTGCGGTCGGCCTCCGCCATGCGGCGGAATACGTCAGGGCTGATCACCTCGCCGTTGTGGGTCGGTGCCAGAGCCAGGCCCATCGGCGTCCGGATAAGGGTGATGCTTTTCTGTTCGGCACGCCGCTGCAGATCGCCAAAGGCTTCCTCCGTGCGTTTCTTGAATTCCTGCTCGAGCACGTCGCGCCGGGCGCGGTAATCGTCCCGCTCGAAGGCGGCGGGCAGAGCCACCTGGAGATCGGCCACAAGCCGTTCCATCGCTTCTTTCAGCGGCCGGGCGCGGCCGGCCGGCAGCATCAGCCGCTGCGGCCGGTGCGGATCTGCGAAGTTGTTGACGTAGCACCAATCCGGCGGGGTCGGCTCCCCGGCCGCTTTTTGCCGAAGAAGATCGTTGATGAGCGTGTGCTTGCCGGTGCCCGCCGGCCCCAAGGCGAAAAGATTGAATCCCTTGTGCTGGATTCCGATCGAAAATTTGACCGCTTCGATAGCGCGCTCCTGACCGATGAGACCGGGCGGATCGGCCAAGTCGAGAACCGTATCGAAATCAAGCTCCGATAGATTGCACCGGCGATAAAGCCGGTCGGATGGCAGCGGGACGCCGCTGCGCCAGCCCTCTTGCCCGCTCAAGCCGGGCGACGGTTCGACGCGTTCGCATTGTCGAAAATTCGCATCCTGCGGCACGCTGAATCTCCCCTGATGCCACTCAACCCTTAGCAAGCTCCGACAATCTGTGCGTTGAGCCAGGTCAATCCCGCGCAACGCACGCCTCGTCCGTTGACCTGCATCAATGGCCGCGGCCGGCCGCCGACCTAGGTTTTCGCATCGGCTGGCGGAGGGCTCGGCGATGCCATTGAAGGATCTTTTGCTTCATTTCGACGCCTCGACGCAAGGTGCCCGTCGTCTTGATTACGCGTTGCATCTGGCGGCGCGCGAGAATGCCCATCTTATCGGCCTCTATACGCTCGATCTCGTGCCGACGCTGTCGCAGCTCGTGCGCAGCTATTCAGGGCAGATCAGGGACTTCGAGACTTACGTCCGGATCCGCAATAGCGAGCTCGACCGCGCGAGGCAATCCGAAGCGCAATTCCGCGATGGGCTGCGGCGCCAGGGGGTCAGCGGCGAATGGCGCTTTGTCGAAGGCTTGCCGGCGGAAACGGTGGCGCTGCACGCACGCTATGCCGACCTCGCGATCATCGGGCAGATCGATCAGGAAAACCGCTCGGGCATCACCGCCGAGCGCATCCCGGAAGAAGTCTTGCTGCATTCCGGCCGACCGGTCGTGATCGTCCCCTATGCCGGGACGTTCCCGACCATCGCTCAGACCATACTGGTGGCTTGGAAGCCAACCGCCGAGGCGGCGCGTGCGATTGGCGATGCATTACCGCTTCTCCAGCGCGCAAAAAAGGTAATGGTGGTGACGGTCAATCCCGAACGCGGGAGCGACACCGAACCGGGCATTCCAGTCGCCGACATCGCACTCCACCTCGCGCGCCACGATATTCGTGTCGAGGCGACGACGACCGTCGCCGACGACATCGCGACCGGAGACGTGCTGCTGAACAAGGTCGCGGATAGCGGCGCCGACTTTCTGGTTATGGGCGGCTACGGGCATCCACGGACGCGCGAAGCGATATTCGGCGGCGTCACACGGCAGATCCTGCGGCAGATGACTGTGCCCGTGCTCATGGCCCATTGAAGGCTCGCCGCGCGACGCAAGGCCGACGGTGCGGCGTCGGCAAGTCGCTGATTTCGCGGGTCCCACGGCGTCCGCTCCCAGCCGCAATTCACCAACTACCCGTTGATCTGGATCAAGGCTGGGGGAGCAAGATGCGGTCAAATGGCAATATCGAATTCGCCGCAATTTCAGCCATGCGAGGATCGCTGTGAGGCACCTGTCCGATATCGTGCGGTACCAGCATCCGCTCGTGCTCCCTCCCAGCGCGACCGTTCGGCACGCTTGCCAACGCATGCGCCAGCGGAAGGTCGGCGCCGTACTTGTCGCGGACCAGGACGGACGGTTGCTGGGAATCTTTACGGGACGAGACGCCATCGGCCGAGTGTTGGCGGACGGCCGAGATCCCGAGAAGACCGCAATTTCCGAAGTCATGACCGCAAATCCGCGAACGGTGCCGCCCGGACATTCCGCCATCGATGCATTGCGCGTCATGTTCGACGTCGGTTGCCGCCACATTCCGATCGTCGACAATGAGCGGATCGTCGGCGTGGTCTCAAAGGCGGATTTTCTCGGGCTCGAACTCGATCGTCTCGACGAGGAGACGGGAGTTTGGGACCGTAGATAGCGCTGCGCGAACACGGTCCCAACGAGCGAGCCATGCCCACCATCGACGAAGACAAAGAGCCGGTCGCTATCAATATCGATCCCGGCAAAGTGTGTTTCATCATTCTCAAGGCGCGCGAGTTCGACGCCAAGGTCGATCCTGTGGAGCCGGATCCGGGCTCCAACGAGATCGACGATGACGAGCGCGAGGTTCTCGGGGATTATTCGGACGATGCGACGCTCGAGGAGCTCCGCGGCGCGATCAATATCCTCGACGACGACGAAGTGATCGACCTGGTCGCCCTTGCTTGGGTGGGCCGCGGCGATTTCGATCGTGAGGAATGGCCGAACGCGCGCGCCCTGGCACGGGAGCGGCACCGTCGCCATTCCGCATCATATCTTCTCGGCATGCCGGCGCTCGGCGACTACCTTGAAGAAGGTCTCGCCACGCTGGGCTATAACTGCACAGACGACGAAGCGCAGCACCTCTGAGAGGCGAACGAGAACGCCATGGCGCGGTAAAACGAGCGAATCTCGATGCCCTATGCCAGCAACGCAGATCTTCGACCGTCGCTTCGCGAGCAGTTGCCTGAACATGCGCAGGACATCTATCGCGCCGCTTTCAATAATGCGTGGGACGAATATGCAGCGCGCCCTGATCGCGAGGCGGTCGCGCACCGCATCGCCTGGGCGGCGGTAAAGCGCCATTATCGCAAGCTCGCCGGTCGCTGGGTTCCGCGCGCGCCCTAAGTTTACCTGGCTGAAGCGGCCGGCATAGGCGGCGAAGCGAACGATGCCGAACCAGCCGGGCGGCGAGGAAATCGGACTCCCTCCCGTGGCTGCTCACTTGAAGGAGAGGTGCAATGAATGATGAAATCAAGCGTAAGATATTGGCCCTGCTGGATGAACATCGAATCATGACGGTCGCAACGCTGCGACCAGACGGTTGGCCGCAAGCGACGACGGTCGGCTATGTCAGCGAAGACCTTACGCTCTACTTTCTGTGTGGGCGGGACAGCCAAAAAGTGCGCAACTTGTCCCGCGATGACCGC